>DVFQ01000083.1 GCA_018713185.1 Candidatus Copromonas avistercoris (nom. illeg.) | reverse complement strand
ATTCCACTCCGTCCTTTTTTGCCGTAGCGGAAAGACAGTATTTTGCCAGGCTGGTGGAGCCGGTCTTTAATCCGGTCACTTCAAAATTCACCGCCATTTTTAATAGCTTATTGGTATTCGCAAGGCCAAATTCTTTGGATCCCTGTCTCGTCACATGGGTAATATTTTCCATCCAAATGGTCGAATAATTGGTAATCTGAGGATATTTTGTAATCAGTTCCCGGGACATCACGGCAATATCCCGGGCCGTTGTCACATGATCCGGAGAATCCGTCAGCCCGCAGCAATCCACAAAATTCGTATGGTCCATCCCCAGGCCCTTTGCCCTCTCATTCATTTGCTTTACAAAGGTTCCTTCATCGCCCGCGACATACTCGGCCATCGCGACGGACGCGTCGTTTCCGGAGGCAATGACGATACATTTGATCAGCGTTTCCACCGTCTGGATCTCTCCCTCCTCGAGAAATACCTGGGAGCCGCCCATGGATTTCGCATAAGCGCTGGTCGTCACCTCGTCCTCCAGATGGATTTTCCCCGACTGGAGCGCGTCGAAGATCAGGATCAGCGTCATAATTTTCGTAACGCTGGCCGGATTCCTGGGCTCATCCGCATTTTTCTCATACAGCACCGTTCCCGTAGACGCCTCCATCAAAAGCGCGGACGGCGCACCCACCTCTGGGCCCGCGTCCGTGTTCCCCAGTACAGGAACCGCCGGAATCAGAAGCAGCCATATAAGCGCCATTGCCAGCAGACAGCGCCAACCCTGTTTCCATTTTCGTTTTCCCTTCATCATCATTCCCTTTCTTCCCATTTGCCAGGCGGCCGCTGGGTACGGGCCGCGCTGCTCCTTCCCTACAAAATATGGCGCGGAAAGCGGGAAATATTCCTCGATTCACCATGACAGAAACCGGAAGGTATGGTATAATATGAGCACTTAGCGAGGTATTTTCGAGCTTAGTGCGAGTCATACCTGCTCCACTTAGCGAATCGGAGCCAGAGGTGAACGATGAGGTTAGTGGGCACGGTATAATGACTGGACAATACAAAACTGATTACAGAAGATGAGGTGATGCTCATGCAGTACGATGACGATTACGAGCGCCGGAGGGCTTATATTGCCAGGAGGCGGAGACAGCGGAAACGCCAGCGGACCGTACGGATCCTGATCCTTCTTTTGATCCTGGGCCTTTTGGCCGCCTTTGGCATCGGCGGCTGGCTGTGGACCCGGCATAAAAAAAATAAACTCGCGGACCCAAATAGACCCGATTCCCAAACGGTCAGCGAAGCCCCAGGGAATTCTGAATCGGGGCCGGAAGAAGAACATACCGGGCCTGATGGAAGCGATCCATCGGCAGAAGACGGCGAAACAGAAGAAAACAGCTTGGAGGCCTTGCTTGCTGACGCCGAGGCCTTGGCCTTAGGATATGATTACGACGGAGCCATCGCGCTTTTAAATTCAAACCCGGAGTTTTCCAGTGAGCCGCAGGTACTGGAAGCGGCCGCTTCTTATGAAGAAATAAAAGGGACTTTGGTCCGCGCCGATATCACCTCGATTCCCCATGTATTCTTCCACTCCCTTATTATGGATAACGCGAAGGCCTTTGACGGGGACGCGGACACCGACGGCTACAACCAGGTCATGACGACAAAGAAGGAATTTCTGGCGATCTTGGAGCAGATGTATGAACGCGGCTACGTGCTGGTCCGGCTCCACGACCTGGCCCATATCGAGACGGATGAAAACGGGAATGAAACCATGACAGCGGGCGATATCCTGCTGCCGCTCGGGAAAAAGCCCTTCGTGATGTCCCAGGACGACGTATGCTATTATGAATATATGGAAGGCGACGGATTCGCCTCCCGGATCGTTATCGGAGAAGACGGAAAACCCACCTGCGAAATGGTAATGGACGACGGCAGCGTCTCCACCGGCTCCTATGATCTTGTTCCTCTGCTGGAGGATTTCATCAAAGAGCATCCGGACTTCTCCTATAAGGGCGCCAGAGCCATAATCGCGATGACTGGATACCAGGGCATCCTCGGCTACCGGACCGATCCCTCCTATCAGGACAATCCTGGCTACGAGGAAGAGAAGGAAGCCGCTAAAAAAGTGGCCCAGTGTCTCAGAGACAACGGATGGGAACTGGCCTCCCACAGCTGGGGGCATATCAATTACGGCTCCCGTTCCGTAGAAGACGTCATCACCGACGCCAGGAAATGGGAGGACCGGGTGGAAAGCCTGATTGGGGAAACGGATATCATTCTCTATCCCTTCGGCGCCGATATCGGCGACTGGCATCCGTACAGCCACGACAATGAGAAATACGACGCCCTTTACCAAATGGGCTTCCGGTATTTCTGCAATGTGGATTCCAGCCCCTCCTGGGTTCAGCCCGGCCCCGACTATCTGCGTCAGGGACGGCGGAATCTGGACGGCTACCGGATGTATTATGATCTTCCGGAAACCAACCCGTCCAAAACCCACCTGGACGACCTGTTTGACGTAACAACCGTGTTTGACCGGGAACGGCCCGTGCCCGTCCCGCCGATGTAATAGCAGGCGCAGCAGGACTGAGACGAGACCGAGACGGATTTTTTCAAGGGGATTGACATCTTTTCCAGCCATACGTATAATAATAGTAGAGAGTAGCGATACTCAAAAAGCGGTGTACCCTACCAATAAGTGGGAGCTAAAAAAGCGGTGTACCCTACCAGTAAGTGGGAGCTAAAAAAGCGGTGTACCCTACCAATAAGTGGGAGCTAAAAAAGCCGGGCTGGGTCTCAGGATCCAGCCCTTTTCCTTTGGAGGTCAGAAATGAGTTTTTCATTTTATATGGTTGACGCTGCATACTGCGATTATCTGAGAAAAAGCGATCCCTGTGTGCCTTACACAATGGAGCGCAAATCAATACGGCCCTTTGTC
>DVFQ01000082.1 GCA_018713185.1 Candidatus Copromonas avistercoris (nom. illeg.) | reverse complement strand
TTACTTTTAGAGGATAAAAATATCCTGCAGAATGAGTCCAACGATTTCATCGCACACAATTATAACATCCTTTCTGACTCCGTCGTTTATGACCGGTACGCTTATCTTGCAGAAAAAACCGGAAATCCTTTTCCAGAAACAGCAGCGCGCGATCCATCCGCCCCTATTATCTCTGCTCCAACCGAAAGTTCTGGAAAATCTTCCACTAATTTATCATTCCGTGACATCAACGAAAAAACCGGTTATATTAAAGTCAACAGTTTCAAATACTCCTTTATGGAAACCGATAAGAAACTTCTTAAAGAATGGTTCCTCGCTCATGCAGACACCGACTATATTATTATCGATATTACTGGAAATGGAGGCGGAAGTTCCGCTTATTGGATGAATTTAATCGTTTCTCCAAATATTCGCCAAGCAATAGACTGGAACAGTATCATGCTGACTCCGTACGGCAAGGAATCACGAGAGCAATTTGCCAGCATCGGAATCCAAAAATCTGACCTCAATCCAAATCTAAAAGATTTAGAAACTCTCCCTGCCATTAATCCAACCGATCTCCAAGACAATCGATATTATATTTCTGCGCATTTTTCTGTAAATCCCTCCTTGGAAGCACCACTCTGCAGCGGACAATTCTTTTTGCTGGTTGATTCTCAAGTCGCTTCCGCAGCAGATGGTTTTGCTCAGTTCTGCAAAGCAACCGGCTTTGCAACCGTCATTGGAGAAAACACCCGGGGAGATGGCGGCGGCACCAATGTCTACATAGCGAAGCTTCCAAAAAGCAAGCTGATTCTTCGATACCGCGCTATGCATGTACTGAATGCCGACGGGAGCAGCAATGTGGAATTCGGAACAACTCCCGACATCTTATGTAAGAGAGTCAGCGGTTTTTCCGGCCTCCCGGCACTTTCTACTTGTTTGGAGTATATCGAGTCTCTTGAAAAAGGAAATTAAGGATTGCAAAAAGCTCCGAAGAAATGTCTCTTCGGAGCTTTTTCAGCTGGGCTAGAAGGATTCGAACCTTCACAATGACGGAGTCAGAGTCCGTTGCCTTACCATTTGGCGATAGCCCATCGCATTGACAACGTGTATTATAGCCCAAGCCGTCCCATTCGTCAAGTAATATTTTTCATTCTCTTGTAATTTCTGGAGCAGATCAGATTTCTCCTTGCGCTTTTATCTGGCGATGCCTGTATTTCCTGACAGCCACTCTTATCTGGCAATGCCTGTATTTCCCGACAGCCACTCACGAACCAGCTGAATGTTTACTTTGACCGCCTGCGCGATCCTGTCGACCGGCATTCCCATTTCAGCCAGATTTATCGCCGTTTCTCTTTTGCCTTCCAGCCGCCCGGCTTCCCTTCCCTCTTTTCTTCCTTCCCTATAAATCTTCTCCATTTCCTGGCACATATGATCCACTCCTTCCTGCGTTTCCTTTAATTCTCTCACCCGTTCCGCCAAAACCTGGCTGTACATCTCATCCGCCCTTTGACAATGGAAATCATGCATCAGCCTTCCCAGCGCCGTATCCCCGCGGATATCGGAATTCACATAAATTATATGGCTCTGATCCTGGAACGGGTTTCCTGTTTCTTCTATAATCCTATCAATATGGTAAATCGGAAGGTGCTCGCCAAACGGATCTCCCGCGGTAATAAATATCACGTAGCTTTCGGGAAGCGCCTCAAAATCTGCTCCCATATCCAGCGTATTCATATCCATTAAGCCGCAGTGATATCTTGCCCGTTTCGGCAGGGCGCCTTCCTTTTCCTGCTGAACCTCCACGTCATACCGGAGTCCATCCTCATCCTCCGCCAGGCAATCCAATATCACGGACCGCCCCTGCAGATTTTTATAGTCCTGCTGTATGACCACTTCCGTCACCCTCAAATCCTTCTTTTGCAGAATAATGCGAAGAATGTATTCCAGGCATTCCGGCTTTTTAAAAACATTCCGCATAAACGCGTCGCTCATCAGCGTCAGCCGCTGAATGATCTCCCGATATCTTTCATAGTGCTTTTGAAGCTCCCTTCCCCGCTCTGTCACGTATTTCCTCCATTTCATCAAGCGCTGGGGAATCCTTCTGAAAGTCCAATGGAAGCATCCGGCTGCCTTCTCCTGGAAAACGGCCCGCCTTCTATCTTCATCATACCATCCGGCCTTTCCCTTTGCAAGAAATTCCCCGAACCAAAAGATTGTTGTTTCTCCTCCCCTCGAAATCCGCAAAATGCCGCAGTCTGGAAAAGGCCTTCCCTTTCCAGCCGCGGCATCTTTTGTATCGGATTCAATTTATCTTTTGTTCGAGCAAGACCCCGCCGCTTTGCCTATTTCTGCGGCTGCGGGATCGGAATCTCCTTCGGGATCGGACACTTATAGGTTTTTCCGTTCATCTGCTTCTTAAACTCTTCCTTCGCCTCTTCTACCAGCTTCGGATCCTCCACCAGCTTCATCGCTGCTGCGGCCATAACCTTTGATCCGTACAGCATTCCCTTCATGCCGATGCTCATTCCGGCGCAGGCCGTGATCTGCCAGCTGTGTCCGGGAGCCGCCAGGTTATAGGTGGCCGTCATCACCTGTACACAGGGCACGATATGCTGAACATCGCCCACATCCGTGGAACCATAGCCATTCTCATTGCGGACAGGCGTCACGTACGTACATAACGGGCCGTTTTCCAGCTTTCCGGAGGCCTTCACCGCTTCATACTGAGGGCTCTTTTCGTTCAGCGCTTTTGCAAACGCCTCCTCCTCTTTCGTCCACTGAGGTCTCTCAATCTGCTCCATCACATCGTGGGTCAGGTTTGTCAGCATCACCGGATTTAAGGTATTGTAGCATCCGCCCATGAACTCGATTTCCAACTCCGTCTCCGTCATATGGGCGGCTCCCTCCGCGATCTTAACCAGACGGCGGTAGGTATCCTCCACTGCCTCCCGGCTTAACGCGCGCACATAATACCATACGCTGGCATTGTCCGGAACAATATTGGGAGCCGTGCCGCCTTCTTTGATCACATAATGGATCCGGACGTCGCTGGTCACATGTTCGCGCAGATAGTTGGCGCCCACATTCATCAGCTCCACTGCATCCAATGCGGAACGGCCGTTCTGAGGATCCCCTCCGGCATGGGCCGTGATCCCGTGGAAGTGGAACACCGCGCTGTTTAATCCCGTCATCGTTCCTGTGGTCAATGTATTTTCAGAAGAGCCATGCCAGGAAAAGGCCGCGTCCAGATCCGCAAACGCGCCCTCCCGCGCCATAAATGCTTTTCCGGTCAGAACCTCCTCTGCCGGACAGCCGTAAAATACCACCGTTCCTTCTTTTCCAGTCGCTTCCAGCTCCGCTTTCATTCCCAAAGCCGCGCCGACACAGGAAACGCCCAGAAGATTATGGCCGCAGCCCTGTCCGGGCGCGCCGGCCGTTACCGGCTCTTTCTCCGTGCTGACCTTCTGGCTCAGACCGGGAAGCGCGTCATACTCGCCTAAAAATCCAATTTTCGGATGTCCTTTCCCCCAAGTGGCCCGAATCGCGGTCGGCATCCCAACATATCCAACCTCAACCTCGAATCCAGCGTTTCGCAGAACCTCCGCCGTCCATTCGCAGGCCTTTACCTCGTTAAATGCCGTTTCCGGATGATCCCAGATTTTTTTCGCCAAATCTGTCAAAATCTCCGCGTTCTGATCCACTGCTCTCGTCGCAACCGTATCCATCATGATCGTCCCTTTTCCCCTTTCTTGGATGTCCGGATCTTCCTTCCGGCTCTCCTGTTTTTGCTGACTCCATTTTACCCCCGCAGGGTGGGACTGTCAACTGTCTCCTTCGCCGCTTTCGCCTCCTTCGCTGCCCGCTCCTTTTTCGCTTTCGCCTCCTTCGCCGCCCGCTCCTTTGCCGCTTTCGCTCATCTCTCCGCCGCTCTTGCCTCTATATTCTTCGGATACTGAACCTCCGCTAAGAACAGGCCCTCCGGAGGCGCGGTCCATCCTGCCGCCTGCCGGTCGCGGGCCGATAAAATTTCTTCCATGGACTCCCAAGCCCGCGTTCCCAATCCTACCTCCAATAAGGTTCCCGTCAAGATCCGCACCATCTGATAAAGGAATCCGTTTCCCGTATAGGCAAGCACGATCCGGCTCCCCTCTTCCCGGATTTCGATCCGATCCAGGCGGCGGACCGTGCTTTTTTTCATCCTCTTGTTTCCGCAGAAGCTCTTAAAATCATGCTCCCCTTCCAAAAGCGCCGCGGCCTTCCTCATCGCCTCAAGATCCAGCCTGCGGCCCAGCTGATAAACATACTTTCTTTCAAAAACTCCCGCCTTTTCCCCGGTTTCCACATAGTAAGCATACGTTTTCCCCGCTGCCGAAAGGCGGCTGTGGAACCGGGGCGCGGCCTCCCATGCCTTTACGATCCGGATATCCTCCGGCAGATAGCGGTTCATATAGCTGCCGATTTCCTCTGCCTTCTCCTGGATCCGGCCCGGCAGCCAGAAATTGGCCACCTGCCCCCGGGCATGAACGCCTTCGTCTGTCCGCCCGGAGCCATGAACCTCCACCGGCTCTCCCGCCATTCGGGAAAGAACCGCTTCCAGCTTCCCTTGAATGGTCATTTCCGTATTTCCCTGCTTTTGCCATCCGCGGTACCTGCTGCCGTCATACTCCAGGCAGACCGCAATATTTCTTGCCGTTTTCTCCGACAATTTCATCCTCGCTCTCCTTTTTCTTCCTATCGTTTTTTCTGTATCCGAAAAATCCGTTCCAAACCAATCAAAAGCTCATGGGCCAGCATGGGCGCCGCCGCAAGAATCAAAAGGCTTCCCCATTCGCCCGCAGTAAGCCGCACCGTCTGAAACGAATCCACAAGAAACGGAATCTCCGTAACGGCAAACTGCAGGAAGAACCCGATCCCCAGCGCCGCCAGCATCAGGTTGTTTTTCAAATGATCCATGCGGAAAACAGATTTCGCCACATCCCGCATCCCCACCGCATGAAACAGCTGGGAAAGTCCCAAAACCGTGAAGGCGTAAGTCTGGCTGGCCGCCAGCACCTTCTCATCGGAAAGAACCGAGGCGACCGCCTCCAGCCCAATCGCTTCTCCCGCCCCGGCCAGGATCTGCACCGGAAGCTTTAGAAACGCCGTCAGGCTGATCACCGTGATCAGCACGCCGTAAAAAAGCATACAGGGCAGCCCGCCCCTGGAAAATAAGCTTTCTTCCGGCCTTCTGGGCGGCTCCCGCATCAGCTCGCTTCCATCGTTTTCATCCACCCCCAGCGCCAGCGCCGGCAACGAATCCGTAATCAAATTGATCCACAGGATATGGCTCGCTTTTAACGGCGACGGGAGCGAAAAAAGAATCGCCAACAACATCGTCATGATCTCGCCAAAGTTAGAGGAAAGAAGAAAGATCACAGACTTCCGGATATTTTCATAAACGCCCCGTCCCTCTTCAATGGCTTTTTCAATGGTGGCGAAATTATCGTCCGTTAAGATCATGTCGGCCGCCTGCTTCGCGACGTCGGTACCGCTTTTCCCCATGGCGATCCCCACGTCGGCCGCCTTTAGGGAAGGCGCGTCGTTCACCCCATCCCCGGTCATCGCCGTGATCTTCCCGGCCTTCTTAAACGCCCGCACCAGCCGCACCTTATGGTCCGGCGATACCCGGGCGAATACCCGCAAATCCTCCAGTCTCCGGCTCAATTCCTGTTCCGTCATGCCGTCCAAATCCCCGCCGGATACGCACTGCGGCATGGAGTCGGCAATCGAAAGCTTTTTCGCGATCGCGAAAGCCGTATCCTTATGGTCTCCCGTGATCATGACCGTTCGCACGCCGGCCTGGCGAAACAACTCTACCGCGCGGGCCGCCTCCGGACGCGGCGGATCCATCATCGCCGCAAGGCCAAGAAACACCAGATCCTTCTCGTCCCTGCCGTCTCCCGCCTTTTTTGCCGCCCCCAGCACGCGGTAGGCCTCTTTGGAAAGCGCCGCTGTGCGCAGGAGGAGCTTTTGCCGCTGTCCTTCCGTAAGAGGACGTTCCCCTGTTTCGGAAAGCCAGAACCGGCATCGGGCCAAAAGAAGATCCGGCGCTCCCTTCATGTAAGTAACAACTTCCTCGCCCCGTCTATGTACCGTAGTCATCCGCTTGCGCGCAGGATCAAAGGGACGCTCCCCGATCCGCGTCCACTGCCGCCGCAGCAAAGAAACGTCCGCTCCCTTTTTTGACGCATAGGAAAGAAGGGCGGTTTCCGTCGGGTCTCCCAAAAAGCCATTCTCCCCCTCCGCCGCGTCATTGCACAAAACGAAGGCGCGCGTCAATTCCCGGCCCGAGCCAAAAGTCCCTTCCCCAATCGGTCTTCCCGTTCCTTCCTCCGCCCGTCCTTTTTCCGCTTCCCTCCTGGGATCCTCCGCCTCCTTTTCCGGCGGTTTCCGCCCCCTGACCCCGCTTAAAATTTCCTCCGCGGTTTCCCATACCTCCACCGTCATCTGGTTTTTCGTCAGCGTTCCGGTTTTATCCGAACAGACCACGCTGACCGAGCCCAGCGTTTCCACCGAAGGGAGGCGCCGGATAATTGTATGGACCTTCGCCATCCGTGACACAGAAAGGGCCAGCACGATCGTAACAATCGCCGGAAGCCCCTCCGGAACCGCGGCGACCGCCAGGGATATAGCCGTGATCAGCATCTCTCCCACCGGCCGGTCCTGCCAAACGGCCACCGCGAACAGCGCCCCGCAGAGGACCAGCGCCAGCACGCTCAGCACGCCGCCCAAATCTCCCAATCGTTTCTGAAGGGGCGTCAGCTCCTCCGGAGCCTCCCGGATCAGGCCGGCGATCCGTCCGATCTCCGTATCCATTCCCGTGGCCGTAACCAGGCCCTCTCCGCGGCCCGCCGTTACATTGGAGGACATATATGCCAGATTCCGGCAATCTCCCGCCGGCAGCTTCCCTCCCGCCAAAAATAAGGCGTCCTTTTTCGCCGGAAGCGATTCGCCCGTCAAAGCCGCTTCCTCAATCTGAAGGTTTTCCGAAACCGTCAGCCGCAGATCCGCCGGAACCTGCCGGCCGGCCTCCAAAAAGACCAGATCACCAGGAACCAGGCCGGCGGCGTCGATCTCACGTATGTTTCCGTCCCGCATTACTAAGGCCGTAAGCCTGGTCATCTTCTTTAGCGCCTCCAAGGCCTTCTGCGCCTTTCCTTCCTGGATCACGCCTACCGCCGCGTTTAAAAGTACGACCGCGGCGATAATCGCCGCGTCCTTCGCCTCGCCCAAAAGGATTGAAACCACTCCGGCGGCGATCAGAACATAAATCAGCGGATCCATTAGCTGGGACAAAAACCGCTCCCCGACGCCCTTCCCCCTTTTTTCCTCCATCTCATTGGCGCCGTATTTTTTAAGCCTTGCTTTAGCCTCCTGCTCTGTAAGCCCCCGGCGCCCTGTCCGCAGCAATTTTTCCGTCTCCGCGGCCGTTTTCGTCTCGAACAAAAAATCCCCTCCACTCTCTTTCGCCTGTAGCCAGTCTATGAGAGCAGAGGGAGTATTTATTACTGGTAGATCGGATAACGACCGCAGATCTCCGTAACCGCTTTCCGGATCTCATCGGCCTTATTATCAAAGTCCGTCGCCGCCTGCCAGATCAGCTTTGCGATTATTTCCATATCGCTCTCCACCAATCCTCTGGAGGTTACGGCCGGCGTACCGATTCTGACGCCCGAGGTCACAAACGGGCTTCTGGGATCATTGGGCACCGTATTCTTATTCAACGTAATATAAACCTCGTCGCAGCGGTTCTGAAGCTGCTTTCCGGAAATCTCCATATCCCGAAGATCCAGAAGCATCAAATGGTTGTCCGTTCCGCCTGTAAGAACCTTAAAGCCCTGCTTCTGAAGAGCCGCCGCCAGCGCCTTGGCGTTTTTGATCACCTGCTCCTGATACGCCTTAAATTCCGGCTTTAACGCTTCGCCAAAGCAGATGGCCTTTCCCGCGATCACATGCTCCAGCGGGCCGCCCTGGCTTCCCGGGAAGATCGCTTTATTAAAGTTAAATTTCTCCGCCGCCTCTTTATTGGCCAGGATCAGGCCGCCTCTCGGTCCGCGCAGCGTCTTATGGGTCGTCGTCGTTACCACGTCCGCGTAAGGAATGGGGCTCGGATGAAGGCCGGCAGCCACCAGGCCCGCGATATGGGCCATATCGACCATCAAATAAGAACCGGCCTTATCCGCGATCTCACGGAACCGCTTAAAATCAATGGTCCGGCCATAGGCGCTTGCTCCGGCGATAATCAGCTTCGGATGGGTCTCCATCGCCTTCTTCTCCAGCTCGTCATAGTCGATGAAGCCTTCGTCGTTGACGCCGTAAGGCACAATATTAAAATACAGTCCAGAAAAGTTTACGGGGCTTCCATGGGTCAGATGGCCGCCATGGTTCAGGTTCATTCCCATTACGGTATCCCCCGGCTTCAGCATCGCAATAAACGCCGCCATATTGGCCTGGGCGCCCGAATGGGGCTGCACGTTGGCATAATCACAGCCGAACAGCTTCTTTGCCCGCTCAATGGCCAGATTTTCCACCACATCCACACATTCGCATCCGCCGTAATAGCGTTTTCCCGGATAGCCTTCCGCATACTTGTTGGTCAGCACTGTGCCCATCGCCAGCATAACGGCTTCGGAAACAATGTTCTCCGACGCGATCAGCTCCAGATTCCTGCGCTGTCTGGCAGCCTCCGCCTCGATGGCTGCTCCCACTTCGCTGTCATACTCTGCGATGAACTTCATAACCTCATTAACCATGTGATAGCCTCCTTAATGTAATTTATAATTTTTTATTACAGCCTGCAGCGTCCGGTTTCCGTTATACTCGTTGATGTCCGGATAATATGTTACGTCAATCCGGCTGCTTTCGGCTTGTCTGCTCATAAACTCGTCTCCGTCCCCCAAAAGGATGCCTTCGATCGGGAACCCGTTTTCCGCCGCCAGAGAAAGCCGGACCACATTCCGGTTTTTCCCCAGCACTCTGGCGCTTTTTATCCACAAATCCTTCTGGGCGAACAGCGGCTTTTCATTCCCCTGTCCAAAGGGCTCCAGCCGCTCCAGCTCCCGTACCAGCTCCTCCGAAGCGTATTCAAACGGCATGGGAACATCGATCCAGATCCTGGGAATAAAGTCCTCCTCCGTAAGCTCAGCGTTCTCATTGAGCCGCCTCCGAAGCTCGCCGATATCCGCCTCCCGAACCGAAAGCCCGGCCGCCATCGGATGACCGCCAAATTTCGGAAGCAGATCCGAAACCTGGCAAAGCCCCTGGAACATATGGTACGCTTCAATCGACCGTCCGGAGCCCTTTGCCATGCCGTCCGCCGCGCTTTCCTGGCTTTTGGTCAGAACAAAGGCCGGTTTATGGAAATGCTCCCGGACTCTTCCGGCGATAATCCCAGCCAGGGATTCATGGCACTCGGGAAGAAACACCACCAGGACCTTATCCTTCGCGTACCGTTCCTCCACCTGCCGGATCGCCTCCGCTTCGCCCTTCGCCGTCATATCCTTACGAAGATCATTTAACTCCTTTAACTCCTCCGCCAGCCGCTCCGCTTCCTCCCTGGTATCTGCCTGCAAAAGCCGCAGGGCCAGCTTTGCCGTCTGCAGGCGGCCTCCGGCATTGAGGCAGGGGCCGATCACAAATCCAATATGGTAAGCGCTTAGCCGCCCCATATCCAGGCCGTTCTTTTCCGCCAGGCAGCGAAGTCCTAGATTCCTGGTCTCGGCCAACTGCCTTAATCCGTATTTTACGATCAGGCGGTTTTCATCCTGCAGGCGCATCACATCGCCCACCGTAGCCACCGCCGCGAACTGCAGAAGCTCTTTCCATTCCGCCTCGGGAACCTCTGCCCGCCGGTAAAGCAGCTGCAGAAGCTTATAAACCACAACCGCTCCGCAGATCTCCGGATAGGGATAGGAATCTCCCTTTCGCTTCGGATCCACCACCGCCGCCGCCGGCGGAAGCGCCTGATTTCCTTCTTCATCCACCGGGATCTCATGATGATCCGTTACGATCACCGTCATTCCCAGCTCCCCGGCCAGCCGGATCTCCTTCGCGGCAGCGATTCCGTTGTCGCAGGTCACCAGCGTATCCACCTGATCCGAAGACGCCTGACGGATCATGCGTTCATTCATCCCGTAGCCGTCGGCGATCCGGTCCGGGATCTCATAATCGATCCGTCCCTTTGTCCCCGAAAGGGCCTCCGATACCCGCCTAAGCCCCGTAAGAAGCAGATACGAAGAGCAGACGCCGTCTATATCATAATCCCCAATTACTCGAATTCTTTTCCCGCTTTTCAGCTTTTCCACAAGGATTTCCGATGCCCGCTCCATATCGGTCATCCGGCTGCCGTCATACAGGTCGTCCGCCGTCCCGTACAGGTACCGGCGCATTGCCTCTTCCGTTTCCAGCCCCCGGTTGCGCATGATCCGGACAGAAACCGGGCTCACTCCCAGCTTTTGGGCAAGTCCTTTAAAATCCGCCCGTTTGGTCTGCACCATCCAGATCTCCTTACCGTCCTGCTGCATATCCCGCCGTCCCTCTTTAATAGTATTTTCCGTTTTCTAAAAGCCACCGGCGCCGCTCCCGGTAGTCCGGCAAAACCCGCTCGACCACGGCCCAAAAAGCCGGGCTGTGATTCATTTCAATCCTGTGAGCCAGCTCGTGGACCGCCAGATAATCCTGGATTTCCTCCGGCATCAGAACCGTCTTCCAATTAAAGTTCAAATTGCCTTTGGCGCTGCAGCTTCCCCAGCGGGTCTTCTGCTCCCGGATCGTGATCGTTCCATAGCTGACCCCCATAACCGCCGCAAACCTCCGGCATTTTTCCGAGAAAATCCTGGCCGCCAGCCGTCGGCCGGCCATTTTTTGCTCCTCCGTATAGGAGGGCCGCAGCCGCCGTTTATTTTCCTGCTCCAGCAGCCGTTTTCGGATCCATTGCCGGTGTTCCTCCACAAACCGGTCCGCCGCTTCCGCCGGCAGGCGGTAAGGCGCCCGCACCGTCAGGCTCCCATCCTCGTTCACCCGCAAAGAAAGCGTTTTCCTTGGGGCGCGGATCAGGCTGTATGTAAACAAAGCTGTCTTTCTTTCCTGCATGTTACTTTCCCCGGGCCGTTTTTCTATCCTCAGCCCGCTCGATTCATTCCGTCTCTTATCTTCCTCTATTTTATCCTATCTTTCGTCCGAAGTAAACCGAATTCGAGGATTTCTCCCCCATATGCAAAAAGGGCACCTGCCTATCGCAGATGCCCTTCAGCGCGCCAGAGAAGATTCGAACTCCCGACACTACGGTCCGTAGCCGTATGCTCTATCCAGCTGAGCTACTGACGCACGCAAAGTGAATTCCTTCACTCAACAGGATAGATTCTACTATAAATTTTCGCATCTGTCAACTATTTTTTACTTGCCGGCTTTTCCGCCGGTTCCGCTGGATTTTTACTCGCCGGCATTCCCGTACTGCCGTCTGCCGGCCCTTCCGGACTTTTTGCCGGCTTTACCAAATTTCCGGCTTCGCGTCCTTGGGAAGAGGATTGGGATAAGTCTCCCCATCCAATTCATCCTTCCAGTCCTCCTTCGCCCGCTCAATGATCTGCGGATCCAAAAGCAGCTTCGCGCCGCTGCAGGCCATCACCTTGGCCGCCGTCAGCATTCCCTTATGGGCGATGGAAGACTTTCCCTGCGCTACCGCCTGCCAGGAATGAAGCGCCGTTCCCGCCGCGTAGCAGTTGACATTTACCTGCGCCGTCGGCACAACCCAGCTGACGTCTCCCACGTCCGTGGAGCCGCCTCCGCCCACTCCCATATCTTTATCGATAACAAAATCCAGAAGGGGCATTTCCTGCATCTCTTTCTTATGCTCCTTGTCCGCCAACTGGGAAATCATCGTTTTCAGTCCCTCCCGGTCCAGCTCCGTGATGGCCCCCTGGAAGGTTTTCGCATACTCCAGTTCCTCTTTTGTATAGCCAATGGGAACAAAAGCCTGGAGATTTTCATCCATGACCTCCTCCAGGACCCGGTTGCGGACCACGTCGGAATAAGCCGCCACCTGGCGGATGTCCACCGTCGTTCCGGTGATCAGCGCCGCGCCCCTGGCAATGTCACACATTCTCTCATAAAGCTTCTTGACCTGGGTCACCTTCGGCGCGCGAATCGCGTAAAGGATCTGCGCTTCGGACGGGATCACGTTGGGCGCGATTCCGCCGGAGTTGGTAATCGCTCCATGGATCCTGGCCGCGTCGATCATATGCTCCCGCATATAGTTGACGCCAATATCCATAATCTCCACAGCGTCCAGCGCGGACCGTCCCAGCTCCGGCGCGCCGGCGGCATGGGAAGAAATTCCATGGAACGTAAAGAACACCCGGAAATTTGCCAAAAATCCCGCTTTCCCCATCGTTTTATTCGTCGTGTGGGGATGCCAGGTCAGGGCCGCATCGCAATCCTCAAAATAGCCGTCGCGGACCAGATACGCCTTTCCTCCGGCATTCTCTTCCGCCGGGCAGCCATAATAGCGGATCGTCCCCGAAATCTTCTTCTCCTCCATATACGTCTTTAAGGCGTCCACCGCCGCCACCGACGCGGTTCCCAGAAGATGATGGCCGCAGCCATGCCCGTTTTCTTTTCCCGGGATCGGACGGCGCTCCGTGCAGTCCGCCTCCTGCTGCAGGCTGGATAAGGCGTCGAATTCTCCCAAAAACGCGATCACCGGCTTTCCGGAACCGTATTCGGCAATAAACGCGGTCTCCTCCCCTGCCAGGCCTGCCTTCACCGAAAATCCCCTGGACTTAAAAAACTCCTGCTGGGCCCGGGACGACTCATATTCCTGGAATCTCGGCTCCGCGTATCCCCAGATCTCATCGCTTAAGTCTGTGTACTCTTTTGCCCGTTTGTCGATCGTCTCCGCGATCAGCGTTCTGTACTCTGCATCCATATCCGCTCTCTCCCTTCTTTTTCTTAAAACGGTTATTCGTGGCGTTTTCCAGTCACCGTCTCCGTTATGATCTTCCAAACAGCAATCCGCTCCACTTCCTTTTCCGGAAACGAGTCCTCGTTAAAGCGAGCGCCTTCCCCGTGCCCCAGATGGTTCATCAAAACGGCAAGTCCCTTTCGTTTTTCCTCCCCCTCAAGAAGAACGGCCATTCCCGATCCGCAGACACTTTCAAAGCTGGAAGAAGAACGGCAGGCCGTCTCCTGATCCAGATGAATCCTATCGCCGGTAAACACCGTATAGGACACATGGGGATCCCGCTTTAAAAGCTCTAACTTCGTCCCCTCCGGCGCGCCATGGAAATAAAGCGCCGGTTTGCCCTCCTCCAGCAAAGCTCCATAATTCATTGGAATTAAATAAGGACACGGCGTATCCTGGAATCCTACGGTACATACGCTGCCCCGTTTTAGAATCTCCATGATCTCGGCCATGTCCTGAATCTCTCTGTCTTTTCTTCGCATCCTGCCCTCCCGTTTTCGCAATTCAAACCACAAATTCCTCCAACTGACAGGATTATTCTATCACAGCTTCAAAAAATTCTCAATCTTTTCTTTCCTGGCCGCCTTCTTTGTTACTGGCTACCTTCTTTGTTACTAGCTGCCTTCTTCCCTCTCCTGCGCCGCCTGGGCCGCCGCTTCTTCTTTTCTCTTTTTTCCGGAAGCAGCGTTCCTTCCGCCTCCTTGTTTTCCATCCGCGAAAGTCCTCCGAATCCGGTTTTTAGGGCTCCGTCTTCTCCCGATTGCAGACACATGCAGCCAATGAACATCGCCCCGTCCTCCAAGACCCGGTACAGCTCCTTCTTCCAGATGATCCATTCGTTCCTCGCCATGGCGCCATTCTCTTTCAAATAGTACCAGGTACCGTCGCTGCCCCGCTTCCAGTCGTTATAGACCATAAACCCGGCGCCGTCAAACCAGTACCAGTCTTCCCCGCTCCTATGCCAGTCATTTCTCACTGGTTCGCCGGTATTGCCCAGATAATATCTCCAGCCGCCTTCCTCCTGATACCAGCCGGATTTCTTCTCTTCCTCGGGCGCGGAAAGATTGTAATAAAGCGCAATAGCCGCCGCCTGTGCCCGGGCCAGGCGTTCCAAATGATTCTCGTCCAGCAACCATGCCGCTATTGCCGTGTTGGTATGAAAGGAATGCTCCAGGATCAATCCCGGCGTGCCGACAGAAGTCGCACCCCTTAAAACTCCATAGTAGTCTCCCCGGCTTCCTCTCCGATGCTCGATCCGCGCCTTTTGAGCCGTTCCCATTACCTGCTCCACGCACTGAGCTAGCGCCATCCCGATCCCATCGGCGCTGCCGTCGATGGCGCAGTAAGCCGCCGGATAATCGACCCGGTCGTCCACCCCGCTGCCGACCGCATTGCTGTGATCGGAAATAAATAAATCGCAGCCAGCCGAAGCGGCTCCCCGGTCAAACAGCCCCCGGTCGTCTTCCTGCGCGGAGCGGGTCGTGATCACCTGGATCCCGTACTGCTCCAAATATTTCTTCTGCAGCAAATGAAGCTTCCATGTCATATCCGATTCAAAATACCGGCGGTCCGCCGGACTCTGATTATATTTCCCATAATGACCTGCGTCCAGACAAATCTTCATGTGAACCCCCTAAAAAATAAAAACCTCTTTTCCCATAATATATGAGAAAAGAGGACAGGTTGACATCAAAAAACCGCCTGGACCAGGAACATATAAAAAGCAGTCCCAGCCGCAATGCTGATCAGCGTATTTCTTTTCCACAAATGGAGAACCGCAACCAAAAGGCAGGATACGATCTCCGGAAGCCCGTGGGGCGCGGCAAAAACATCCGTATTCCGCAGACAGTAGATCACCAGCATCCCGATCATCGCGCATGGCAGGACCCCGGCAAGATACCGGAGGCCTTCCGGCATCGGCCTGTCTCCTCGGAACACAAAAAACGGCAGGAACCGAAGCGCCATGGTAACCGCGGCCGCAATTGCCACAATCCCTATTTCATGAAACGGAACCATCGCTTACCCCCTCCTTCCCTCGAAACCGTCTTGTCGCCGTCAAAAGAACGGGAATCATGATCAGCGACGGGATCAGAAATCCGTCCGGCCCAAACAAGATCAAGCAGAAAAGCGAGACGAAACCGCCAAGGACCGCGCTCGCATGATCCTTTGTGCTTTTCCACTGTTCAAGAAACACGACAAGAAATAAGGCCGTCATAGAAAAATCAATTCCCTCGGTGGAAAAGCCGCCGAAGGAGCCAAAGACCGAACCAGCCGCGCTTCCCGCGACCCAATAGCATTGATTCAGCAGCGAAAGGAAAAAGCAGTACCACTTCCAGCTGATCCCTTCCGGAACCTCCCCGCTGCAGACCAGGGAATAGGTTTCATCCGTCAGCGCGAAAATCAAGTACGGCTTGCATGGCCGCGTATTTTGATACCGCTCCACCATTGAAATCCCGTAAAACAAATGCCGGATATTCACCGCGACCGTCATCAGGGCCGTCGTGATGAGCGACGCACCTCCCGTCAAAAGATCGATAACAACATACTGCATGGAGCCCGCATAGATAAAAATACTCATGGCTAGCGCCCATCCAATTCCATATCCCGCCGCCTCCAGCATCATACCGAACCCCATCCCCAAAACGAGATAGCCGGCCATCACCGGCAACGATTTTTGAAACGCGTACCGAAAGGTTGTCCAATTCTTCATAGCCTCTCCATTCACGATATTTCCAAAATGAAAAAAGAGCCTGTAATTACAAGCTCTTTTCCATGCCGGTGACCGGACTTGAACCGGTACGGGGTTGCCCCCGAGGGATTTTAAGTCCCTTGCGTCTGCCTATTCCGCCACACCGGCAAACCAAGAACGGAAAACCCGTTCAATGGGGCCTATAGGGCTCGAACCTATGACCCTCTGCTTGTAAGGCAGATGCTCTCCCAGCTGAGCTAAGACCCCGAATTCTCCGCTTCCCGCGGTTTTCAAACTATATTTCATATTTTAAACAACAAAAACGACCCGGATGGGATTCGAACCCACGACCTCCGCCGTGACAGGGCGGCGCTCTAACCAGCTGAGCCACCGGGCCATAGAAAACTTTTATGCCGACGCATCTAATTGGGAAAAGAAGTGGACCTTCAGGGACTCGAACCCGGGACCGACCGGTTATGAGCCGGTTGCTCTAACCAACTGAGCTAAAGGTCCAGAATACATTCTATCTATCAGTTCGCTTCTATAAGAAACTGGCATAAAAAAGCTCCCCGAGTAGGACTCGAACCTACGACAGCGCGGTTAACAGCCGCGTGCTCTACCGACTGAGCTATCGAGGAATGTCTCTGAACGACGAAACTAATTATATAACAAGGCTCCTATTCTGTCAAGTCATTTAGGTAAAATCCAGCACTTTTTTCGAGCGCTTTTT
>DVFQ01000081.1 GCA_018713185.1 Candidatus Copromonas avistercoris (nom. illeg.) | reverse complement strand
GCTTTTAGTCATCGGCGCTTTGATGCTTCTGATGTCCGTTTATGTGGTGACCTTTCCCAAATTCGGGACGGAGCAGATCACGGTGGCCTTTTTCGGGATTTTTTACGTAGGAATCATGTTTTCCTACCTTTACCAGGTGAGCGCTATGCCGGACGGAAAGTATTTGGTCTGGCTGATTGTTTTAAGCTCCTGGGGCTGCGATACCTGCGCCTATTGCGCGGGAATGCTTTTGGGAAAGCATAAGCTGGCTCCGGTTTTAAGCCCGAAAAAGACCATTGAGGGAGCGGTGGGAGGCGTTGCGGGCGCGGCGCTCTTAGGCTTTTTGTACGGCGCTTATTTTGAAGGCAGCATGACGAATATGATCCAGCCCGGCGCCATCAGCGCGGCCGCCTGCGCCATCGCGGCGGTGATTTCCCAGCTGGGGGATCTGGCCGCCTCCGCCATCAAGCGGAATCACAATGTCAAAGATTACGGACACTTGATCCCTGGGCACGGCGGGATTTTGGACCGGTTCGACAGTATGATCTTTACGGCTCCGGCGATTTATTTTGCGGTGCTGTTTTTGGGACTTCGATAGCTTTGAATGGAGGCTTTGGTATGAAGCATATTGCGGTATTGGGCTCCACCGGTTCCATCGGAACCCAGACGTTGGAGGTGGTCCGCGCCAATGGGGATATCCAGGTGGAGGCCATCGCGGCCGGAAGGAATATCGAGCTTTTAGAGCGGCAGATCCGGGAATTTCATCCGAGGCTCTGCGGCGTCTGGGAGGAGGAGAAGGCTAAGGAACTGGCCGTCCGCGTAAACGATACGGATACGAGAATTGTGAGCGGGATGGACGGTCTTTTGGAGATTTCCGTCATGGAGTCCGCTCAGATCCTGGTGACGGCCATCGTGGGAATGATCGGGATCCGTCCCACCATTGCCGCCATTGAGGCGGGAAAGGATATCGCCCTTGCAAATAAAGAGACGCTGGTGACGGCGGGCCATCTGATCATGCCCCTTGCCCGGGAAAAGAAGGTGCGGATCCTGCCGGTGGACAGCGAGCACAGCGCGATTTTCCAGTGCTTAAACGGCGAAGCTGGGAATAAAATTGAAAAGATTCTCTTAACGGCCTCCGGCGGTCCTTTCCGGGGCTGGGACCGGGAGCGGATGAGACAGGTAACGGTGGAGGACGCCCTAAAGCATCCCAATTGGTCCATGGGAAAAAAGATCACCATCGACAGCGCCACGATGGTCAACAAGGGCTTGGAGGTAATGGAAGCCAAATGGCTGTTTGACGTGGACTTTGACGAGATCCAGGTGGTGGTCCAGCCCAAGAGCGTGATCCATTCCATGGTGCAGTTTACGGACGGCGCCGTCATGGCCCAGTTAGGGACGCCGGATATGAAGCTTCCGATCCAGTATGCCCTTTATTATCCGGAGCGCAGGCCCATGGCCGGAGAACGGCTGGATTTCTGGAGCCTTAAGGAAATCGCCTTCGAGGCGCCGGATCTTAAGAATTTTAACGGTCTGTCCCTTGCTTATTCGGCGGGAAGAGCCGGCGGCTCTATGCCGACGGTATTCAACGCGGCCAATGAATGGGCGGTGGCCAGATTCCTGAAAAAGGAGATCCCATTCCTTGCGATCACAGACATGATTGAGAGCGCGATGGGGCATCATAAGAAAATCGAGCATCCGTCCTTAAATGAAATTTTGGAGACGGAGACGGAAACGTATGACTGGTTAAAGAGCCGGTTTGAAATCAGAAAGGGAACAGGAGGAAATTGATTGGATTTCGGTTTGGCTGCGGCGATTCTGGTTCTTGGCGGAATCGTGCTGTTTCATGAGTTTGGCCATTTTTTGGCGGCGCGGCTGTTTGGCGTCGGCGTCGTGGAGTTTTCCGTGGGCTTTGGCCCCCGGCTTTTGTCCCATGTGAGCAAAAAAAGCGGTACCCGCTATTCCTTAAAATTGTTTCCTTTGGGCGGCTCCTGCGCGATGATGGGGGAGCTGGAAGATGAGGAGACGGAGGCCGGGGAGGAGCGGCTGGAAAATACCGGCGCTGCCGGGAAAGATACAGCAGGCGAACTGCTGGGCGGTTCCTTTCTGGAACAGTCTCCGATCGCCAGATTCTGCATCATCGCCGCCGGGCCGGTTTTTAATTTTATCCTGGCGTACGTGCTGGCGGTGGTCATTCTCTCCTGGGCCGGCTACGACGCGCCGGTCTTAGTGGGAACGACGGAGGGACAGCCGGCGCAGGAAGCCGGAATGGCGGCCGGCGACGTGATTACGGCGATCGAAGGAAGGAGTATCCACTTTTCCAGAGATATTCAGCTGTATAACCTGACCGGAGACGGCAGTCCCATGGAGGTTGCTTATAAGCGGTATGAGGAGGCTTCCGGCCGGTGGGAGGAAAGGAGTACGGTTTTGACGCCCATTGAGATATCCGGGCAGCATTATTTTGGATTCCAGCTGGCGGGATATCGGCAGCCGGTGGAATCGGTTCCCAGGCTGTTCCTTTACGGCGTTTATGAGGTTCAGTTCTGGATCCGGTCGGTGGTTGACAGCTTGAAATTAATGGCCGCGGGCCGGGTGAGCGGAGACGACATCGCGGGACCGGTCCGGATTGTTACCATTATCGATGAGACGGTGGAACAGAATCTTTCCTATGGCTTTGTTACCGTAATCATGAATCTTTTTAACCTGACGGTGATGTTTTCCGCCAACCTGGGCGTGATGAACCTGATCCCGATCCCGGCGCTGGACGGCGGGCGGCTTCTGTTTATTTTGATCGAGATGATCTTCCGGCGGCCGGTGAACCGAAAAATCGAAAACGCGATGATCCTTACGGGAATGGCGCTTTTGATGACCTTTATGGCCGTTGTTTTATGGAATGATATCCGGTTTTTGCTGCCGTAGGGGAATCCGGCGGTTTCCAGAGGAAAATGGGAGTCCATGGAAAAAGGTGTCCATAGAAAAATGGAGTCCATAGAGAAAGAGGAGAGAGGAAATGTACAGAGAGAACACGAGAGTCGTTCAGATCGGCGATAAAAAGATCGGCGGCGGGAATCCGGTGCTGATCCAGTCCATGTGCAATACAAAGACGGAGAATGTAGAGGAAACCGTAAAGCAGATCCTTAAGCTGGAGGAGGCCGGATGCGATATTATCCGGACGGCGGTTCCCACGATGGAGGCGGCGGCCGCCATCCGGGAGATCAAAAAGCAGATCCATATCCCGCTGGTGGCGGATATCCATTTCGACTACCGGCTGGCCATCGCGGCCATCGAGAGCGGCGCGGATAAGATCCGCATCAATCCGGGAAATATCGGTTCCCGGGAGCGGGTCCGCGCGGTGGTGGAAAAGGCGAAGGAATACGGGATCCCCATCCGGGTCGGCGTCAACAGCGGTTCTTTGGAAAAGGAGCTTTTGGAGAAGTACGGCGGCGTAACGGCGGAGGCTCTGGTGGAAAGCGCGCTAAAGGAAGTGCGGGCGATCGAGGAAGAGGGCTACGACAACCTGGTGGTCAGCATCAAGGCTTCCGACGTTCTTCTGTGTATCCGGGCCCATGAATTGATGGCCGGACAGTGCCGGTATCCGCTTCATGTGGGGATCACGGAGTCCGGTACGCTGCTTTCCGGAAATATCAAATCCGCCGTGGGGATCGGCGTGATCCTCTACGAAGGGATCGGAGATACGATCCGGGTGTCCTTAACCGGCGACCCGGTGGAGGAGGTAAAAAGCGCGAAGCTGATCTTAAAATCCTTAGGCCTTCGGAAGGGCGGCATCGAGGTGGTTTCTTGTCCTACCTGCGGCCGGACCCAGATCGATCTCATCGGCCTTGCCAATCAGGTGGAGGAGATGGTAAAGGATTTTGACGATATGGATCTTAAGGTCGCGGTCATGGGCTGCGTGGTAAACGGCCCGGGAGAAGCAAGAAACGCGGATATCGGGATCGCCGGAGGAATCGGAGAGGGCCTTCTGATAAAGAAGGGTCAGGTGATCCGGAAGGTTCCCGAGAAGGAGCTATTACATACCTTAAGGCAGGAATTGGAGTCGCTTAGAGAAACGCGGGGATAAGCATGGAAAAACCATTTCTGGAAGTGTTTCCGGGATTACAGATCGAAACGGAGCTCAGAGAGCTTCTGGAGCTTGTCATGGTAGAAAAGGTCGCCATGACAAAGGACAGAAGCTCTATTCGCATTTATATCGTAAGCCCGAGACTGATTCATAAAAAGAATATCTATAAGATCGAGGACGGGATCGCGAAGCAGCTGTTTCCCGGCCGCCCGCTTTCGGTAACGATCCAGGAAAAATACCGGCTTTCGGCCCAATATACGCCGAAAACCCTTTATGAGATCTATAAAGACAGCATCCTTTTGGAATTTAAGCGGTTCGGGATGCTGGAATATACGATGTTGAAAAAGGCGAAGACCGAGTTTTTGGAAGAGGATCTGTTATCCCTTACCGTTGAGGATAACTTGGTTTACAGAGAGCGTTCCGCCGAGGTGCGCCGGATCCTGGAAAAGATCTTTACGGAGCGCTGCGGCCTCCCGGCGGAGGTCCGGTTTTCCTATGAGGAACCGGCGGAGGTTTTGCCTGAGGATGAAGCGTTTTATATCCAGGCGGATAGAAGCGCCGGTTACGAAATGGGAGCCGTTTGGCAAAGCATGGCGGCGGGACAAAATGCATCCGGGGGCCAAAGCATGTTTTCGGGGCAGGGTCAGGCCGCGGGACAAAGTGCGGCCGGGGGTCAAAGTGCATCCGGGGGCCAAAGCAAATCCGCAGGACCAGGTCAGGCTGGGGGCCAAGGCGCGGCGCCGGGACATAACGGGGCCGCCAGGCGGAGCGCTGGCGAAGCGGGGACGAGTCAAAAGAACGGCGGCTTTTCCAACGGTCCTTCCAAAAAAGCGTTTGGAAAGAAAAACGGAGACGGCCGGATCCCCTATCGGAAATCGGAAAATCCGGACGTTCTTTTCGGCCGGGATTTTGACGGGGATTCCATGGAAATCCGGGATATCGAGGGCGATATCGGCGCTGTCGTGATCCGGGGAAAAATTATGCGCAGAGAGGTAAGAGAGCTGCGCAGCGGAAGGAAGCTCCTGCTTTTCGACGTGACGGATTTTACCGACAGCATCACCGTGAAGATGTTCCTGCGGGAGGATCAGGAAGCGGATGCTTTGGAGGCGGTAAAAGAAGGGGCTTTTATTAAGCTTAAGGGCATTACCAGCGTGGACGCCTACGATAAGGAGCTGACCATCGGCTCTTTAACGGGGATCAAAAAATGCGAGGACTTTACCTCCGTGCGGATGGACGATGCTCCCGTAAAGCGGGTGGAGCTTCACTGCCATACAAAAATGAGCGATATGGACGGGGTTTCCGAGGTGAAGGATATCATCAAGCGGGCGAAGAAATGGGGGATGCCGGCGCTGGCGGTTACGGATCACGGCTGCGTCCAGGCCTTCCCCGACGCCTTCCATGCCCTGGATAAGGGAGATTCCTTTAAGGTTCTCTACGGCGTCGAGGGGTATCTGGTGGACGATGAGAAGGAGATCGTCCAGAACTCCAAAAACCAGAGCTTAGACGGCGCTTTCGTGGTCTTTGATATCGAAACCACCGGATTTTCCCCGGCGAAGAATAAGATCATTGAGATCGGAGCCGTTCGGGTGGAAAACGGGGTCATTACGGACCGCATGGATGAATTTATCAATCCGGAGGTGCCGATCCCCTTTGAGATCGAGCGGCTGACCGGGATCAATGACGCCATGGTGATGAACGCGGCGACGGTGGAAACGGTGCTGCCCCAGTTCCTGGAATTTGCGAAGGACGCGGTGCTGGTGGCCCATAACGCCTCCTTTGACGTGAGCTTTATCAGCCATAACGCCGGCCTCCTTGGGATTCCCTTCGCGCCGACGGTGCTGGATACGGTGGGATTGGCGAGAGCCCTGCTTCCCAACCTGCACCGGTATAAGCTGGATACGGTGGCGAAGGCTGTGGGCGTTTCTCTGGAGCATCATCACCGGGCAGTGGACGACGCGGAGGCGACGGCCGGGATCTTCCTCAAATTTGCGGAAATGCTGAAGGAACGTCACGGGATGGCGTCCTTGGATGATCTGCAGGAGCTAAACCGGGTAAACGACGAGACGATCATGAAGATGCCCACTTACCATGTGATCATCCTGGCGAAAAATGATCTGGGCCGCATCAACCTTTACCGGCTGGTTTCCGCTTCCCATATCCGGTTTTATTCCAGACGCCCCAGGATCCCCAAGAGCCTGTTGAACCAGTACCGGGAGGGTTTGATCATCGGTTCCGCCTGCGAGGCCGGAGAGCTGTATCAGGCGATCTTAAGGGACAGCGGCGAGGCGGAATTGGCGCGGCTGGTGAAGTTTTATGATTATCTGGAAATCCAGCCCCTGGGCAACGATATGTTCATGCTGCGGGACGAGAAAAG
>DVFQ01000080.1 GCA_018713185.1 Candidatus Copromonas avistercoris (nom. illeg.) | reverse complement strand
CTTATCGTGCAGAAGAAGAGACTTGAACTCTCACGGTATCGCTACCACACGGACCTGAACCGTGCGCGTCTGCCAATTCCGCCACTTCTGCGTTTTGTTTGTCCGCCGTATCACCAGCGACATGGATTATTATAATATACGAGGTACTTTTTGTCAATTGTTTTTTCAATTTTTTTATTTATTTTTTCAAATGAAAAAATGGAAAAAAACACTTGTCAAAAGGGAAAATATGTGGTATATTATTCTGCGTCGGTAAGAAAACTGAATTACTGGTATGCGGAAGTGTCGGAACTGGCAGACGAGCAAGACTAAGGATCTTGTGATGGTTTCATCGTGTGGGTTCAAGTCCCATCTTCCGCAGGAAAAAATCCCTTGTAAATGCTGAAGATCAAGTATTTGCAAGGGATTTTTGCTGTGCTGCATTTTCGCTGCGCTAAAGCTTTGGCCGCGCCGCATTTTTCCAACAAAAAAGAGGACTGCCCAAACGCTCCCGCGTTCCCAGCAATCCCCTCTCTTCTATTTTTCGATCTCTTAAGCCAGCTTGCTCTTCGCCAGCTCTGCCAGCTTTGCAAAGCCCTCAGCGTCGTTGATCGCCATATCGGAAAGCACCTTACGGTTCATTACAACGCCGGCCTGCTTTAAGCCGTACATAAACTTGCTGTAGGAAAGTCCGTTGATTCTGGCAGCCGCGTTGATACGGGCGATCCAGAGCTGTCTGAACTGTCTCTTTCTCTCTTTTCTTCCTGCGTAAGAGCTCTTTAACGCTCTCATTACGGACTGCTTCGCTACTCTATACTGTTTGGAACGTGCGCCTCTGTAGCCCTTGGCTAACTTCAGCACTCTATTATGTTTCTTCTTGGCGTTTAAGCCACCCTTCACTCTTGCCATTGCTTATTTCCTCCTTCTAAATCCTCAATCTATTATAAGTACGGTAAAATCTTCTTCATTACCTTGCTGTTGGTAACGTCGGTAATGATGTCTTTTCTCAGATTTCTCTTCCGCTTCGTGGATTTCTTTGTCAAAATGTGGGATTTATAAGCTTTGTTTCTCACTAACAGACCCGTTCCGGTCTTTTTGAAACGCTTGGCAGCGGATTTGCTTGATTTCATTTTAGGCATGATCATTTCCTCCTTAAAATACAGTTTCTTACTTCTTTGCAGTCAAGAACATTACCAGGCTTCTTCCCTCTATCTTTGAAGGCTTATCGATCACAGCGATGTCCGAGAGCTTTTCTGCAAAATCATCCAGAACATATTTCGTCTGGTTCATATGCGCCATCTCCCGGCCGCGGAAACGAAGAGTTACCTTTACCTTATTTCCCTTTTCAAGGAACTTTCTGGCTGCGCCGATTTTCGTATTCAGGTCGTTGGTATCAATGTTGGGAGAAAGACGGACTTCCTTCACCTCAATAACCTTCTGTTTCTTTTTCGCTTCCTTTTCTTTGCGGACCATCTCATACTTATATTTTCCATAATCGATGATCTTGCAGACCGGCGGCTTTGCAGTAGGAGCGATCTTCACCAGATCAAGCTCTGCGTCTCTGGCAATTTTGTAAGCTTCCTTCGCAGACATGATCCCCAGCTGTTCTCCATTCTCTCCGATCAGACGAACCTCCCGATCGCGGATCTGCTCGTTAATCATTAACTCGCTAATAGTCGTACACCTCCATACTCTTCATACTCACGGGTTGATAGAAAAGAAAAAGCAGATAGTGTCCTATCCGCTCGTTAACTGCACTGGTCTCACATGCTGCCGCATGAAAATCAACCGAATGTCTATGAACCCGGGTCACTTACTCGTGCCAGGGTGAGGCGGATACCTGCTTTCCTGTCTGCCGTTCTCACGGCTCTACTAAATATACTATTGTTTTTCCCATTTGTCAATCACTTTTTTTACAAGAGCTGCCCCAGTAAAGCTTCCCCAGACAAAAAGCGGATGAAGAGCCGCCGCCCTCACCCGCTTCCCCGTCTTCATGAAAGCGATCGGATCAAAAGCCTTGAACCGATCAGCGCTCCCGAAAGCTGGCGCATTCCGTCTGCCCCGCCGCCCTCGCGCCGTCTCCGGCAATGGTGATCCGCTCCGCCCGGCACTGATGGTCGTCGTTATACAGACAGCTTAGCGCGTCGCAGTCCACTTGAAGCTTTGATTCCGGCGTCTTAAATAGATTCTTAAACAAGCCGCCCCGGTTCTCCTCAAAGCTTCCGCAGCTGGTATCGCAGCAGGATTTTGCCTGGGCTCCTTCTACTACGATCCCGCTTTTGCAGCAGCATTTTTCTGAATTATGAACGCACGTAGTCACCGTACAATCCAGTTTCGTCATCGCATCTTCCTCCTTCTGAAATCTTTCATCGATCCGGGAATCGCCTGCGGCTGTGATATGCCGCTTCGATTTTCCCTCCGGTTCCCGTTTCAGAAGTAGTATGCGCAGGCCGCCGTCTCTTCATTCTTTGATCTTTTGTTGATCAATTTCCTTTTATTTAAAAATTTCCGTTACCGGAACTTTATACCGCTGGAGTCTGGTGAGAAGCAGGGCGCTGTCCTTCATGATCGGATAGATTTTTACGAACACCCTATCGTTCTGATCCACCAGCTCATAGCTGGAAAAGGTGTCCGTCTGGCGGCGCTTATAGACCACCGCTTTTTTCAGCTCCCGAACCGGAAGCGTTTTTTTCTCACCGAAGGCCGGATGGATCACAATGGCCTTTCCGTCGGCCGTTATGTTCCACATAAAGCCCCAATAGGCGAATCCAAGTCCGACAATCGCAAAGATAAGGAAGAAAATCTTTAAGCCCAGGTTTCCGCTTGTTGCCGGATTGAGAAAGAAATTAAACATCGCCAGCGCGTCCGCGATCCCAAGGACCGGAACCGCGATGTTATATTTGATCTTCGTCCGCGGAAAATCCTGAAGCTGCAGTTTGGCTTCCTTTTTAATTTTGTACCCCATGGTTATCGTTCTCCTTCTGCTGTTTTTCTTATTTTTAAGCCCGCCGGGATACCGGCGTTTCGGTCTTATCGTCCCCAGTCTTGACGTTTCCAAGCCTGGCGCTTACACCTTTAACGGATCCTTCGCCTTATGCTTCTTTCCATTTAACTCCGGCCATATCATATAGAGCATCGTTCCGTAGCATGCGCCGCCGCCGATCAAGTTGGACACCGGCTCCGCGAGAAAGACGCCCATAGCTCCCAGCCCTCCCACATAGGGAAGCAGAAGCGTTAACGGAACCACAATAATAACCTTCCGGAAAATGGAAAAGAAGGTGGCCTGCCGGGCCTTTCCAAGACCGACAAAGCTGGCCTGACCCGCAAACTGCAGAGACATAAAGCAAAAGCCGAAAAAGTACACCCGGATCGACGGAACCGCCGCCGCCACCAAATCCGGCTCCTGATTGAAAATACGAATAAAAAACTCCGGGAAAATAGAAATCAGGATCCAGCAGACCACCGTAAAGGAAATCGTTGCCGCCGACATAAATTTAATCGCCTTTTTGACCCGCTCATACTCTCCCGCTCCGTAGTTAAAGCCAAGAAACGGCTGCGTTCCATTGGTAAGTCCCTTCACAAGGTTCTCGGCGATCTCTCTTACGGAATGCAGAACCGTCATCACGCCCACATACAGATCCCCGCCCCATCCCTGGAGGGTGGAATTGCAGACAATGGAGACCAGGCTGTTGGTAAAACCGGCCATGAACGTGGAAACGCCCATGGAAACAATCTTCTTTACCCGCCGTTTTTCCAGCCGCAGCGTTGATTTCCGAAGGCGGAGGATCGCCTGTTCCCCGGTTAGGAAGCGGAACACCCAAACCGCCGACATAAACTGGGAAATGATCGTCGCGAGGGCCGCGCCCTGCACACCCATATGAAAAGCGAAAATAAAGATGGGATCCAAAATCAGGTTCGCCACCGCGCCCAAAAGCACCGTCAGCATGCCGATCCGGGCAAAGCCCTGAGAATTTACAAAGGCGTTCATCCCCAGACCGATCATAACAAACACGCTGCCCAGAAGGTAAATGGTCATATACGCGTCCGCGTACGGATATGTAATGTCGCTGGCGCCGAACAGATACAAAAGAGGCCGTTTAAAAATCAGGCCGATGGCCGTAAGGAGGATCCCCGATGCCACCAAAAGCGTAAAAGAATTTCCCATGATCCTCTCCGCCTCTTCCTCGTTTCCCCGGCCCCGTTCAATGGAACACAAAGGCGCTCCGCCCATGCCGAACAGATTGGCAAACGCGATCACGATCGAGATCACCGGAAGGCAGAGCCCCAGGCCCGTCAGGGATTCCGTCGCATTCTGAGGCATATGGCCGATGTAAACCCGATCCACTACATTATAAAGCACGTTGACCAGCTGTGCCAACGTCATGGGCAATGCCAGATTGGCGATATTTTTCACCACGCTGCCCTTGGAAAAATCATTCTGAACCGCCGACATCTTAATGCCTCCCATCGTCTTTCGTGTTGCCGCCCGCCGTCCGCCGGCTTTTTATCAGCAGGCCGATCAAAAGTCCCAGGAAGGCCGGCAGAACCCAGCCGAATCCCAAGCCCGCAAGGGGGATCCATTCCACCGCCAGTTCCGTTATCCGCTCCAGCCGAAGCGCAGACAAAGCTTCCGCCGGCAGCGCCTTGAGGAAATCGAAGATGGCCGCGGACGCCGTAAACCCAACGGTCCACTGCATCACCAGGCGGTCATTTCCAAAGGCTTTTCCAAAAAGCGTCAAAAGTACCAAAACGATCGCAAGCGGATAAAGGAACATCAAAACAGGAGCCGAATAAGCAAGGATCGTATCCAGGCCCAGATTCGCGATCAAAAAAGACAGTACACAAAAGCCCGCCGCCCAAACAGAATAGGAAGGCCCGCCCGGTACAAGCGACGAAAACGTCTCGCCGCAGCTGGTGATCAGTCCAACCGCCGTTTTTAGGCAGGCAACCGTAACGATCGCCGCCAAAACAAAGGCTCCGGCGCTTCCAAAATAATATTCCGCAATGCGTGCCAGCGCTTCGCCGCCGTTGGCCGCCGTCTCCATAACGCCCCGGCTCTGGGCGCCCAGAACCGTCACCAAAATATAGATAACCGCCATTAAAATCGAGCTGAAAATTCCCGCGTAAACCGTATTTTTTGCTACTTCCGCCGGTTCCGAAACGCCAAGTCCCCGGATCGCCTCCACGACAACGATGCCGAACGCCAGCCCGGCCAACGCGTCCATGGTATTATAGCCCTCTAAGAGTCCGGTGGAAAACGCCTGTCCGGCATATGCCCCGGAAGGAACGATCTTCGCGATCTCACCCGCCGGAGCCGTCAGCCCGCGGAATATGAGAACCGCGAGGAAGCACAAAAACAGCGGATTTAAAACCTTTCCGATCCAGGTCAGGATCTCGCCCGGCCTTAAGGAAAAGAATAAAACAGCTCCAAAAAAGAGTAGGGAAAAAATAGCAAGCGGCGCCCGGCCGGTCCCGGGAAGCAGCTGCTCAATTCCAACCGTATAGGAAACCGTCGCGCATCTGGGGATCGCGAAAAACGGTCCGATGGTCAAATACAGCGCGCTGGTGAAAAACAAGCCGTAGCCTTTTCCTACGCGGCTGCTCAAACCCAAAAGTCCGTTTTCCCGGCTGATTCCCAAGGCCGCCACGCCAAGAAGCGGAAGCCCCACGCCGGTGATCAGGAAGCCGGCGGACGCCGCCCAGATCTGGTTTCCGGCCATCTGCCCCATGGAAACTGGAAAGATCAGATTCCCGGCCCCGAAAAACATGCCGAACAGCATACTTGCCACGATTAAGATTTCTTTGAAGGTTAATTTTTTCATATGTCTTCCTCCATGCGCTTCTTCTTATTATATCGAATAATCCCCAAAGATTCAACCGCCAAAAAGCCACAGCCAAAAAGCACAAAAAACCGCAGCCAAAAAGCCGCGGTTCTCCCATGTCTGGACAGCGAAAACATTTCATGCTATACTTTTCCTATCAAAGTTTTCAAGGAGATCATCATGGAGAACCAGCAAGACAGAAGAATCCGTGAACTCGAAGAACAAATCAAAAGCC
>DVFQ01000079.1 GCA_018713185.1 Candidatus Copromonas avistercoris (nom. illeg.) | reverse complement strand
AGGGGCGATTCCTCTTTTTTTACGCTCTCGTCAAATACCTTCTTCATATCCGGAGACAAAAAATAATTGGCCTCAATGCACATCTCTTTAATATTTTTTGTGATCTCCCCGACCTGAACCGATCTCATATGCTTCCTCCCAACGATTTTTCTATACTTTCGGTTTATATAATACCTCGTTTACCGCGTAAACGGTCACAAACGCGTCTTTATCCGTTTTTGCGAGAAAATTCATCAACTGCGAATATTCATTTTTATTTACGATCGTAACGATCTCCTTCCGTTCCTGATTCTGATACGCGCCGTACGCATAATAAATCGTCGCGCCGCTGTGCAGGTTTTCCAAAATGAATTTTTTAATTTCTTCCTCTTTTTCCGAAATAATGCAGACCCGTCTTTTCAAATTAAATCCAAAGATAAAGTGATCCAGGATGATTCCGCTTAAATAGGTACCAAGGATACTTAAAATGACGGCTTTTTGATCGGAAACGAAAATCGAAAGCAGGGCCACGCACATTCCGCACATGGCGATAGCCTTTCCCAGCTCCACTCGAAAGAATTTATTGATCACCTTTCCCACAATATCCAGGCCGCCGGAGGAAGCGTTTCTCTGAAACAGGATCGCCTGTCCCACGCTGACCACAAATAAATAGCACAGCATATCGATAAACGCGTCTTCCGTCATGGAGCCCATGCCGGGAAATATCACCTCAAAAAGACCTAAGAAAACAGGTAGCATCAAAGAAGTATAAACTGTTTTAACCCCGAATTCTCTTCCGATAAAAATAAATCCGATCAAAAGAAGCCCCACGTTCAAAATCATCGTGATGGCGGAAATCGTAAGCGGAATAAAATTTGAAAGAATCAAAGCCAAACCGGACACGCTTCCGATCGCCAGTCCGCTGGGAACTAAGAAAAAGTAAACGCCGGCGGCGGCAATAAAGATTCCAAACGTGATCAGAGCATAATCCTTTATCAATTCCAGCAGCTTCATAGAATAACCCCTTAAAATAACCCCTTATGAAAAAGAGACGCGGCATAATTCCATCCGAATTTTAAATTAGAGAATTATGCCGCATCCCCCTTTTGATTCCTTATCTACTTTTTCGGCTGGATCGCCATCGGTCTTACGTCCTTGGGAATCGGCGGAATATATCCTTCCGGTCCCACTCTCTTTTTAAGCTCTTCCTTCGCTTTGACGATCAGATCCGGATTCTCAAGAACATCGATGATCGCTCCCGCCATAACCTTTCCGGCAAAGATCATTCCCTTATGAGCAATGGAGGATTTTCCCTGGGAAACCATCTGCCAGGAATGTCCAGGCGTTCCCATGGCTTCCGTAGCCACGTTGATCTGAGCCGTCGGGCAAACCCAGCTGACGTCGCCTACGTCCGTAGAACCGGCCATGCAGGTTTCCACATCCATTAACGGAACGATCACGTCGCAGATAATATCTTTCATATGAGGAGCTAAGAGAGCCTCCACCTGCGCTTTTCTGGATTTTTCATATCTGGACAGAATCTGCTGAAGGTCTGTTTTGTCCCCGCCGTATGTATCGTAGATCTTTTTCGCAAACGCCAGCTCTTCTTCCGTATAGGGCTCTCTTGGAATTTCTTCCAGATTCTTTTGAAGAACCTCTTCCAGAACCGTATTATCCACAAGATTGGAGCAGGCTTTTACAAACTGAAGTTCCATCCTTGTTCCGGTCATCAAAGCGGCTCCTTTTGCGATGTCGTTGACCCGCTCGAAAATTTCTTTTACCTGCTGGTTCTTCGGAGCGCGGATCAGATACAGAACCTCCGCGTAGGGCTGAACCACATTGGGCGAATATCCGCCGGTATTGGTGATCGCATAATGGATCCTCGCTTCCTGGATAATATGCTCTCTCAAATACTGAACGCCGGTATTCATCAGCTCCACCGCATCCAGGGCGCTTCTTCCCATCTCCGGGCTGGCCGCCGCATGGGACGCGGTTCCAAAGAAACGGTAAATAATCTGGTAGTTTGCAAGAGAGCTTCCAACGCCTACCACGTTTTTATCGCCCGGATGCCAGCTGATGGCAAAATCAAGGCAGTCAAAAACGCCATCTCTGGCCATAAAGCTCTTTCCGGATCCGCCCTCTTCCCCCGGGCATCCAAAATAAATGACCGTGCCTTCTTTGTTATTTTTCTCTAAATATTCTTTTACGGCTACCGCGGCGGCAAGGGAACCCGTTCCTAAAAGGTTGTGGCCGCATCCATGGCCGGGAGCGCCGTCCACAATAGCAATTTTTTCCGTTTTCTCCGCTTCCTGGCTTAAGCCGGAAAGCGCGTCAAATTCTCCTAAAATTCCCACGACCGGCTTTCCGTGGCCATAGGTTCCGGAAAACGCCGTAGCGATTCCAGCAAGATTTCTTTCCACATGGAATCCTTCTTTTTCCAACAATTCGCAAAGGATATCCACAGATTTAAACTCCTGGAACGCCGTTTCCGGATTTTCCCACACCTGATCGCTGGCTGTACAGATCGGAACCCGTTCCCGATCGATTGCCAAAAGTGCCTGTTCCTTTGAAAACTCCATACAAAACCCCTCTCTTTCTTTTTATATTTTTTTATTTCGTACCTTCATTCTCCTCCGGCTCCTCGGAAAGCTCCTCTGCCTCATCGTCGGGATGATCGCTTTCCCGGACCTTCGCAATGGTGGCGACACGAATATTAGAATCCGTATCAACGCTCATTAACTTCACGCCGGAAGTATTCCTTCCAATTACGGAAATATCGCTGACGCCCATCCGGATAATGATTCCTTCATTGGTAATTAACATGATATCCCGGTCATCGTCTACCAGCTTCATACCAATAAGGCATCCCGTCTTCTCCGTAATATTATAGCATATAATTCCTTTTCCGCCGCGGAATTGTTTCTTAAATTCCGAAATTCTAGTACGTTTTCCGTATCCGTTTTCCGAAGCCACCAGCATATATTCGCCCTGGCTTGCAGTCTGCATTCCTACAACCTCGTCGCCTTCTTTTAGCTTCATTCCAATCACGCCGTAGGAAGCGCGGCCCGTTGCTCTGGCGTCCGTCTCCTTAAAGCAGATCGCCATGCCGAATTTTGTAGCCAGGAAAATATCCTCTGTTCCGTCGGTCATCTTAACTTCGATCAATTCGTCGCCTTCTCTTAAAAGAATTGCCTGAAGGCCGGTCTTTCTCATATTGGCGTACTCGCTCATCCTGGTCTTTTTCACCATTCCGCCTTTGGTCGCCATAAACAGATACTTATTATCGTCGATTTCCTTCATGGGAATCGCCGCCGTGATCTTCTCGCCCGGCTGGAGCTGCAGAAGATTTACGATCGCCGTCCCTCTCGCCGTTCTTCCCGCCTCCGGAATCTCATACGCCTTTAACCGGTAGCAGCGGCCGGTATTGGTAAAGAAGACGATATAGTGATGGTTGGTGGTCATCAGAAGATCTTCAATGTAATCTTCTTCAATGGTCTGCATTCCCTTGATCCCTTTTCCGCCGCGGTTCTGGTTTTTAAAATTGTCCACCGACATTCTCTTGATATAGCCGAGATTTGTCATGGCAATGACCGCGTCGTCGTCGGAAATCAGATCCTCGATCGACATATCGTCGTCAAAACCGATCTTTGTTCTTCTGTCGTCCCCATATTTTTCTGAAATGACAAGAAGCTCCTTTTTGATCACGCCGAGAAGTTTATTTTCATCCTCCAGAATCGCCTTTAATTCCGCGATCTTAACCTCCAGCTCTTTGTATTCGTTCTCAAGCTTTTCCCGCTCCAGGCCGGTAAGCGTTCTAAGACGCATATCGACGATCGCCTGAGCCTGGGCGTCCGATAACTGGAACCGCTCCATCAACTGATTTTTCGCGTCCTGAGCCGTACGGTTTCCCCGGACGATCTTGATCACCTCGTCGATATTATCAAGAGCGATCAAAAGTCCTTCCAGAATATGAGCCCGTTCCTCCGCCTTATTCAGATCATAACGAGTTCTTCTCGTTATCACCTGCTTTTGATGATCCAGGTAATATTCCAGCATCTGAAGCAGGTTCAAGATCTTCGGTTCATTATTGACTAACGCCAGCATGATCGCGCCGAAGGAGTCCTGAAGCTGGGTATGCTTTAGCAGCTGATTTAAAATCACATTGGCGTTCACGTCCCGGCGCAGTTCAATATTGATCCTAAGGCCCTCCCGGTTGGATTCATCGGTAATCCCAGTGATGCCGTCGATCTTTTTCGTTTTCACCAGCTCCGCCATTTTTTCGATCAGGCGGGCTTTGTTTACCAGGTAAGGAAGCTCCGTTACGATAATGTGGCTTTTGCCACTCGGCATGGTTTCGATATTGGTAACTGCCCGGACTTTGATTTTTCCCCGTCCGGTGCGGTAAGCTTCCTCGATCCCCCGGGTTCCTAAAATTTCCGCTCCTGTCGGGAAATCCGGCCCCTTGATAATTTTTAATACTTCCTCAATGGAGGTTTTCCGGCCCTCTTCCACCTGATTGTCGATAATTTTAACAACGGCCGAAATCACTTCCCGAAGATTATGAGGCGGGATATTGGTCGCCATTCCTACGGCGATTCCGGTTCCTCCGTTTACAAGAAGGTTTGGAAAACGGGAGGGAAGAACCACCGGCTCTTTTTCCGTCTCATCGAAGTTCGGGACAAAATCCACCGTGTCTTTATAGATATCCGCCAGCATTTCCACAGAAATCTTGCTGAGCCTGGCTTCCGTATATCGCATGGCGGCTGCGCCGTCGCCGTCCACAGAACCAAAGTTTCCGTGTCCGTCCACCAGCATATACCGCATGGACCACTTCTGAGCCATATTGACCAACGCGCCGTATATGGAGCTGTCTCCATGAGGATGATATTTACCCATGGTATCGCCGACAATACGGGCGCTTTTTCTATGAGGCTTGTCCGGACCATTATTCAACTCCGCCATGGAATAAAGAACCCGTCTCTGCACCGGCTTCAAGCCGTCCCGCACGTCCGGAAGGGCTCTTGACGCGATGACGCTCATCGCATAGTCGATGTAAGACTTCTCCATGGTTTTTTTCAGATCGATATCATGAATCTTATCAAAGATATTCGGTTCCATTCTCATCCTCCACTTTGACCGGAATTCAAAAATCATTGAACCCCGGCGCACATTCCGTCATTCCCTGGCCGATCTGCTGCAATTAAATATCCAGAGTTCCGTATTTGGCGTTCTGTTCAATAAACTCCCGCCGCGGTTCGACCTGATCTCCCATCAGGGTCGTAAATGTCAAGTCGATTTCCGACTGCATTTCCTCGTTCATGGTTACTCTAAGAAGCACGCGCCGCTCCGGATCCATGGTCGTTTCCCAAAGCTGCTCCGCGTCCCCCCGTCCCATGGCATCCAGCATGGCAAACAGAGCGTATACGCTGTAGCCGTAGGAAGCTCCGGAGCCCAGAGCCACCAGGGTATCCATGTTGGGGGCCCGGTGGATCAGTCCCCGGAAAC
>DVFQ01000078.1 GCA_018713185.1 Candidatus Copromonas avistercoris (nom. illeg.) | reverse complement strand
ATCCTAATAATGTGAATAACCGTAATGAAATTTTGACAGGCGCGGTCTGTTCTCTTTAGAGAATAGGGGTGGGCCTGATTTTTGTGCTTAAAAACGGAAGCTGAAAAGCCGGGGACTAAAAAATGATAATCTTAGCCCCGGGAACGAATGCGAGAAACCAACGGCGGATTTCCGCCTGGTGATATAAAAAAGGGAAAAGGCCCTTTGCTGCAGCGGGCCGGTTCCTAAAAAGAAAATTTAGAAACAACAAACAAAAAGGAAGGTAAGAAAAAGAATTTTATGGACCAATCAATTTTATTGATGATTCTGTTTCAGGTTGTACTGATCATGTTGAACGCGATCTTCGCCAGCGCGGAGATTGCCGTGATCTCTTTTAATGACATGAAGCTCCAGAAGCTGGTGGAGGAAGGCGACAAGCGGGCGGCGAAGCTGGCGGCGCTGACGGCCCAGTCCTCTAAATTCCTGTCAACGATCCAGGTAGCGATCACGCTGTCCGGATTCTTAGGCAGTGCGTTTGCTGCCGACAACTTCTCCGGATACCTGGTGGCTGGATTTAAAGCCCTTGGAATTCATGCTCCGGAATCGGTTATGAATTCGGCGGCGGTTGTGATCACGACGTTGATCCTGTCTTATTTTACCCTGATCTTCGGCGAGCTGGTGCCCAAGCGGATCGCCATGAGAAAGGCGGAGGCGCTTTCCCTTGCGTTAGCGGGGCTGTTAAGCGCGATCGCGAAGCTGTTTGCTCCGATCGTATGGCTTTTAACAATTTCTACCAACAGCATTCTTCGCCTGATCGGCATCGACCCCGACGCCGACGACGAGGAGGTCAGCGAGGAGTCGATCCGTATGATGGTGGACGCCGGCAGCGAGCAGGGCGCCATCGATATGGATGAAAAAGAGTTTATCCAGAACGTATTTGAGTTTGACGATCTGACGGCAAAGGATATCGCGGTTCACAGAACGGAGATCTGCTTCTTATGGCTGGAGGATTCCATGGAAGTTTGGGATGAGACGATCCAGACCAACCGCTATACCCGTTACCCGGTCTGCGGTGAAACCAGCGATACGATCATCGGTATTTTAAATACGAAGGATTACTTCCGCTTAGAGGATAAGAGCCGGGAGTCTGTTTTACAGAATGCGGTGAAGCCTGCGTACTTTATTCCGGAGAACATTAAGGCGGACGTTCTGTTCAACAACATGCGCCGCAGCCGCAATACCATGGCGGTGGTGCTGGATGAGTACGGCGGAGTCAGCGGTATCGTGACCATCAACGACCTGGTAGAGCAGTTGGTAGGCGAGTTGGTGGACGAGGAGCCGGAGGAAGACTTAGAGATCGAGAGGATCAACGGCGGAATCTGGAAGATCCGCGGAAGCGCGCCGTTAGACGAGGTGTCGAAGGCAATCGGCATTGAGATCGAAAGCGAGAACTATGATACATTAAACGGTCTGATCATCGAGGCGCTGGGACGGATCCCCAAGGACGGAACTCAGTTTGAGGTAGATACGGCGGGACTTCGGATCCGGGTAATGGACGTCCAGGATCATCAGGTGACGTCCGCGATCGTAAGCATCCTGCCTCCGTCGGAAGCGGCGACGAAGGAGAACGAGGCTGCCGCGGCGGAAAATTAAAACAGAAGGCAGAGAAAATGCGGGATTATATTACATGCGTGGGCGGCGACGAAAGCCGCGGGGCCTTCCTGATCAAAGGGACGTCAAATATTCTTTTTGACACGGGAATGGCGTATTCGGCGGATCGGATGATCCGCAACATAAAGAAAGAGCTGGGCGGGAGGCCGCTGGATGCGGTTCTCCTGTCCCATTCCCACTATGACCATGTTTCCGGCCTTCCCTTTCTTAGAAGGGAATGGCCGGAATTAGTCGCTTATGGGAGTGAACGGGCGAAGGAAATCTTAGAAAAACCGTCGGCCAGGCAGACGATGCGAAAGCTGAGCGAGGCGGCGGCCAAGGGCGCGGGACTGGGACACGCGCCGGAATATGATGATAACGGCCTGCGGGTGGACCGAACGGTCCATGAGGGGGAAGTCCTTCAGATCGGGGAGCATACGGTGAAGGTTTTTGAAACGCCGGGCCACACCCGATGCTCTCTTTCGTATCTGGTAGATGAGGACGTGATCTTTGCCAGCGAGACGGTGGGCGTAACACTGGGGGATCACTATATGCCCTGCTACCTGGTGGGATATCAGATGTCCTTGGAGGTGGTCAGAAAGCTTCGGGCCTGCGGGGCAAAGCGCGTCTTTTTGACCCATATCGGAATTTTAACCGAAGAGAACACGAGGGAGATTTCCGGTCTGGCAGGAGCGTCCCCCTTTAGCCCGGAGGCAGTCTGGGACTATTTGGAAGAGGAGCTTTGCCGGACGAAGGAGGAGATCGTTTCCATTATCCGCCGTTACCCGGCGGAGGCGGAGCGGATCGACGCCATGGTGGAGCGGTATCATAAGAATATCAGCGAAGCGGAGCAGCCGGAAGCCGCTTTCCGCATGAACGCGGCGGCGACCCTTAAGGCAGTGGAGCGGGAATGCATGGAGGAGGAAGGGAAAATATGAATCTGATTGCTGCGGTGGATAAAAACTGGGCCATTGGCAGAAGAGGACAGCTTCTGGTATCGATCCCGGGGGATCAGCAGCTGTTTCGGCAGGAGACGGTTGGAAAGGTGATCGTTATGGGGCGGAAAACCCTGGAAAGCCTGCCGGGCGGACAGCCTTTGGCCGGGCGGACCAACGTGGTTTTGACCAGGGATCCGGGATTTCAGAAAAAGGGATGTGAAATTTTTCACAGCCTGGGAGAAGCGCTGGAATATTTAAAGCAGTTTGCCAGCGAAGATATTTATGTGATCGGCGGCGCGGAAATTTACGAGCAGTTTCTTCCCTACTGCGATACGGCCCATATTACCTGGATCGACTATGAATATGAGGCGGACTGCTGGTTTCCCAATTTGGACCGGGCCCCCGGCTGGACGGTGACGGCCGTAAGCGACGAGCAGACGTATTTCGATCTGTGCTATGAATTTCGCAGATATGAAAAAAACGGCATAGATTGAAGAAAAAGTGTGAAATCTTGGCGGGAATGGTGTTGCCATTGCCGCTTGAAAATGGTAAACTAAAGGGTAGCAGATGTACATGCGAAACTACACAGGAGGTTAAGGTGTTATGTATCCGATTTTAGAGGCAAGAAAGCTGGCGGATAAAATTTTTCTGATGGTGTTAAAGGCACCCA
>DVFQ01000077.1 GCA_018713185.1 Candidatus Copromonas avistercoris (nom. illeg.) | reverse complement strand
GAAATAGCCAAAAACAATATTTTTGACCAGTCCAGATGGAGAAGATATGGTTGAAAAAATGAAGATCCGCGGCGCGCGGGTGCATAATCTGAAAAATGTAGATGTGGATATTCCATTAAACCAGATCGTAGGGATCGCCGGTGTTTCCGGTTCGGGGAAATCGTCCCTGGCGCTGGGCGTTTTATATGCGGAAGGCTCCAGAAGATATTTAGAGGCGCTTTCCTCCTATACCAGGAGGCGTATGACCCAGGCGGCAAAAGCCGAGGTGGATGAGGTGCTGTATGTCCCGGCGGCCCTGGCGCTTCGCCAGCGGCCCGGCGTTCCGGGGATCCGGAGTACCTTTGGCACGGGAACCGAGCTTTTAAACAGCCTGCGGCTCATGTTTTCCCGCCTGGCCAGCCATTGCTGTCCCAACGGCCATTATCAGGAGCCGACGTTGGCCGTGGCGGCGGGACGGGAGCTTGTCTGTCCGGTCTGCGGAGCCCATTTTCACGCGCCTTCGGCGGAGGAGCTGGCCTTTAACAGCCAGGGAGCCTGCGCTGCCTGCGGTGGAACTGGCATTGTCCGGGCGGTGGACCGGGATACGCTGGTGCCGGACGATTCGCTGACCATCGACGAGGGAGCGGTCGCTCCGTGGAACTCCTTAATGTGGTCGTTGATGACGGACGTCTGCCGGGAGATGGGCGTGCGCACCAATGTTCCGTTCCGGGATCTGACGCGGCGGGAAAAAGAAATTGTTTTCGACGGACCGGCGGAAAAAAAGCATATTTTTTATAAGGCGAAGAATACCAATCAGGCTGGAGAGCTGGATTTTACGTATTATAATGCCGTTTATACGGTGGAGAACGCGCTGGCGAAGGTCAAGGACGAAAAGGGAATGAAGCGGGTGGAAAAGTTTTTAAAGGAAGAGATCTGCCCGGATTGCAAAGGAACGCGGCTTTCAGAAGCCGCCAGAAGGCCGAAGCTTCGAGGGATTTCCCTGGATCAGGCCTGCCGGATGCCGTTGGGAGAGTTGGTTTTATGGACCGCCGGTGTGCCGGAGTCTTTGCCTGAAAAGATGCGGCCCATGGCGGAAAGCATCTGCGAATCTTTTTTATCGTCGGCGAAGAGGCTGATGGATTTGGGGCTTTCGTATCTTTCCCTGGATCGGGCCGCTTCCACGCTTTCTACAGGAGAACGGCAGCGGATGCAGCTGGCGAGGGCGGTGCGGAACCGGACGACGGGCGTTCTATATGTGCTGGACGAGCCGTCCATCGGCCTCCATCCTTCCAATATTGAAGGGCTGACCGGCGTGATGCGGGATCTGACTGCCGACGGGAATTCGGTGGTGTTGGTGGATCATGATACGCAGGTTCTGGCTGAATCGGACTGGATGATCGAGATGGGGCCGAAGGCGGGAGCGGACGGCGGCTGTGTGATTGCCCAGGGGACGGTCTCACAGCTTGCGGCGGATCCCAACTCCCAGATCGGCCCGTTCCTTTCCGGGAAGAAACAGATTCGGCGGCCGTCCCGCTCCGGCGAATGTTCGGCTCCAGCCTTTGGTGCGGAAGCGCCGGACGGATTTCGGGAAAAGAAAGATGCGGCAGGAAACGGCCGGCTGTTTTCTCAGGGGGAAATTCGTCTCTCCACCGGGGCGATCCATACGGTAAAGCCCTTAGAGATTAAAATTCCCAAGGGCAGGCTTACGGCGGTGACCGGAGTTTCCGGCTCCGGGAAGACGACGTTGGTTCTGGAAAGCCTGGTTCCGGCCCTTTCGGCATGGATTGAAGGGAGGAAACTGCCGGATCATGTAAAAGCGGTGGATGCGGAGGGGATCAGGCGGGTAAAGCTCATCGACGCCACGCCCATTGGGATCAACGTCCGCTCTACGGTTGCGACGTACGCAGGCGTTCACGACGAGCTGCGGAAAATTTTCGCGGGGACGGAAGCGGCAAAGAGAGCGGGATTTCGTGCCGGGGATTTTTCCTATAATACGGGGAAATTAAGATGCCCGCAGTGCGATGGAACCGGCGTGATCAGCCTGGACGTCCAGTTCCTGCCGGATGTGGAGATCCCTTGTCCCGACTGCCATGGTTCCCGGTACGGAGCACAGGCGGCGTCCATCCGGTATCCGAGCCGGGATGGGAACGCCTATTCCCTTCCGGAGCTGATGGCCATGGATGTCCATCACGCGCTTACAGCCTGCCAGGGCCTTAAGCAAGTCTGCAGACGGCTGGAAGTTTTGGAAAGCCTGGGGCTGGGGTATCTTACGCTGGGAGAGGAAACGCCGGGGCTTTCCGGCGGGGAGGCGCAGCGGTTAAAGCTGGCGAGCGAGATGGGACGGGGACAGGAAGATACGGTCTTTGTTTTTGATGAGCCCACCATCGGCCTGCATCCGCTGGATGTGGAAACGCTTCTTGGCGTGTTTGACGCGTTGATTGAAAACGGCGCGACGGTACTTGTGATCGAGCATGATCTGGACGTGATCCGGAATGCGGATTATGTGATCGACATGGGGCCGGGAGGCGGAGAGGAAGGAGGCCGGATCGCGGCGGCCGGGACTCCACGGGAGATCTCGGAAAACCCTAAAAGCATAACCGGAAGGTATCTGAACCGGCGGATCTCCATATAAACCGGCGGCCTTCCGTCTAAAGCAGCGGTTTCCAATATCAGCGGAAAACAGCGGTTTTCCATCTTATAATTGCAAGAAGCATAGAATTCGGATATAATGGAAAAAATAATGCAGGGGACAGGAGGAGAGCATGGCGTTTAATGTAGCGGTGGACGGACCGGCCGGAGCCGGAAAAAGTACGGTGGCGAAGGCTGTGGCGGCAAAAAGAAATTTCATTTATGTGGATACCGGCGCGATGTACCGGGCGATGGCGCTCTATTTTTTAAGACAGGGAACGGATCCGAAGGATGAGGCGGCGATAACGGCCGGATGCCGGGAGGTTGCGGTTACCCTTGGATATGAGGGGGGCGCTCAGCAGGTGTACTTAAACGGGGAAAATGTAACGGGGCAGATCCGGACCGAGGAGGTTGGGATGATGGCCTCCCAGACCTCCGCGTACGGGCCGGTCCGGGAAAAGCTGACCCAGCTTCAAAAGGAACTGGCGCGGACGTCGGATGTGATCATGGACGGCCGGGATATCGGAACCTGCGTGCTGCCTCAGGCGGATGTGAAGGTGTACCTGACGGCCAGCGTTTCCGTACGGGCCAAAAGACGGTACCAGGAGCTTTTGGAAAAGGGAGCGGCCTGCAGCCTGGCGGAGATCGAAAAGGAGATCGAGGAGCGGGATTACCGGGATATGCACCGGGAGCATTCGCCCCTTAAGCAGGCGGAGGACGCTTACTATCTGGACAGCTCGGACATGACGCTGGAACAGGTGGTAAACGCGATCATAGAGTTGATCGATGGGAAGCGGGGAGCTGTAAGATGAAGGTGATCGTAGCGAAAAGCGCCGGTTTCTGTTTCGGCGTCCGGCGGGCAGTGGACAAGGTTTACGAACAGATCGGAAAGACCGGAAAGCCGATCTATACATATGGGCCGATCATCCACAATGAAGAAGTCGTCAACGATCTGAAGGAAAAGGGCGTGGAAGTGCTCCATTCCAGGGAAGAACTTGAAGCGGTCAGGGACTGCGTCGTCGTAATCCGTTCCCATGGGGTCGGAAGGGATATTTACGAGCTTTTGGACCGGGACGGGATCGAAGTGGTGGACGCTACCTGCCCGTATGTAAAAAAGATCCATAAGATCGTTGAGGAGCAGTGCGCCGATGGGCGCCAGGTTATTATTGTCGGCAATGAGAAGCATCCGGAGGTCCAAGGGATCAAAGGCTGGGGCGATGAGCGCACAAAAGTGATCGAAAGCGCGGAGGATTTTGAGGCCTTAGGACTCCCTGAGGGCAGCCGTTTATGCCTGGTTTCCCAAACGACATTTAATTACAATAAATTTCAATATTTAGTTGAAAAAATTCCGAAGAAGCGTTATGATATAGTTGTTGTAAATACGATTTGCAATGCAACACAGGAAAGACAAGTGGAAGCGATGAGGATAGCTTCGCAGGTGGACTTGATGCTTGTCATAGGAGGAAAAAACAGCTCCAACACCCAGAAGCTATACGAGATCTGCCGGAAGGAGTGTAAAAACACCTGTTACATCCAGACTCTAGGCGACTTAAATCCTGAATGTATTCGTTCTGTGCGCAGTGTAGGTATTACGGCCGGGGCGTCTACCCCGAATAATATTATCGAGGAGGTTCATACTAATGTCCGAGTTAAGTTTTGAACAAATGTTAGAAGAATCATTAAAAACAATACGTACAGGAGAGGTTGTTACCGGTAAGGTCATCGATGTTAAAGAAGACGAAATCGTTTTAAATATTGGTTACAAGTCGGACGGCATCATTACCCGGAATGAGTACACCAACGAGTCCAATGTGGACTTGAGAAATCTTGTACAGGTAGGAGAAGAGCTGGAAGCCAAGGTTGTTAAGGTCAATGACGGAGAGGGTCAGGTGTCCCTGTCCTATAAGAGACTGGCGGCTGACAGAGGAAACAAGAGACTGGAGGAGGCCTTCGAGAACCATGAGGTATTAACGGCGAAGGTTGCCCAGGTTTTAGACGGCGGCTTAAGCGTGATCCTGGACGAGGCCCGGATCTTTATTCCGGCAAGCCTGGTTTCCGATACGTATGAAAAGGATCTGTCCAAGTACGCGGGACAGGAGATCGAATTTGTAATCACCGAGTTCAATCCCAAGAGAAGAAGAGTGATCGGCGACCGCAAGCAGCTGATCCTTGCGAGAAAAGCTGAGATGCAGAAGGCTCTGTTTGAGCGGATCGCTGTCGGCCAGAGAGTCGAGGGCGTGGTAAAGAACGTAACCGATTTCGGCGCGTTCATCGATCTTGGCGGCGCGGACGGCCTGCTCCACATTTCCGAGATGTCCTGGGGCCGCGTAGAGAGCCCGAAGAAGGTCTTCAAGGTTGGCGAGAAGGTAACGGCTCTGATCAAGGATATTAACGGCGAGAAGATCGCTCTTTCCATGAAGTTCCCGGAGACCAATCCGTGGGCGAACGCCGGCGAGAAATATGCGGTTGGAACCGTGGTAACCGGAAAGGTTGCCCGTATGACCGATTTCGGCGCGTTTGTAGAGCTGGAGCCGGGTGTTGACGCTCTGCTTCATGTTTCCCAGATCTCCAGAGAGCATGTGGCGAAGCCCGCCGATGTTCTTTCCATCGGTCAGGAGATTACGGCGAAGATTGTTGACTTTAATGAGAACGACAGAAAGATCAGCCTGAGCATGAAGGCTCTGGAGGCTGAGAAGGAACCGGCCCATGAGGAAGAAGCCAGTGAGCCGGCTGAGGACGCACAGGAATAAATAAGGATAAGACGCCGGTGAGACACCGGTGATTGAGAAGGCTCTGCGCAGACAGTTTCGGCTGTCAGGCAGGGTCTTTTCTTTCCTCATTTTTGCCTCATTTTATGAAAAAAGGCGTAAGGGATTTGTAAGCAAAAGAGAATAGGAATTTCGGAATGGATATGATATACTCATGATGCCTGCAGAACGGCGGCCAAAAAATAAGTTTGTCCGCCTGATGCAGAAAGACAAAATTGAGACATAATGAGGAGGTTCTATTTTATGAAGAAAATGATAAAGGCAACTGGTCTGCTGTGCGCGGCGGCCCTGACCGCGGCTATGGGATTTTCCAGCCTAGCGGTAACGGATACCGGCGCGGACAGCCTTGGAACGGCAGGCGCGGGATTGGTGCAGTTCGACGGGACTGTGGTTTCCGCAGAAGAGGACCGGTTTGTGATGGATCGGGAGACAGGGGTGCAGACCGGGGAACTGGTGGTGAATGTATCGGAGGACACGCTGCTTTTAGACGGTGTGAACGGCTACCCGATCTCCATGGACCATTTGGAGGAGGGCGAGAGCGTACGGGTTTATGTTGGCCCGGCGATGACGATGAGCCTTCCGCCGATCTCCAACGGCGTTGTAGTCCTGGCGGATGTTCCGGAGGACGGCGGTTTCCCGATCTATACGCAGGTGAAGGACGTTGTATGGGAGCCGGAGCAGGCGGACGGAACCGGCGGGGTCTATGTCCTGACAACGGCGGACGGAACCACGTACCGGATCAATTCCTCGACGGTGCTTCTTCCTTATCTGACCAGAAATATTATCCGTGAGCAGGATCTGACTCCTGGTTCCAATATCCTGCTCTGGACAGACGCGGATTCTGTTTATGACGGCTATGCGGCAAAGATTGTTTTGTTCCCGTCTGACAACGGCCAGGATGCGGCTGAGACGGTTTCCGACGGATGGGAGAAGACGGACGGCGGCTGGGTTTATTACCGGAACGGCGAGCTCCATACCGGATGGCTCTTGGACGGCGGCGACTGGTATTACTTAAATCCGGAGACGGGGCTGATGGTGACAGGATTCCTGACCTTAGAGGGAAAAACCTACTATCTGCAGGAGGATGGAAGAATGTTGACGCAGCCGAAGACGTTTACGCCGGATGATAACGGCGTGCTCCACTGGGTAGACGGAACGCGGATCGGCTGATCATGATCGGATTTATTGGGCTGGAAATCATTTATTTATAAAAGGGAAAGCGTGTGGGAAAGGCGCGCGCCCATAAGGAAGTAATTTAAGTAATTTAATTGTCGCAGGGCGGCATGGCTCAAAGGTCATGCCGTCCTGCCTTTTCTTTGCCGTTCCACGGTCTGATCGTCGCCCGGCAGGTTGACTTCTCCGATGAAGTTCCAGACCAGTTCGATCTTCTGCCTGCGGTGGCCGCTGGACTTGTCCGGCGCATGAACGATAATCTTCTTTACAAACTCATTGACGATGGTGGGTGTCAGTTCCCGGATGCCCACATACTTCCGCACAATGGCTGCAAAGCTAGCGAAATCGGCTTGATCCTGTTCAAAGGCTTCAACCGCGTCCCGCCATGTCTTGACGTGCTCCGTCAGTTCTTTTTGTTCTGCCTCATAGTCGGCGGAGAGTTTCAAGAACCGTTCATGGCTAATTGTACCGCTGATGTCGTCCTCATAAATGCGCTTGAAAATACGGTCAAGTTCGGCAATGCGCTTTTCCGCTTGGGTGATTTCACGCTTACGCTTCTTGGCCTCTTTTTCCGCTTCCTGAAAACGCTGCTTTCTCGCGGCTTCCTCAAATGCCATGGCGTCGTCAAAGGACAATGCCGTCACATCGAAAATCCGCTGCAAAACGAACAGTTTCAGCGTTTCTTCCCGGATAAAATGCATGGTGCAATCACCCGTGTTACTCTTATACCGAGAACAACGATAGCAGTCTTGCTGCGGTGTCATGTTTTTGCCGGTGGCGAAATGCAGTTTGCTTCCACAGTCGGCGCAGTACAGCAGGCCAGAAAACAACCCTTGCCGTTCGGCTTGCTTGGCCGGGCGGCGCTTGTTCTCCCGCAATTCCTGCACCCGCGCAAAGACTTGTTCGTCGATAATGGTAGGCTGGGTATCGGGGAAAATTCGCTGGTTCTCCGGGGCATTATGCAGCCGCTTTTTCAGCTTGTGGGACTTGGAATAAGTCTTAAAGTTCACCGTGCAGCCGGTGTACTCTGGCCGCTCCAATATCCCCGCGACAGACTTTGGGCTCCATTGATATGGTTTCTCCGACAGCGGCTTTCCATTCTGTTGGGCGTAGTGAGCCTTGACGGTCAGGACACGTTCGGCAGTCAACAGTTTGGCAATCTGCATGGGGCCTTTCCCCGCAATGCATAGGTCAAAAATCCGTTTTACAACAGCGGCTGCTTCCTCGTCCACAATCCATTTCTTTTTATCCGCCGGGTCTTTCATATACCCATAGGGCGGATTGGAGCAGAGGTGCTCCCCGGCGTTTCCTTTGGCACGCATGACGGCCCGGATTTTCTTGCTGGTATCGCGGGCGTAGAAGTCGTTGAACAGATTGCGAAAAGGGGTAAAATCATTATCCCCTTTGTCGCTGTCCACACCGTCATTGATGGCGATATACCGAATATCGCGCTCGACAAAGAAGCTCTCGGTATAGTATCCCACTTTCAGATAGTCCCGACCCATACGGGACATATCCTTGACGATGACGGTTTTAACCTTTCCTGCCTCGGCCAGTTGGATCATCTCATTCCAGCCCGGACGGTCAAACGTCACCCCGGAAACGCCGTCGTCGATGAAAAACGTGGGATTGGGGAAACCGCTGTCAGTTGCGTACTTCAAAAGGATTTTCTTTTGGAAAGAGATTTGTCAAGGGTGTTTTACCATTCAGCAACGAATTAAGGCATAAACAATATCACATTTTTATAATGCTTTTTGACCACAATCAGTCCGGCACTGATTGTGGTCTTTATTTTGGAA
>DVFQ01000076.1 GCA_018713185.1 Candidatus Copromonas avistercoris (nom. illeg.) | reverse complement strand
AACGATCCTTGCGATCCTAAAGCAGCGGAATCTCCTTTCCATGCCCTCTTGATTCGCATCATACTCTCTTAATTGGCGTCCTTTTGATCTGCGGCTTCCATCTGTAAAATTTTCCTGGCTCGTGTTATACTGATCTATATAAGATTGAGTCAGAAATGCAGCCCGGCGGTACCGGGCTGACGGGAAAGGAGCCGCTATGTCTCAGCGCACCTATGTCGCCATTGATCTGAAAAGCTATTATGCATCCCTGGAAACCATCGAACGGGGCCTGGATCCTTTGACTACCAATCTCGTAGTCGCGGATCCGTCCCGCACAGCCAAAACCATCTGTCTGGCCGTATCCCCCGCCTTAAGAAGCTTCGGGATTCCCGGCCGTCCGCGGCTGTTCCAGGTGATCCAGAAGGTAAAAGAAATCAATGCCCGCCGGCTCCAGGAAGCGATTCGTGCAAAAAGAGCCGTGCGGGATGAAAACGGGCGCTGGGCGTTTTCCGGAAAATCCGCCGATACCAAGGTTCTGGCTTCCGATCCGTCCCTGGCCCTTGATTTCCTCGTCGCCCCGCCTCAGATGGCTCACTATATGGAATGCAGCGGCCGGATCTATCAAATCTACCTCAAATACGTTGCCCCGGAGGATATCCACGTCTATTCCATCGACGAAGTCTTCATGGATATCACGGATTACCTGCCCGCCTGCAAAATGGACGCCCATGAATTGACCAAAACCATGATCCGGGACGTCTTTTCTTCCACGGGGATCACCGCGACCGCCGGGATCGGCACCAATCTGTACCTGGCAAAGGCCGCCATGGACATTGTTGCCAAGCATGTAGAACCAGATCAGGACGGAGTTCGGATTGCCCAGCTGGATGAACTATCCTACCGAAAACTGCTATGGACTCATGAGCCTTTAACAGATTTTTGGAGGGTGGGAAACGGCTATGCCAAAAAGCTCCGGGAAAACGGACTTTTTACTATGGGGGACATCGCCCGATGCTCTTTGGGAAAGCCGTCGGACTTCTACAACGAGGACCTGCTGTACCGGCTGTTCGGAGTAAATGCTGAGCTGCTGATCGACCATGCCTGGGGTTATGAGCCCTGCACGATCCGGGACATCAAAAGCTACCGGCCGGAAAACAACTCCATCGGTTCCGGCCAGGTTCTGACCTGCCCCTACGACTTTGAAAAAGCAAAACTGGTGGTACGGGAAATGACCGATCTTTTAGCCTTAGAGCTGGTGGATAAAGGCCTCGTCTCCGATCAGTTAGTTCTTACCGTCGGATATGACATTGAAAATTTAACAGATGAAGGCAGAAAAAAAGAATACCACGGCCCCATCGTAACCGACCGCTACGGAAGGCAGCTTCCAAAACCGGCCCACGGAACCGGGAATCTAAAATCCCACACCTCCAGCAGCCGTCTTTTAACTGAATGCGTATCCGAATTGTATGACCGGATTGTAGACCGGACGCTTTTGATCCGCCGGATCTCCATTTTTGCCTGTCATGTCGTTCCGCCGCATACCGTCAGGGATCCGGAAACCTTTGAACAACTAAGTCTGTTTACCGATTATGCCGCCAAAGAAGCGGAAGCGAAACGAGAAAAAGAAGAGCTGGAACGGGAACATCAAATGCAGAAAACCATGCTGGAGATCAAAAAGAAATTCGGTAAAAACGCGGTCCTAAAGGGAATGAATCTGGAAGAAGGCGCCACCGCCAGAAACCGCAACCGCCAGATCGGCGGCCACAAGGCATAAAAAAAGTATGAAAGAATGCAAAATTATGGGAAAACAGGAAAATTTAGAAAAAACCGAAAAGAAAAGTGCAATGGAATCCGCCGGGGCAAAGGATCCGCACCGCTACGATGATATGCTGTTTTTGCCCCACCACGTATCTTCCTCGCATCCGCCCATGTCCATGGAAAACCGGGCAGCGCAGTTTTCGCCCTTTGCCGCCTTGACTGGTTACGGCGACGTCGTGAAAGAGGCCGGAAGATGGACAGAGCAAAAAATCGAGTTGGACGAAACGGAAAAAGAAGTTCTGGACAGAAAGCTTCGCATTCTTAATGAATATTTAAAAATAGACGCCAAAAACCGCCCTCTTCTTTCTTTCACCTACTATCTTCCGGATGAAAAAAAGGAAGGCGGCTCTTATGTTACCGAAACCGGCGTAATCCGGCGTATCGATCCTTACCAAAAGCGTCTGATCCTGTTTGATGAAAACAGAATCGGAGACGGCACACAAATCCCGGTGGAAAATCTCCTTGGGTTGGAAGAGGTCTGAAAAATCCCCTTTGCCAAAAGCTGCACAAAGGGGAACGATCCATCTTGATCCGTTTTTATTCAGCCGGAAATTCTTTATTTCCCGACATTTCCAGAAGCGCGATTACTTCCTCCGCCGATTTTCCGCTGGCGGCAACCGCAGCCAGAATCTTCTTCTGATTCTCTTCTTCCTTCTCTGCCTTCAGCTGCTTTAACGCTGCCTTTTTCTGCTTCAGCTGTTCCTCCATCGCTTCGATCTCAGCAACCACGGCAGAAATTCTCTCCTCTACAGGAAGCGCTGTCTTGTTTTTTGATCCTTTTGTACGCGGCATACCAATCACTCTCCAATCAAAATTTTTGTATTAATTTCCCCTAAGGTCAAACAGGAATATTCCTTACGGCACATTTAAAAAGCAGCCTTACATACTTCCAAGCCGCCAGCTATAGCCATCTGCATATTCTGCTTTTTCAGCATAACCATTTCGTCTCTCAGACAACCGATTTTCTTTTCCTGCTCTCGGATCTGCTCTTCTTTTTCCTTCAATTTTTCTTCCAGAAGACGAATTTTCTCCTCCTGATTTTCCAGGTTCAAACGATTATTGCTCAAATTCATCTCCATTCCGCCGTTTTCAGAGGCTTAAATATTCTACGGCTATTATATCGGAATCTTTAGGAAGAAACAAGAGTTAACTTCAAATTTTATTCTACATTTTATTGATAAGCCGTAGGACAGTCACGCTTATATCGTTTGGTTCTCGAAAACTGTTATCATTCCTATTATTTTACGCCATCACAACCATACATTCTTTTTCATAAAAGGCGATGCCATACTTAAGAATCTTTTTCGTCCCCCATCGCTTCAACCCTTCCGCGTACTTCTTCTCTTCAATCTGCCTAAGCGCCTCCCAGCCAGCCGCCTCCAGGTTTCCATCATCCGCATATTTCAGTTCAATCACAATCCCCACTCTATCCGGTGTCTGAATGGAAATATCACTGTAACCCTCTCCGGTTTCCGCGTTGGACTTCACAAGCCAGCTTCCCTGACTGCGCAAAAACCCCAGCAGCATCCCATGATAAAAGTTTTCTTTCATGTTCCTACGCACTGCTGTATCCCGCACACTGATAGAATCCCACAGATAGTTCCCCAACATCTCCTGAATAGTTTCCACGTCTCCAGCCGAGAATGCCATGCAGAAGCGGTTGATCCGCTCTGTATTCGACCGTGTCACTTCCTGGAACCAATCCTCCACCAGTTCATAGTCAAGCAAACGAAGAATCAGACCGTTCCCGCTGGTATTCGCCCAATAGTTTTTAGGAGAAGTACTAGGAGCCGCCAGCAGCTCATCGCAGTAATTG
>DVFQ01000075.1 GCA_018713185.1 Candidatus Copromonas avistercoris (nom. illeg.) | reverse complement strand
CCGTTTCCTTTATACTTGTTTAATAAGTATAAAAATATTCTAAACAAAGTGTAAAGAAAGCGCAAAGGAATGTCAATTTATGTAAGTATCTTGAACGTTTTTGTAAGTTTTGTTTAAAGAGTTTTGTCTGTAAAGGATTTGTTCTTGGAGGTTTTATTCGCGGAGGCTGCGTTTGCGAGCGGCTTTTCAAGCGGAGGTCTCGTTTCCGGAACGCTCGTTTGTGGGCGCGGATTTTCCGTAACGGTAGCGGATCGAGGGCCTTCCGCCGGTCTTATAGTCGATGTCGCTGACCAGCTCGCCGGTATCTACCATATAATTCATATACCGCCGGATGGTGATCCGGGAAAGATGGATCTGTTCGGCCAGCTGTTCGCTGGTAAAGAAATCGTTTAGATGGGCCTTTAAAAAGTCGCGCACCAGCTTTAACGTCGCCTCGTTTAATCCTTTGTTTAAGCTGGGCTTGGATTCGCCCGAGCTTTCCGGGTGGGTTAGCAGCCGGTCGATGGCGGCCTGATCCAGGTTGGTCCTGGCGTTTTTTAGGTATTCGCTGGTGTTGGAGAATTTGTCCAGCGCCGCCCGAAACCGGGTATATTCAAAGGGTTTTACCAGGTAATCGATCACGCCGCGGTTCAGCAGGGACTTTACAATGTCCGTGTCATTGGCCGAGGTCACCATGATCACGGCCGGCGCTTTGCCGGCGGCATGGAGGGCGTCGAGAAATTCGCCTCCGTTCATAGACGGCATATAATAATCCAGGATGATCAGATCCGCGTCGGCTTTTTTCAGATAAGAGAGGGCCTCCGAGCCGTTTTTAAAAATCCGGTCGGTCCTGAAAGAGGGCGTTACGTCGATATACTGCCGGTTGATGGCGGCAACCATGGGGTCGTCCTCGACGATAATTACTCGGTACATTCTTGGTGCTCCTTTCGCGTAAAGGTAATTGTAAAGCAGGTGCCTTCACCGGCTTCCGTTTCGATTGAAATGTCTCCGCCGTACTGGTCGGTCACCTGGCGGATCAGATAAAGGCCGGTGCCCCGGTTTTCCCCCTTGGAGGTGACTCCCTTGTCATAGATATGCTCCAGCAGTTCTTTTGGGATTCCGCCTCCCGTATCCTCGCAGGTGATTAGATTGCAGTCGCCGGTGCAGTAGATCCCGAAATGGATTTCCCGTACCGGATGATCATGGGAGGACAGCTCCTCGATGGCGTTTTCCAAAAGATTTCCGGTGATGGTGATGACGGCTTCGGCGGGAAGCAGCAGTTCCTTTTCCGTACAGCGGCTGTCTGGATTCACAGTCAGTAAGATCTCCAATTCGGCGGCATGCATCATTTTCCCGATCACTAAGGCGCAGATGGGAGAACAGCGGATGCAGTCGGCCGTCTGGCGGATGGCCTGGCTGGATACCAGGTTGCTGTTGATAATAAAGGTAATGGCCGCCTGGGTCTGTCCGGTTTGGAGATAGCCCAGGATGACATGCAGCTTATTTAAAAACTCATGGTTGAAGGCCCGCAGCGTATCCAGCATGGAGCGGGCGCCTGACAGTTCGTCGATCACCGTATCCAGCTCGGTCCGGTCGTTGACCACCGTAAGAACGCCCTGTACGCTTCCGCCGTTTTCAAAAGGAAGCTCCGAAACCAGGAGCCGCTTTTGGGCGGTGGTGCAGGAGCGGTGATAGGAGGCGGCGCCGTACTGCAGGATAGTATGTACCAGGCTTTCCGGGAAAATTTCTTTTAACGGTTTTCCTGTCAGCTCCCCTTTCTCGGAAAAGATAGTTTTTGCGCTCTGATTTGCGAAAACGACGATCCCTTTCTGATCCGAGGCGATAAGGCCTTCTTCCATGGCGTTTAAAACCGTATCCTGACGGATATAAAGATCCAAAAGCTCCTGGGGATGGTGGCCCATTAAGGAAGACCGCAGCGCCCGGACGACGGCGTGGGTCAGCAAGAGGCTGACGAAAAACATGAGAACGCCCACCAGGATATAAGTTGGGATAAAAGCGCCCGCCTGTTCGGAAATATAATTGGTAAAGGCGGACACGGTTACATAGCCGATGATGGAATCGTCCTGGCTGCGGATGGAGTGGTAGGCGCGCCGCTGGGCTCCGAAGGTCCCGTAGCCGACGGTGATATAAGGCGGACTTCCCGCCAGGACTGCCGCCTCTTCGCCGTCCATATAGGTTTCTCCGGTTTCATGCCGGTCCGTATGGTAGAACCGCAGGCCTTCCGTATTATATACGGCGATAATATTAATATCCGGAAAATTTTCCGAAAGAAAATCCAGCTCCCGCTGGACGGACTCGTCCGGATATCCCAGCTGCAGCATGGACGCGATCTGATCCATGGACGCGATATAAGAGGCGGTCGCCTTTAAGCTTTTGTCGATGTCCTTGCGCTTCCAGGCCGAGCTGAAGAGAAAGGCGATGCTTAGGGAGAACAGCAAAAGAAAGCAGGATAGAGACAGGAAACTGATAAAAAGCTGCTGTTCCAGAGAAAGCTTTTTTAGTTTTTGGATCATATTGGAAACCTCCCGAAGGGCTGTGATTCATACGCACGATTCGCTTGACGGGCGCCGGCGTTTTGCGCCGCCCGTTCCGGTATCCTCAGTATAAAGAAAAACCGGGCGGTATGCAAGGACAAATAATTTGAAAAAGGACTTGCTATTTCCCTGGGAATTGGTTAAAATATCTAGTAGGTTGATTAATATTTAACAATCATATATTTTTTAGGAGGAAAGAAAAATGGCAGTTAAAGTTGCGATTAACGGTTTTGGCCGTATCGGCCGTCTCGCGTTCAGACAGATGTTCGGAGCGGAGGGCTTCGAGATTGTGGCGATCAATGACCTTACTTCTCCGGAAATGCTGGCGCATCTTTTAAAGTATGATTCCACCCAGGGCAGATATGCTCTTGCCGACACGGTTTCCTACAGCGAGGATTCCATTACGGTTGACGGAAAAGAGATCAAGATCTACGCGAAGGCCAACGCCGCGGAGCTTCCGTGGGGCGAGCTGGGCGTAGACGTTGTTCTTGAGTGCACCGGTTTCTATACCTCTAAGGCAAAGGCGCAGGCTCATATCGACGCGGGCGCGAAGCACGTTATTATTTCCGCACCGGCAGGAAATGATCTTCCCACCATCGTTTACAATGTAAACCATGAGACCCTGAGCAAGGAGGATCACATTATTTCCGCCGCGTCCTGCACTACCAACTGCCTGGCTCCGATGGCGAAGGCATTAAACGACGCGTTCCCGATCCAGACCGGAATTATGTGTACGATCCATGCTTACACCGGCGATCAGATGACTCTGGACGGACCGCAGAGAACGGGCGCTAAGCGAAGAAGCCGCGCGGCTGCCATCAAGATCGTTCCCAACAGCACCGGCGCGGCTAAGGCGATCGGCCTTGTAATTCCGGAATTAAACGGAAAGCTGATCGGCGCGGCTCAGCGTGTTCCCACCCCGACCGGTTCCACGACGATCTTAACCGCTGTTGTAAAGGGACAGCCCACCAAGGAATCCATTAACGCAGCGATGAAGGCCGCTTCCAACGAGTCCTTCGGCTACAACACCGACGAGATCGTATCCAGCGACGTGATCGGCATGACCTACGGTTCCCTGTTCGACGCGACCCAGACGATGGTCCTTCCGATCGATGAGAACACGGCTCAGGTTCAGGTGGTATCCTGGTACGACAATGAGAACTCCTACACCAGCCAGATGGTACGTACCATCAAGCACTTCGG
>DVFQ01000074.1 GCA_018713185.1 Candidatus Copromonas avistercoris (nom. illeg.) | reverse complement strand
GGATGACTTCCAGGAAACACAGGAATCAACCGAAGAATAGAAGGAAGTGAGCAGATAGTGAGTACAGTAAGGAAGATCCCGCAGAGACAGTGTATCGGATGCGGAGAGATGAAAAACAAACGGGATTTGATCCGGATCTTAAAAGAAGCGGATCAGACGATTTCCATCGATGCGACAGGCAGAAAGAACGGCCGCGGCGCCTATATCTGCCCCAGCATGGAATGTCTCCGCAAGGCGAGAAAGAATAAAGGGCTGGAACGCTCGTTTAAGATGGCGGTTCCCGACGAGATCTACGACAGCCTGGAAAAGGAGATGGAGCAGATTGAAGGAAAACAGTAAGATCCTGGGACTGTTAGGTCTTGCGACGAAAGCCGGGAAAGCAAAAAGCGGAGAGTTTTCCACGGAAAAAGCCGTAAAGTCCGGTCAGGCGTCTTTGGTCATTGTTTCCCGGGACGCTTCGGAGAATACAAAAAAGATGTTCCGGAACATGTGTACTTACTATAAGGTTCCTTATTACGAATTCGGCGGCAGGGAGGAGCTGGGAGCAGCCATGGGCAAGCAGATGCGGGTCTCTTTGGCAGTGACGGATCCGGGCTTTTCCAGTGCCATTTTGAAACAGTTGTGTTTGAACGGAGGTAGTGAGTGTGAAGGTGAATGAGTTGGCAAAAGATTTAGAAAAAACAAATAAAGAGGTTAATGATACGTTGCAGAAGAATGTAGAGGAAAAGAACAACGCCTCCGGCACGGCCGGCGGGCAGGCCGCGGAAAAGAAAGAGCCGGCAGGCAAGCCGGAGGAGAATAAGGCGGACGCGCCGGCACAGCCGGCGAAAAAGAGGATCGCGGCAGTGTACCGTCCCCAGAACAGCAGCCAGAAGGGACGTTCCATGGGACAGAGCCGTCCTCAGGGCCAGAGACCGGCCAGACCGGCCGGCGCTGGAATGCAGGTGCGCCCCACAACGGCTTCTTCAAGAACCCAGACCGGCGCGCAGGCTGGAAAAGGGCAGGCTTTAGGAACACAGGGAAAGAAGACGGCCCCGGCAGGCAGGATGCAGGGAGCGGACGCAGCCGTAAAAGCGCAGGAGGCGGGACGGACCTCCGCGCCGTCCAGACCCAGCGCGGAGGCTACGGCAGCTGCTTTTGAGGCGGTTTTAGGTACGAAAAAGAAGAGCGCGCCTCAGCCGGCCACGAAAACCTTGGAGCAGGCTCCGGTTTCCGCCATCCAGGCGGGAGACGCTCAGACGGGAGCGGTGAAACAGGAAGCGCCGGCCGCTGCGCCGGTAAGCCCAGCGCCGGCTGTGCATGAAGCGAACGAGAGCCGTCCGGCAGAAGTGATCCGGGACAATAAAGAAAACCGTCAGCCGGCCGCCCGGGAGGGAAGAGAAACCCGCACGGGAGAAGGAAGCCGCGACGGAGGAAGCCGTCAGGGCAGTTACCAGGGGAGCCGCGATGGAAATCGTGACGGAGGAAGCCGTCAGGGAGGTTATCAGGGGAGCCGCGATGGAAATCGGGACGGAGGAAGCCGTCAGGGCGGTTATCAGGGAAGCCGCGACGGAGGAAGCCGCCAGGGCGGTTACCAGGGAAGCCGCGACGGAGGAAACCGTCAGGGAGGCTACCAGGGAGGCCGCGACGGAAGCGGACGCCAGGGCGGCGGACGCGGCGGCATGAATATTCCGAAGCCGTCCTTTGATTCGCCCATGGCTCAGAAGCAGCAGAATACCAAGGCGAGCAAAAACGCCTATAAGAAGGAGCATGATGCCAAGAGGGATCGTGACGATGATTTAAGAGGAAAGAACAGCCGCGGCGGAAAGGGCGTAAAGGCGCCCGTGATGCAGGCTCCGAAGAAGGAGGAGGCGAAGGTTGAGGAGATCAAGACCATCGTGATCCCGGAAGTGATCACGATCAAGGAGCTGGCGGAGAAGATGAAGCTGCAGCCATCAGCGATCGTAAAGAAGCTGTTCCTTCAGGGCACCATCGTGACCATCAACCAGGAGATCGACTTTGAAAAGGCAGAGGAGATCGCCATGGATTATGACGTTCTCTGCGAGAAGGAAAAGAAGGTCAATGTAATCGAGGAGTTGTTAAAGGAGGACGAGGAGGACGAGAAGGATATGGTTCCCAGACCGCCGGTCATCTGCGTTATGGGCCATGTCGACCACGGCAAAACCTCGCTTCTGGACGCGATCCGTCAGACGAATGTAACGGCGAAGGAGGCCGGCGGAATCACCCAGCATATCGGCGCCTACGTTGTGGAATACAATGGACAGAGAATTACGTTCCTGGATACGCCCGGCCATGAGGCCTTTACCGCCATGCGGATGAGAGGCGCTCAGGCGACGGATATCGCCATCCTGGTGGTGGCTGCCGACGACGGCGTAATGCCGCAGACCGTTGAGGCGATCAATCATGCGAAAGCGGCCGGCGTTGAGATCATCGTGGCTGTGAACAAGATCGATAAGCCCAGCGCCAATGTGGAGCGGGTAAAGCAGGAGCTGTCCGAGTATGAACTGATCCCCGAGGATTGGGGCGGAAGCACGGTGTTTGTTCCCGTATCGGCCCATACCAAGGAAGGAATCCCGGAGCTTCTGGAAATGATCCTTCTGACGGCGGAGGTAAAGGAATTAAAGGCCAATCCCAACCGGAAGGCGAGAGGATTGGTGATCGAAGCGCAGCTGGATAAAGGAAGAGGACCGGTGGCCACCGTTCTGGTACAGAAGGGAACGCTGCGGGTCGGCGACGCCATCGCAGCGGGCTCCTGTCACGGAAAAGTCCGGGCCATGATGGACGATAAGGGCAACCGGGTAAAAGAGGCCGGCCCGTCGACTCCGGTGGAAATTTTGGGATTAAACGACGTTCCCAATGCCGGAGAGGTCTTTGTGGCGCTGCAGAATGAAAAGGAAGCGAGAAGCTTTGCGGAAACCTTCATCGCGGAAGGAAAGAATAAGCTTCTTGAGGATACGAAGGCGAAGCTGTCTCTGGACGATCTGTTCTCCCAGATCAAGGCCGGAAACGTAAAAGAGCTTCCGATCATTGTAAAGGCGGATGTTCAGGGTTCTGTTGAGGCGGTTAAGCAGAGTCTGGAGAAGCTGTCCAACGAGGAGGTCATGGTCAAGGTGATCCACGGCGGCGTGGGAACCATCAACGAGTCCGACGTAACGCTGGCCTCCGCTTCCAACGCGATCATTATCGGATTTAACGTGCGTCCGGACGCGACGGCCAAGTCCATCGCAGACCGGGAGAAGGTAGATATGCGGCTGTACCGCGTAATCTATCAGGCGATCGAGGATGTGGAAGCGGCCATGAAGGGAATGCTGGATCCGATCTTTGAGGAGCAGGTGATCGGACACGCGATCGTCCGCCAGACCTTCAAGGCCTCCGGCGTAGGAACCATCGCAGGCTCCTATGTTCTGGACGGAAAGATCCAGAGAGGCTGCAAGGCGAGAGTCACCAGAGACGGAGAGCAGCTGTTCGACGGCCCGCTTGCTTCCTTGAAGCGGTTTAAGGACGATGTAAAAGAGGTCAACGCAGGCTACGAATGCGGTCTTGTATTTGAAGGCTTCAATGATCTCCAGGAGGACGATACCATCGAGCTTTACATGATGGTAGAGGTTCCGAGATAGAAAGGCAGGAAGCGCAGAGGCTGCCGGGGTCAGACCATGTTTGGCCCCGGGCGTTTCTGCATTTATCATGCTTTTGCCATGATCCATCATGACAGCGCCGCTTTGGCGGTGCAGATGCTTTATATAGAAGGAGCAGTATGAGAAAAGACAGTATTAAGAATACCAGGATTAACGGTGAAGTGCAGAAGGCTCTCAGTGAGATCATTCGCACGGAACTGAAGGATCCGCGGATCCATCCCATGACCAGCGTGGTGCTGGTAAAGGTGACGCCGGATCTGAAATATTGCAAAGCGTATATCAGCGTCCTTGCGGGCGAAGAACAGGCGCGGGATACGATCCAGGGTTTAAAAAGCGCGGAGGGCTTTATCCGGACGCGGCTGGCGAAGATGGTGAATCTGCGGAATACGCCGGAGGTTTCCTTCGTTTTGGATCAATCCATCGAGTACGGAGTCCGCATGTCCCGTCTCATCGACGAGGTGGCGGAGGAAGACGCCAAGAAGGGGAAGGAGTCCCAGGAAAGGAGCCAGACGGATGGGAATTCTTGAACAGGCGCTGGAGAATAAGCGGACGGCGGTAATCCTTGGACATGTAAACCCGGACGGGGACTGTATTGGTTCCTGCCTGGGCTTATATAATTATTTGACGGAAAATTTCGAGGGACTTTCGGTGACGGTGTACCTGGAACCCATGGGCAAGAAGTTCAGCTACCTGAAGGGATATGACCAGGTGCGCAGTGAAATGGAACCGGAACGGAAATTTGACCTGTGCATCACGCTGGACGCCAGCGACGTGCCGAGGCTGGGAGCGTTCGCGCCGTATCTTATGCAGGCCGGCGACAGCCTGTGCATCGATCACCACATTACGAATACGGGGCTGGCCCGGCAGAACGTGATCGAAAGCGGCGCCAGTTCTGCCTGCGAGGTTCTCTACGGCCTCCTGGATCCGAAAAAGATCAGCCGCGCCACGGCGGAATGCTTATATACGGGAATCGTTCATGATACGGGCGTTTTCAAATATTCCAATACGTCGGGGAAGACGATGGAGATCGCTGGAAGCTTGATGGAGATGGGGATCGACTTCCCGAAGATCATCGATGAGAGCTTTTTCATGAAATCCTACGGCCAGGCTAGACTTCACGGCCAGGCGGTGCTGAACAGCCGCGTCATTCTTGACGGCCGTTTGATCTATACGGTGGTGACGATGGATGAGCTGAACCAGTTCGGCTGTACGGTAAAGGCTACCGACGGGATCATCGACCAGCTGCGGGTCGTCGATGGAATCGAGTGCGCAGTCCTGTTATATGAAACTGGAAATCCGGACGAATATAAGGTGAGCCTGCGGACTAATTCCCGGCTGGATGTGAGCCGGATCGCTATGGCTTTCGGCGGCGGCGGTCACGTAAAAGCGGCCGGCTGTACGATGAAGGGCGAGCCGGAACGGATCATCGAGGAGATCTGCGGCCAGGTGAAGCTCCAATGGGAGCAGTGGAAACAGGAACAGGCCGGGTGATCGCATGTACGACGGGATTATTAACGTATATAAGGAAAAAGGCTATACTTCTCACGACGTTGTGGCGAAAATGAGAGGGATCCTGGGGCAGAAAAAGGTGGGCCACACTGGGACGCTGGATCCGGAGGCGGAAGGGGTCCTTTTGGTGTGCGCCGGAAAAGGAACCAGGCTCTGCGACATGCTTACCGATACGGATAAAACCTACCGTGCCGTTTTGCTTTTGGGCGTGGAGACGGATACGGAGGACATGACGGGAACGGTTCTTCGCACCGCGGATGTCTCCGGCCTTACCGAAGAGGAGGTCAAAAAGGCTGTTCTTTCCTTTGTGGGGGAATATGAGCAGGTTCCGCCCATGTATTCTGCCCTTAAGGTGAATGGAAAACGGCTGTACGAGCTGGCCAGAGAGGGGAAGACCATCGAGCGGAAGTCCAGGAGGATCCAGATCCATGGGATTGAAATCGAGTCGGTGAAGCTGCCGGAGGTCGTTTTTTCCGTTTCCTGTTCCAAGGGGACGTATATCCGGTCGCTGTGCCGGGATATTGGGGAGAAGCTTTTCGTAGGCGGCTGCATGAAGGCGCTTACGAGGACGAAAACCGGTGGCTTTTCCATGGATGAGAGCCGGACCCTTTCGGAGCTTCAGAAGCTGAAAGAAGAAGACCGGCTTTCGGAGGCGGTTTTTCCGGTAGAGACGGTATTTGCCAAGCTTCCGGCCTTTCATTCCGGGGATGGAAATCTGGACCGGCTTTTGCAGAATGGAAATCCGTTCCGGAAGGAACATTGCCCCGCCGGGAAAGAGCCGCCGGAAACGTCGCTTTTCCGCGTTTATGATTCGGCTGGAGCCTTCATCGGCGTTTATGAATATTCAGAGGATAAAAAGCTGTACAGTCCGAGAAAAATCTTTCTGGGGGGAAATTAAGATGCAGTATATTGCTGGAACCAGAGAGTTTCATATTGACGAGCCCACGGTGGTCAGCATCGGGAAATTTGACGGGCTGCACCGGGGGCATCGAAAGCTTCTAAGGGAAATGCTCCATTGGAAGGAAATAGGATACAAGGTGGCGATCTTTACATTTTCCACTCCGCCGGGAGCGCTGGTTGCGCGAACCATGGCGACCATGATCATGACCAATGAGGAGCGGGTTTCGCTGCTTCAGGAAGCGGGGGTGGACTATCTGGTGGAATACCCTTTTGATGAAAAGGTCAGCCGGATGGACCCGGAGCAGTTTGTGGCGGAGGTCCTTACAGGACGGATGAACGCGGAAGTGATCGTAACCGGCCCGGACTGCCGGTTCGGCTACCGGGCGGCCGGGGACCGGAGGCTTTTGGAGCAGCTGGCTCCCAAATATGGGTATCGGTTTTTTGTGGTGGACAAGGAGCGGGACGGAGACCGGATCATCAGCAGTACGTATATCCGGGAGGTATTGGCGGAAGGTAACATAAAAAAGGCCAATGAGCTGCTGGGCTACTGCTACTTCGTTTCCGGTCGGGTGGTCCATGGAAATTCCATCGGCCACTCCAGACTGTATCCCACCGCCAATCTGCTGCCGCCAAAAGAGAAGCATCTGCCAAAATTCGGCGTGTATGTTTCAAGAGTCACCGCGGCGGGAAGAATATTTGCGGGATTGACCAATG
>DVFQ01000073.1 GCA_018713185.1 Candidatus Copromonas avistercoris (nom. illeg.) | reverse complement strand
GGTTTTGTGATCTGCTTGGCTAACAGATACACGAATACGCCTCCGATGATCGTCACCAGGACGCCTGCGTTCGCCAAAAACTGATTGGAAACATCCGCGCTTTCCCCCAGGCTCGACAGCGGCGTACTCATAATAAAGGCCGTGCTGTTATCGGAAAAAAAGCCCCAGCTTTCCAGATACATGCTGCCCCGCCTGGGATCATAGGTTTTCTGTATTTTGTAGTTTTCCTTTTCCTCCACCAGCTCATTTTGGGACTGGCTCCATCCGAAAATATACCGGTCAATCCGGTCCTTTAAAAACTGGGTGTCGCGGGAAGTGGAGTAAACGGTCGCGTCCGCCGATGAATTATCGACCATCAGAACCGATACGTTGGCGCTGTCGCTGTAATCCCGGATCAGCTTTTGGAGATTGCCCTCCACAATGTTTCCGGAACTGTCCAGCTTCCGCTCCATGGCCTTCTCAATGCTGATTCCCGCCTTTTCATTCCGTTCGATCTGCCGGTCGATGGTATCATAGGCCCGCATCAGGGATTCTACCTTCTGGTTTACATAAAAGTCCTCCAGATACCAGCGGTTTACGCCCCACACGATCACCAGCAGCGCCACCATCAGCCCGATAAAGGTGATCGTCAGCCTTGCCTGAATCGATTTCATGATCCTTCCACCTCGAGTTTATAGCCCATTCCCCAGATCGTCTTAATATCGTCGCCCTTGGGCCCCAGCTTGCTGCGCAGCTTTTTCACGTGAGTGTCGATGGTTCTGGCATCCCCGAAATAATCATAATTCCATACGTTGTTCAGAATTTTTTCCCGGGACAGCGCGATCCCCTGATTTTCCATAAAATACGTTAAAAGCTCGAATTCCTTGTTGCTTAGCTCCACCGGCTTCCCGTCCACGGTCACCACATGGGCGTCTTTGTCCACGCGGATCCCGTCCGCCTCCAGCACCTCGCCTGTGGCGGCGTTTTTTCTCCGCAAAATCGCCTCGATTCTTGCCACGAGGATCTTCGGGCTGAAGGGCTTGGAAATATATTCGTCCACTCCCAGCTCGAAACCCAAAAGCTCGTCCCTCTCCTCGGAGCGGGCCGTCAGCATAATAATCGGAACCTGGGAATAGCGGCGGATGGTTTTGCAGACCTCCCACCCGTCCATTTTGGGCATCATTACATCCAAAATCACCAGTCCGATTTCCTTGTCCTTAAAGAACAGATCGACCGCCTGCTCGCCGTCCTCCGCTTCGATCACCTTATATCCTTTGATTGACAAAAAATCCTTCACCAGTTTTCTCATCCTGGCTTCATCGTCAACCATCAAAACCTTGATTCCATCCATACCGCCCACTATCCAGCGTCTTCGCTGGATTTTCTCCTTTCCTGCCGCTTGGCCGCCTTCCGCCAAAGCCTGATCCGGTTTCCTTCAATCCCAATGGCTTTAACGATCCGGCCGGCCCGAACCTGATACGGTAATTTTAGCAAACCCGTGTTAAAAATTCCACCGTTTCACCAACTTTTCACAAAGTCGCGGGCGGCCCGTTTAGGAGCGGACAAAGCGGCCAGCGCCCCCAGCAGCCGCAAACAAAAAGGGCGGAATCACAGTCCCGTTTCCGCGACTGCGTCTCCGCCCATTCGATCCTCTTCTTTATTATCCTACTTATTCCTCACCGGCTTCGGCAACCGCGATCTGAAGCTCTTCTAACTGCTTCGGATCCACCGGCGACGGCGCCTCCATCATCAGGCAGGACGCGTCCTTTACCTTGGGGAAGGCAATGACGTCGCGGATGCTGTCCGCGCCCACCATCAGCATGATCACACGATCCAGGCCGTAGGCCAGTCCCGCGTGGGGCGGAACTCCGTACTGGAAGGCCTCCAGCAGGAAGCCGAACTGCTCCTTCGCCCGCTCCGGAGTAAATCCAAGGACCTCAAACATCTTTTCCTGGACGTCCGCCTGGTGGATCCGCACCGAACCGCCGCCCAGCTCCGTTCCGTTGAGAACGATGTCATAGGCCTTGGCGCGTACTGCTCCGGGATCCGTATCCAAAAGCGGCAGATCCTCCTCCATCGGCATCGTAAAGGGATGATGCATCGCCACATAGCGGTTTTCCTCCTCCGAATACTCCAAAAGGGGGAATTCCGTTACCCAGAGGAACTTGAAATCCTTCTTGTCCAGAAGTCCCAGCTGTCTGGCCAGCTCCAGGCGCAGATTTCCTAAAACGTCGAAGACCATCTTGTCTTTTCCGGCCGCGAAGAACAAAAGGTCTCCCGGCTTCGCTTCCATGGCGGCCGCCAGAGCGTCCAGCTCCTCTGGCTTCATAAACTTCCCAAAGGAGCATTTATAAGAGCCGTCCTCATGGACCGCCAGGTACGCCAGGCCCTTGGCCCCGAAGCCCTTGGCATATTCCACCAGGGCGTCGATCTTCTTTCTTGCCATGCCTGCCTGTCCCTCGGCGTTGATGCCGCGGACCGAGCCGCCTTCCTTAAGAGCGCTCTGGAAAACCACAAATTCGCAGTCCTTCACCACGTCGGAAACATTCTTTAATTCCATCCCGAACCGCATATCCGGTTTATCGCTGCCGAACCGGTCCATGGCCTCCCGCCAGGTGAGCCGCGGAAGCGGAAGCTTTACATCGACGCCGCAGATCTCGCCGAAGATCTTTTTGATCAGGCGCTCGTTAACGTCCAGCACATCCTCCTGATCAACAAAGGAAAGCTCCATGTCGATCTGGGTAAACTCCGGCTGGCGGTCCGCCCGCAGATCCTCGTCCCGGTAGCATCTTGCCAGCTGGAAATACCGGTCGAAGCCGGAACACATTAACAGCTGCTTTAAAAGCTGGGGAGACTGGGGCAGCGCGTAAAAGCTTCCCGGATGAACCCGGCTGGGAACCAAATAGTCTCTGGCGCCCTCCGGCGTACTCTTGATCAACGTGGGCGTCTCGATCTCCAAAAAGCCCTCGTCTGCCAGGAACTGGCGCACCATGGTGGCCGCGCGGCTCCGGATCATGATATTTCTCTGCAGATCCGGACGCCGCAGGTCCAGATACCGGTATTTTAAGCGCAGCTCTTCCTTTGTCTTGCTGTTTTCCTCGATGGGGAACGGCGGCACCTCGGACTCCGAAAGGATCCGGAGGGATTTGGCCCGCACTTCGATGGTCCCCGTTTTTAAATTGGGGTTTGCCGCTCCCGACCGCTTCTCCACGATTCCGGTGACGGCGACCGTAAATTCGCTTCTTAACCGCTCCGCCTTGGAAAAGCTTTCTTCTCCGCAGTCGCTTTCCTCAAAAATGATCTGGATGATCCCGGAACGGTCCCTAAGATCCGTAAAAATAATTCCGCCTTTATTTCTGCTTTTCTGAACCCAGCCCATCAGGGTCATTTCCTGGCCCACATTGGCCTCCGTAACCTCCGCGCAGCGGCAGGAACGCTTTAAGCCAGCCATTGATTCTGCCATAACGATTTCCTTTCTGATCTGTCTAATCCCGTTTTAATTCTTCCTTATAAAATTCTTTAAACTCCAGATAGCCTTCTTTTCCCAGCTGCTCCTTCTGGAATTTTTTATTCTTATTCATCTGCGCTACCAGAACCGTCTTTCCCTCTGCCCTGGCCGCCATGGCTTCCTTCATGATCGCGGTAAGCCGTTCCGCTCCCATTCCCTTTTCAAAAAGCCAGGCTTCCTTTCCGTTTCCTTCGGGCACCGTAAAGCCGGCGTCCAAAAGGATCGTGACGATCCGCTCGAATCCAATGGAAAATCCGCAGGCAGGCGTATCGATTCCGGTAAATTTCCCGATCATGCGGTCATATCTTCCGCCTCCGGCTACGGAACCGCCGAAGCCTTCCATGGAAACCTCAAAGATCGTTCCCGTATAATAGCCCATTCCGCGGACCAGCGTGGGATCGAAAACCAGCTGGCAGCCGACCTGGGAAACCTCCGTTACCGTCTCCATGATCCGGGCAAGGTTCTCCGCCGCGCCGTCCTCTAAGACGCCCTTAAGCAGCTCTCCCATCTTTCTGACGCCCGCCGCGTCCGGGGACGCCTGGTTCATTAGTTCCAGATACCGGTCCGCCGACGCCTCCGAATATCCGTTTTCCAAAAGCTCCGCCTTTACCCCGTCGGTTCCGATCTTGTCCATCTTATCGACGGTAATAAATACTTTATCAATATCGTCCTCGGGGAAGCCGCTGGATACCGCCATCGCCCGCAGGATCCGGCGGTCGTTGATGCGCACCGTAAAGCCGCGGCCCGGACAGATCCTGGAAAGAGCCGTCGTAGTCGCGAGGATCAGCTCGATCTCCGCCTGGCTGGTAGCGTCTCCAAGGATATCGATATCGCACTGCATAAACTGGCGGAAGCGTCCCTTCTGGGGACGGTCCGCGCGCCATACGTTTCCGATCTGAAGCGCCTTAAACGGCGTCGGAAGGCTGGCCGCGTTGTTGGCAAAATAGCGGGATAGGGGAAGCGTCAGGTCATAGCGAAGGCCGCCATCCGTCAAGTCGTTCTCCGTCTGCGCCGTTTCCAGATCCAGCTTCTCGCCCCTCTTTAAAATCTTAAAGATCAGCTTCTCATTGTCGCCGCCTTGTTTGCTTAAAAGGTTTTCAATATGCTCCACGCAGGGCGTCTCGATGGACGAGAAGCCGAAGCTGCGGTAAGTTTCCTTGATCTGGCCCAGGATATAATCCCGGATCTGCATCTCCGCCGGCAGGATGTCCTTCATGCCGGTTACCGGTTTCTTTTTCAAGCTCATAATTCAACCTCAGTCTGTTTATTTGATCCTGCGGGTATCCGGCCCGCTGTCTGTCAATACTATACGCTACTCATTCCAGCTTTTCAAGCATTTTTTCCTTCCGCTCCAGCATTTCGCCGATGCGCTCGATGTACTGGCCGACGTCCTTTACATTCTCCACCCGCTCCAGCCGGTTTTCCGAAGGGAACACCACCTTCGTCGTCGTTCCCGCTCCGCAGGCAAGGATCGTCTGTTTTTCCTCCATGATCAGAACATTATAAAGACATTCCTTTCCCGGAGCCGCATATCCCACATTTTCAAAATTTCCGGCCATATTTTTCTGGCGGTAGAGATAGTAGGGATGAAGCCCCATGGCTCTGGCCCGGGACGCCGTCAGATCGATCATTTCCTGGGTATTCTGGATTTTTAAACCGGCATACCGCTCCCGGAACATATTGAGCCTGGCCGCCCGCTTGATGGCCAGGGAATGGACCGTCAAGCTTTCCGGAGCCAGTTCCTCCACCTGATCCAAAGTGTCCCGGACGTCAGCGAGATCCTCCTCCGGAAGGCCGATGATCAAATCCATATTAATATTATCAAAGCCCAGTTCCCTTGCCATATGGAACTGCTCTTTTACCATCTGGACCGTGTGCCGTCTGCCGATCAGCTCTAAGGTCGCCTGCTTCATGGTCTGGGGATTGATGGAAATCCGGGTGATCCCATGACGCCTTAAGGTTTTCAGCTTTTCTTCCGTAATACTGTCCGGCCGGCCCGCTTCCACCGTGATCTCCTGCACCGCGGACAAGTCGAACAGCTCCTCGATCTTTGAAAGGATCGCGTCCAGCTCCTCCGCCTTGAGAGAGGTAGGCGTCCCGCCGCCGAAATAGATCGTATCCAGGACGCGGCCCTTCATCCGCTTCGCCGTATAAGTCAGCTCTTGAAACAGCGCGTCCAGATAGAGGGGAATCTTCTTTTCCCAGGCGCTGATGGGATAGGAAGTAAAGGAACAGTAAAGGCAGGTAGTGGGACAGAAGGGAATCCCCACATAAAGGCTGTATCCCTTTTCATAATCCAGCTTTTCCAAAAGGCTCCGTTCCCGCTTTGCCGTTTCCACGCACAGATCGATCTTTTGCCCGCTGGTAAGATAGGTATCGGCCATAAACGAACGGATCGATTCCTCCGTCTCCCCCGTTTCCAGTCTGGAAAGCACGATCTTCGTCGGACGAATCCCCGTCAGCGTCCCCCAGGGAAGGCGTTTTCCCGTATGGGCGGAAAGCATTTCGTAAAGCTCCCGCTTGATAGCCGTCTTGGTTTCCAACCGCTTTCCGTACTGGACCGGGAACCGCTTTTTTGCCAGCGTTTCTCCATTTTCCAAAAGCCGCAGAGAAAAAAAGCCGCCGTCCTCGCCGCGGCTTTCTTCCGTTTGGTCCTCTGTTTGATCCTCCGTTCGGCCCTCCGGCCCTGCTTCTCTCCCTTCCGGCTCAAACTCCCCTTCCACATAAAGGGCGGCTTCTTCCGTCCGTTCATGCGCAAAGGTCTCCCCGGGATAAAAAGCCATTAAAAGCTCCCGGATATCCTGTTCATAAGACGCGTCCTTTAATAAAATGCCGATCATTTCAAAAACCTCGCCAGGGGATTGTACTGCTTTTCATAGCCGATGGTGGTTTCGTCCATGTGGCCCGGATATACCATGACATCCTCCGGAAGGGATTTTAAAAGCCGCGTCACGGAGCCGATCATCATACGTCCGCTTCCCGTCGGCAGATCCGTACGGCCATAGGAGCCGGAAAACAAGGTGTCGCCGGAAAACAGCACCTTTTCTTTTTCGATATAGTAGCAGCAGGAGCCGATGGTATGGCCCGGCGTCTCAAATACCTGCCAGGTAAAGCCCGCGGCGCTGAAGGTATCGCCCTCCTCCACAGTAATATCCGGCGTTACCGTATAAGGCGTATCAAAATAGCTGGCCACCAGGTTCTTCTCCCAGTCTCCTAAAATATCCAGCTCCTTTTTGCATGCGTAGACCGGCACATGCCACTTCTCCCGCAGCTCATTGGCCGCCATAATATGATCGAAATGGCCGTGGGTCAATAGGATCGCTTCCGGAAACAGGCCGTAGCGCTCCGCCGCCTCCAAAATCAAATCCGCCCGGTCGCCCGGATCCACAACCGCCGCCTTTTTCGTTTCCTCATGATATACCAGATAGCAATTGGTCCCCACAACTCCTACCACCAAACGTTTCACGCGAATCTCACTCATTTTTCCTTTCCTTCCCTTCTGTCCGCAGAAAGCCGCTGCACAAACCTGAAATCAGATCTTAAAGGATCCGGTTCCGTTATGCAGCGGCCCTTATTATCTAGCTAGGTATTCCGCCTCAGCCCGACGTCCGCTCAATATCCAGGATTCCGTCGATCTGACGCAGCTTTGCCATCAGACCGTTTAATTCGTCGGTGCCGTGGATATCAAAACTCAAGGTGATCGTCGCCTTCCCCTGCTTGTTGGTTCGGGCGTTCATGGCTTTTACATCGATCTGACGCTCCGTAAAGATCTTGGAAATATCCACGAACATTCCGATCCGGTTGTTGGCAAAGATCACGATCTCCGTAGCGTAGGTCGCCGTGCTCTGGTCGTTCTCCGGCGCCTGCCATTCGGCGTCGATCAAACGGCTCCGCTCCATCTCCGGCAGATTTAAGACGTTGATGCAGTCGGTCCGGTGGATCGTAATTCCCCGTCCCCTCGTAACAAAGCCTACGATTTCGTCTCCCGGAACGGGATTGCAGCACTTGGAGAACCGGACCGCCAGGTCGTGGGTTCCTTTTACGACGATTCCGCTGCCGGCTTTCCCCCGGATCGGCACCACCGACGGGCGGCTGTTATTGGCGATATTGTCCAGGATCGTCGCGTCGGTCTCTTCCCGTTTCAGCTTCTTCTTCCGTTCCTCCACCATCTTATTGATGACCTGGCCCTCTTTCAGCCCGCCGTGTCCGACGGAGGCCAGGACGGAGTCCCAATCCTGGAACGTATAGCGTTTTAAAACCTTTTCGATATATTCCGGCTTATTGATATCCGCGAAATTAATTCCCTTGGCCTTGCAGTAGCGGTCGATCATCTCGCGGCCCCGAAGGATATTGTCCGCCTTCCGCTCCTGCTTAAACCAAGCGTTGATCTTATTCTTAGCCTGGGAGCTTTTCACCAGGTTCAGCCAGTCGCGGCTGGGGCCCTTGGAGTTCTGGGAAGTCATGATCTCGATCCGGTCGCCGTTCTGGATCACGTAATCGATATTCACCAGCTTCCCGTTGACCCTGGCGCCTACCATCTTGTTGCCTACGGCCGTATGGATCGCGTAGGCGAAATCGATGGGCGTAGAGCCGCTGGGCAGAGCCTTCACATCGCCGGTGGGCGTAAAGCAGTACACGCTGTCGGAGAACATGTCCAGATCGCTCTTTAACATGCTTAAAAATTCCTTGTTGTCGGACATGTCCTGCTGCCATTCCAGGATCTGGCGCAGCCAGCTTAGCTTCTTCGCCTCGTCTCCGGCCGCCACCTGGCCGCTGCCGCTCTCCTTATATTTCCAGTGGGCCGCAATTCCGTATTCCGCCGTCCGGTGCATCTCATAGGTACGGATCTGGATCTCAAAGGGCTGGCCGTTGCTGCCGATCAACGTCGTGTGGAGCGACTGGTACATATTGGGCTTCGGCATGGCGATATAGTCCTTGAAGCGTCCGGGGATCGGCTTATACATTTCATGGATCACGCCCAGGGCCGCATAGCAGTCCTTTACCGTATCAACGATAATCCGCACCGCGAAAATATCATAGATCTGATCCAGCGTTTTATGCTGATTCAGCATTTTCTTATAAATACTGAAGAAGTGCTTCACCCGGCCTTCCACTTCGCATTTGATCTCCGCGTTCTCCATGTGGCTGCTGATTTCCGCTTTGATCTCATTAATGAAGTTTTCCCGGGCCTCGCGGGTCAGGGCGATGGTCTCCTCCAGATCCTTATAGACCTCCGGCTCCAGATAGCGGAGCGCCAGGTCGTCCAACTCGATCTTGATCCGGGAAATACCGAGGCGGTCCGCCAGCGGAGAATAAATCTCGATGGTTTCTCTGGCCTTCTCTCTCTGCTTTTCCGGCTTCATATACTGAAGCGTCCGCATATTATGGAGACGGTCCGCTAACTTAATCAGGATCACGCGGATATCCTTGGCCATGGCCAAAAACATCTTGCGAAGGTTCTCCGCCTGGATCTCCACCTTATCCTTATCCCAGTTTAATTGGGTCAGCTTGGTAACGCCGTCCACCAAAAGAGCCACTTCCCGTCCGAAAACATCCGTAAGCTCCGCTTCCGTCATCACCGTATCCTCCACCACATCGTGAAGGATTCCGGCGGCGATGGTTTCCTTGTCCATTTCCAGATCCGCTAGGATGATCGCTACGCATAAGGGATGGATGATATAGGGTTCTCCGGATTTCCGCTTTTGGTCCTTATGGGCGTCCCGGGCAATCTGGTACGCCTTTTCGATCATCGTCAGATCGTCGGAGGGGTGATATTTCCGGATGCTTTTTACCAGGTCGTCGTAAAGCACCTCCGGACTCGTAAAATCCGCAGGAGCTTCCAGCTCGATTTCAATATTTTTCAGCTTATTTCCTTCCATACACATCCCACCTTTTTCCCTTTTTAAGGGAATCCAACGATATGATCCCTTTATAATGAAACAATTATAATTTTTTTTGTCGTAAAATGCAATCTTTTTCTCATGAACCGGACGCTTTCCGGCGAACCTCCGGCAGCCTTGCAGCAGCTTCCAGCCGTTTCCTTCGGCTTGCATTCCGGCCCCGGAGCCTCTATAATAACAATAACATCGATATATAGAACTTATTTACCAAAAGGAGGATGCTTATGGATACAATGGAACTGGTCAAAGCGCAGGAGCAGGAAATGATCCAGATGCGCCGGCACATTCACCAAAACCCGGAGCTCAGCAATCAGGAGTTTCAAACCACGAAGCTGATCCAGGAAAAGCTCACCGAATACGGCATTGAAATCGCTGATATCGGCTTAAAAACCGGCGTGGTCGGAGTTCTGAAAGGCCGTTTCCCTGGAAAAACCCTGGCAATCCGCGAGGATATCGACGCCCTGCCGATGAAGGAGCTGACCGGGCTTCCCTTCGCGTCGGCCTCCGACGGCGTCTGCCATTCCTGCGGCCACGATATCCACACCACCGTTTTGCTCTATACCGCGAAAATCCTCTCCGCCCTTAAGGACGAGCTTCATGGAAACGTCATGTTCCTGTTCCAGCCGGCAGAGGAAAACGGAAGCGGCGCCAAGCAGCTGATCGACTGCGGCTTTGATCAGGTATTAAAGCCGGACGCCTTTGTGGGCCTGCATGTCGCGCCCAAGCTGAACGCCGGATGCATCGGCTTAAAGGACGGGCCCGCCAGCGCCTCCTCCGACATGTTCCAGATCCGGGTCACGGGAAAAGGCGGCCACGGCGCTCATCCGGAAAACTGCGTTGATCCTATTATAATCAGCGCTTATATCCTGACCCAGCTTCAAACCATCGTTTCCAGGGAAAACCATCCCATCCATCCGGCGGTCCTCACCGTCGGCAGCATCCACGGCGGCCAGGCCAACAACGTGATCCCGGATTATGTGGAGATGGGCGGAACCCTCAGAAGCCTGGAGCCGGAAAGCCGTCAGGCAATGCAGGCGGCCATTGACCGGATCACCGTTTCCTGCGCCGAAGCCATGCGGGGCAAGGCGGAGGTTTCCTGGAACAAGGGAATGCCGCCGCTCGTAAACGACACGCCCATCGTAAACGGAATCCGCGCCGCCGCCCAAAAGCTGCTTCCCGCCGGCGCCATTAAAACCATCGCCGATCCTTCCTTGGGCTCGGAGGACTTCTCCTACCTGTTCCCGACATACGGCCCCGGCGCCCAGTTCAGCCTTGGCTGCGGAAACGATTCCGATCCCAATACAAGACACGGGCTCCACAATTCCAAAAATGTATTCGATGAAGGCTGCCTTGCCGTGGGAACTGCCGTTTTAGTACAATATGCCCGGGATTTCCTCGGATAAAACATGGCGTTTTGCGAGTTGATTCTTTAAGCAAATTTATTCTTTAAGCGGGCCGCCGCTTCCATATTTCATATACTCGCAGATCTTTTGGATCGATGGCGAAAGCCATCGGTCCTTATGGATCAGCGCTTGAAACTCCATCTCCATCCTGCAGTCTTCCACCGGGATCTCCTGTACCCGTCCTTCCCGCAGCGCCTCTGTCAAATTATATTCCGGGAGCAGGGAAATTCCCAGCCCGTCGGACACGCAGCGGATCAAAACCGAGGTGGAGCCAATCTCCAACGGATCGAAAACCGATAGTTCTCTTTTCAAAAGCTCCTCTTCCAAAAGTCTCCGGTAATTACAGCCCCGCTCCGTCAAAAGCCACCGTTCTTCCGCTAAATCCCGCAGCATCACTCGTTTCCCTCCCCAGCCGGACCCGGGCGGCGCAATAAAAAGGATCCGTACTGACTGACGATCCACCGTGCGGAATTTCCGGTTCATGACCGGCGTATCCAAAAGGAACGCGGCGTCGATCTCTCCGTTCTCCAGCTTTTCCATTAATTCAATTGTCGTCCCGATCCGCACCCGCAGGCGGACCGCCGGATAGTCCCTGAGAAACTGTTCCAAGCCTTTCATATGGCCGGAGGCGCTTAGCGACTCCAGGATCCCGACGCACAAGTCTCCGGACGGCTCTTCTTCGCCTCCAAAGCTTTGATATACCTCGTTTTCCAGCTGCAGAAACCGGTAGGCATACCGCAAAAGCTCCTGTCCCGCCTCTGACAGGCTGATTTTCTTCCCGTTCCTGTGGAACAGCTGAACACCCAGTTCCTTTTCCAGGGCGTCGATCTGGGCCGTCACCGTCGATTGGGCATAATTTAACCGGTTCGCCGCCTTGGAAAAGCTGTTTAATTCCGCCGCGTGGACAAATGTCCTCAAATTCCGAAGTTCCATTTCCTGTCTCCGCCTTCTTCCTGTGTACTTCTGTTTGCTTATCGCTTCTTCCGATAAGCGATATGTCTATTTTCATTTATTTTAATATACAGTTCCATGATACAATATCCTTACGATACCGGGGTCAGACGGCCCTTTGACCCTACCATCATACTACACCTTCCGCGAAAATGTCCACCGATACAACATTTTCGCGGCGGCAGCATATTATTTTAAAGGAGGAACCGGCATTGAAAGATTTAAAACCCACTTGTAAGATCGCCGTCGTCCAGGCAGCGCCCATCATGTTTGACAAGGCAGCCTGCACCGAAAAGGCAGTCTCCCTGATCCAGGAATGCGCTTTGAAAAACGCGGAGCTGATCGTATTCCCGGAGCTTTTTATCCCCGGCTACCCTTACGGCATGACCTTCGGATTTTCCGTGGGACGGCGGACCGAAGAAGGCCGAAAGGACTGGATGCTTTATTACAGGAACTCCATCCTGGTCCCCGGCGAGGAAACCAAGCTTCTCGGAGAAGCCGCCAAAAAGGCCCATGCGTGGGTCAGCATCGGAGTCTCCGAACGGGACGCCGTTACGGCGACGCTCTATAATTCTAACCTTGTGTTCTCACCGGACGGAGAACTGGTTTTCTGCCACCGGAAATTAAAACCCACCGGCAGCGAACGGGTCGTCTGGGGAGACGCCGACAAGGCATACTTCCCCGTCGCCGAGACGCCCTGGGGCCCCATGGGCAGCATGATCTGCTGGGAGAGCTATATGCCCCTCGCCCGGATGGCCCTGTATCAGAAGGGAATCACTCTCTATCTTTCTCCCAACACCAACGACAACGAGGAATGGCAGGCCACCATCCGCCATATTGCCATTGAGGGCCACTGCTTCTTTATCAACTGCGATATGTATTTCACCCGCGATATGTATCCGAAGGGACTCTGCTGCCAGGAGGAGATCGGCCGCCTGCCCCAGACCGTATGCCGCGGAGGAAGCTGTATCGTCGATCCTTACGGCCATCTTTTGACCGAGCCGGTCTGGGACCGGGAAGCCGTCATCTATGCGGAACTGGATATGGACCAGGCAGCCGCCAGCAAGATGGAATTTGACGTCTGCGGCCATTATGCGCGGCCCGACGCCTTCGTTTTTCAAGCGGCGGAAAACAGCGATTGGGAATAACAGCCATAACAAAATTTTATAGTTTTATCACGCTAATGCGATTGCAATTCATTATAACTTGTTATATAATTCAAGAACCTGTTTTCCATTATCCTAAATTTTCTATTAATTTTTTATAAATAAATAATAAATTCATTGGGATAAATCAGGGCATTGAAAGAAATCATCAATAGGAGGTACTTACATATGGATACTATGGAACTTGTAAAACAGTATTCCGACGAGATGATCCAGATCCGCCGCCATATCCACGAGCATCCGGAGCTCAGCAATGAGGAATTTAAAACCACAGAGCTGATCAAAGAAAAGCTGACGGAGTACGGCGTAGAAATCGTTGATATCGGCTTAAAGACCGGCGTTGTCGGAATTCTTCGTGGAAAGAATCCCGGAAAGACCGTTGCCATCCGCGAGGATATCGACGCGCTCCCCATGCAGGAGCTGACCGGACTTCCCTATGCGTCTCAGACCGCCAACGTGTGCCATTCCTGCGGCCACGATATCCACACTACGACCCTTCTTTATACCGCAAAGGTTTTATCCCAGCTGAAGGAGGAATTGAACGGAAACGTCATGTTCCTGTTCCAGCCGGCAGAGGAAAAGGGAAGCGGCGCCAAGCAGTTAGTGGAATGCGGCTTTTATAATGTCTTAAAACCGGACGTATTCGTTGGCCTTCACGTTTCGCCGGAATTCGACGCCGGCTCCATCGGACTGAAAAAAGGACCGGCCAACGCATCCTGCGACACCTTCGCCATCAAGATCACCGGCAAAGGCGGCCACGGCGCCCATCCGGAAAACTGCATCGATCCCGTCGCCATCAGCGGCTATGTTTTAACCCAGCTTCAGACCGTGATCTCCCGGGAGAATCACCCCGTATATCCGGGCGTTATGACCATCGGCAGCATCCACGGCGGAAAGGCCAACAACGTAATCCCCGATTTCGTAGAAATGGCCGGTACCCTTAGAAGCCTGAATCCGGAAAGTCGCCAGGCCATGCAGGACGCCATCGACCGCATCGTAAAATGCTGCGCCGAGGCCATGAGAGGCCACGGAGAGGTGACCTGGGAGAAGGGAATGCCGCCTCTTGTCAATGACGAAACGGTGATCGACCGGCTCCAGGCCGCCGCGGAAAAGACCATCGGCGCGGATCATGTGGTAACGATCCAGAATCCGTCCCTTGGCTCCGAGGATTTCTCCTACCTGTTCCCGGAATACGGTCCCGGCGCCCAGTTCCGCCTTGGCTCCGGAAACAATACGGATCCCAACACCCGTCACGGGCTTCATAACTCCAAGAACGTCTTTGACGACAGCTGCCTGATGGCCGGAGCGTCCGTGCTGGTACAGTTTGCCAGAGATTTTCTGGCGTAAGCCATATTTGACATAACCAATGCACATCCATTAACAGGATCCATACAAAAGAAACGGCATCTGCCGTAACATCAACTGCAATATTTTTTATTACATCATAAGGAGCTGCTAACATGGAAACAAAAAAGAAATTTAAGATGGAGATGCCCAGCACCTGCGCCCTTTTGTTTATGCTGACCATCTTCGCCGCTGTTTTAACCTGGATCATCCCCGCCGGGGAATTTGACACCGAAAAGGTGGGAAACACCACCCGCGTCATCGCCGGCACCTACCATACCATCGAGCAAAGTCCCCAGGGAATCTGGGACATTTTAACTGCCACGGTTACCGGCTTTCAAAATTCCGCCGTCCTTCTCGTCATGATCATGTTCATCGGAGCCGCCGTCCATCTGCTTCAGAAGACAGGCGCCATTGAAGTGGCCTTTAAGAGCATCGCAGGCGGCGGAAAAAACGCCAACGATTACGTGATCGCCTTTGTCCTGATGCTGTTCATGACCATCGGAGGCGCCTGCGGCGTATTCGCCAATCCAACAGTTGCCCTGGTTCCCATCGGCATCATCCTGTCCCAGGCCATCGGTCTTGACGCAGCAGCCGGCATGATGCTGGTTTACCTGGGCGCCTACTCCGGCTTTAACATCGGCTGGGCAAACCCGTCCACCTTGGGCGTAGCCCATCCCATCGCGGAGCTTCCCGTATTCTCCGGAATGGGCGTCCGTGTATTCATCCACGTAGTAAACTTTATCATGACCTACATTTTCGTAGTCATGTATATGAAACGGGTTCGCAAGGACCCCACCAAGAGTTTAAATTACGAGCCAGGCAAAAAAGCCTCTGACTTTATGGGACTGAAGGAGGAGGGCGATTCCTCTGAGTTAAGCGGCCGTCTGACCTTCGGACAGATCGTGGCCCTGGCTGCCACCTTGGGCTCCATCGTCATCGTTGTCGCCGGCTCCGTCCTGTTTGGCTGGGGCAACGCCCAGTTCGCCGCTGTGTTCCTTCCCGTATCCATTATCATCGGACTCGCCAACGGCTACGGGATCAACGGAACCACCAAGGAGTTCATCGCCGGATGTTCCAAGATGGTCAACGCAGGCTTCATCGTCGGTTTCGCCAACGCGATCTCCGTCGTCCTGACCAACGGCCACATCTTAAATACCATTGTGTACTACCTGTCCATGCCCCTCTCCTCCGCCGGATCGGTGGTAGGAGCGAACCTGATGATGGTCATCAATACCATTATCAACCTGTTCATTCCCTCCGGCTCCGGCCAGGCGGCGGTTGTAATGCCGCTTATGGTTCCCACCGCCGACCTTACGGGAATCACCCGTCAGGTGGCTGTCCAGGCCTATCAGTTCGGCGCCGGCTTCGCCGACTGCGTGATCCCGACGGCAGGAACCCTGATGGGAAGTCTGGGAATCGCGGGAATCGCCTGGAACCGCTGGGTAAAGAACTATGCCCCGCTTCTGGCCATGCAGTTTGTATTTGCAGTGATCATGCTGACGATCCTCCAGATCATCGGCTGGACGGGACTGTAAGCGCCAGAGCTGTAAACGCCAGAGCATACTGCCGGCAGGCATGATGCATTTTTATCATTGATGGACGAAGACTGATAAACGATGGCCAGACAATAAAGGCCCCAGTTTATCAGTCTTTTTTGTTTCTGCGGCAATGATACAAATATATTGATTTTATATGATTTTTTTATATATAATAAAAGCATCCCAACGCACTGGAGACAAATTGATGAAACTCATATGATCGAAAGGAGGAGCGAGACATGAACTTTGTTTGTTCGCAATGCGGAAAAGTCGAATCCGCCGATACCCGGCAGCCGAAATGCAGCTGCGGCGGACTATGGGATCTGGAAGCTTCCTTCCCAAAATTTTCACTGGATCAAATTGACCGGGATGAATGGAGCATGTTCCGCTATCGGAAATTCATGGCGGTCGGCGATGAATGGAAATCGATTTCTTTGGGAGAAGGTATGACCCCGATCGTACGGCTGGACGAAAATGTTCTGCTGAAAATGGATTATTTTATGCCGACGCTCTCCTACAAAGATCGGGGCGCCGCCGTATTGATGGCGCACTGCAAGAAAATCGGTGTTGATTCGGTGGTACAGGACAGCAGCGGCAATGCCGGAAACAGTATCGCCGCCTATGCCGCCAAAGCAGGCATTCATTGCGAAATATTTGTTCCGGAAGGGACATCCCCGAAGAAGATCGATATGATCCTGGCCCACGGCGCGCAGTGTACAGTGGTTTCCGGAAGCCGGGATCACTGCGCGGATGTTTGCCGGGAAAAGGTGGAGCGCGAAGGCGTCTACTACGCAAATCACGTTTACAATCCCTTCTTCTATGAGGGAACAAAAACATATATTTATGAAGTGATGGAGCAGCTCCATCGGATGCCAAAGCATATTTTAATTCCTGTAGGAAACGGCACGCTTTTCTTAGGCGCAGTCAAGGCTCTTGAGCATTTGCTGGAAAGCGGTGTGATTGACCGAATGCCGCAGATCATAGCGGTACAGAGCGAAAACTGCGATCCGATTCTGCTGGCGTTCGCAAACGGGGAACACGCCCCGGCACGGGTTTCCCCAAAGCCGACGCTTGCAGAAGGAATTGCAATCGGCGTACCCATGCGAGGCAAGGAGATTCTTGATTATGCCCGCAAGTATCCTGTACAGTTCATTCACGCTCCAGAAGATAAAATTCTGGAAGCAAGAAGCGCCCTTGCGAAAAAAGGAATTTACTGTGAACATACCACAGCGGCAAATTATGCCGCCTACCTGCACTATTGCAGGAAATACGGCGCCGCAGAAGACTGCTTGATCACGATGTGCGGAGCCGGTTTGAAATCGGATCACTAGCCGGCCGTTCTTATCCGCCGGCTTTTCTTACTTCCCGTTTTCCTCAGGATTTTCCTTCTCGCTCCCCTTTTCTCCCCTTCTAAGCTGCACCAAAACCGAAAGCGTAACCGGCAGACCAAAGAGCCCCACAAGGCCGAACAGCTGGCTTCCTAAAAACAGGCTGATCAACGTCGCCAGCGGGTGAAGACCGATCTGCTTTCCCACCAGCTTAGGCTCCAAGGTATTCCGAACCGCCGTAATAATAAGGTAGAGGATTGCGATCCCGATGGCCATGGGATACTCTCCCAGGCAAAGGGCAATCACGACCCAGGGAAGAAGGATTCCTCCTGTTCCCAGAATCGGCATCAGATCAAAGACCGCAATGGCCGCGGCAATCACCGGCGCGTAGGGGATCCGAAGGATCGTAAGGCCTATAAAGAGCTCGAAAAACGTGACAAACAAAAGGATCGTATAAGAACGGATATAGATCCATAAGGAGCCCGTCACCTTGGAGCGGGCCTTCTCCAAAATTCCGCGGGAGCGCTCCGGAAGGTGCTGATAAAAGAAGCTCATTACCCGTTCATAATCGCCGGCCAAAAAGAAGCTGGAAATAACGGTCAAAAGCGTCCGGATAATGAACGAGGGCATTCCCAGGATCAGGTTGGACGCCGCCTGCATCAGCCACGAGGAGATCGTCGTGATCGACTGCTCCAGGGAAACCGTCAGCTGCTCGAACATATGCTCCACGCCTGTCACAAAGGCCGGATCAAACTGGGACATGGCATTTTCCAGAAAATTGGAAAAGACCGTAAGCGCCGGCAGGATCTGGTTGGAATAAATAGACGGAAGCTTGGGAACCAGCGTACGGATCGAAGAAAAGATCTGAGATCCCGCATACAGGATCAGCGCGAAAAACACCGCGTAAAACAGAATCAGAACCAGGATTCCCGCGACTCCCGCGGGAATCTTTGTTTTTCCGGCGATCCAGAGCGTCGGCCTTCTAAGGATCCATACGATCAGGAACGCCAGGATAAACGGCAGAAAAATCGGTGCCGCGTATTTTAAAATTCCGTATAAAATAGCCGCGATCAGCAGGTAATATGCGGCGTTGATCAAAAACTGCCTTTTCTTTTCCGTGTTATTCATTCTTGCCTCCGTTTTCCGTCCTATCCCGCCTCAAAAAGCGTCCTTCCTTCTTTAAGGACGGAATCTGCTGTAAGTATGTCCGGGCTGCATCCCGCCCCGATAGCCCGCCAGCTCGCTGACGGTCACCAACTGATATCCCCGGTTCTTCAGCTCCGGGATCAGCACGGCGGCCGCGTCCGCCGACGTCTCATAAAGATCATGCATCAGGATAATATCCCCGTCCTTTACATTGGAAAGGACCGTGTCGATGGTTTTTTGCGCATTTCTCGTCTTCCAGTCAAGGGTATCGATGGACCAGAGAACCGCAGGGGTTCCTCTTTTTGCCAGCGCCGCCTTGGAAGCGTCGTTGATAAATCCTCCCGGCGGCCGGACCACCACCGTTCTTACTCCGGCAATCGACTCCAGCGTGTCGTCCACCTGGTTCAGGTTGGAGAGGATCTGTCCCTCCGACAGCTTCGTCAGGTAGGAGTGGTCCCAGGTATGGCTGGCCGGCTCGCAGCCTAACGCCACCATCCGGTTAATCACAGACGGATAGGAGCGCATCCGGTTTCCCACCATGAAAAACGTCGCCCGTCCGCCGTTTGCCTCCAGCGCGTCTAAAATCCGGGACGTCGCCCCGGACGGTCCGTCGTCAAAGGTCAGCGCGATCATCGGCTTTGCCGGATCCACTGCGGATGCAGGCATCGCCGGTTCCTCCGGCTCCCCGGCTCCCTTTTTCCGTACCGCCAGACGGATTCCGTCCACGCGGAGGCCCTGGGCCTCCGCTCCCGCGGTTTCTCCGTTGGTAACGAGCGGCGTCCAGGCCCCGTTTTGATAAACCGAATAATAAACGTCATAATATTCCGCCAGCTGTCCGGTCAGCGCAAAGCGGACCGCCTCCAAGGGCATCGCCGTATCTGTGCTTCCTGCCTGCCCGTAATTTTCCTGCCAGTCCAGCCAGCCGGAACCGCTTAGATTCACCTGATAGGAGATGGTTCCCGAAAGGTTCTCCGGCTGATTCTCCAAAGACGCTCTCAGAGCCGTCACATAACTGCCGGCCCCCGCCTGGCACCAGGTATTATCCTCATGGTTCGCGGTCCATCCGCTTCCATATAAATACGCTCCGTAAACGGCTCCGATCTCCGGCAGTCCGGCTATATCCACCGCTCCGGTCTCCCCGCTGGTTTCCGCCGCTTCGCCGGTCTCTGCCGGCGTCTCGGCTCCGTCTCCTGCCGTTTCAGTCGTCTCTGCCGATGCCTCGCCGGACGTTTCCCCGCCGGTCTCGGCTGTCTCTCCGGACGCCTCCGCCGGCATATTGTCGAATCCGGGTCCAATCCCGTTTTCCGCCGGCGCCGCCAGTGAGACGACTTCAAAGTTTTCCATTCCTGCCGCCAAGAAAGCAGCCGCCGCCAGGACAAAAATCTTTTTTCTCATCTTGGTCCAAAACATAAAGCTTGTTTCCCTTCTCTTCCTTCTTGCTATTTTTCTTTCTGCCCGAACAGCATTTCCATCAGCTCTCGATATTCCCCATACGCAGACTCCCCGGAAAGCTCGGAAAGCTTCGCGAATACGCCCCGATAATACCATTCATGCTCCCGCCTATCCGTGACCCGAAACTTTTTCCAGACCTCGTCGCCCTTTAGCAGGTAATCGGCGGCCGTGCTGCGCAGATTGCTCAGCTTGTCCGCCAGGCAGATCATCTTCACGTCCCGCCCCGCGTCCGTCAGGCGGTCGATGGTAGCCTGCTTGCGCTCTTTCCAGGTTCTGGTCTTATCCTCGCTCTCCGCCGCCACCAGCTCAGCCACGCGGCTGCCGAACCGTTCCTCCAGCTCTTCCTTCGTAACACCCGCGTCTTCTATCACATCGTGGAGCAGCGCCGCGCTGATCACCTCCGGATCGTCCGTCATTCTGGATACGATCACGCCCGTATCCATCGGATGAACGATGTAGGGAACCGCCGTCCCCTTCCGCATTTTCCCCTCATGCGCCTGCTTCGCAAACCCGGCCGCCTGTCTTATCATGACTGCCTCCTTGTCTGCTCCGAATCCAGAAGAATCGGAACATTCCTTTCAAAATGCGAGATCCGTATTCCTTCCTGATCAAAAACCAGCTTGATCTTTTCCATCATATCCCACCGGGCCTGCCAGTAATCCTCCGTCCTGGTCCAGCCTCTGGCGCTTAAGGAAACGCCCCGCTCTCCCAGGCTGTCCACCACCGCCAGGATATCCTCTTCTTTTAAAATCAAGGAATTTTCTCTCAAAAGCTTTGTCAAAAGCTCCTTCGCCCGTTCCAGATCCGACTCATAGTCGATCAGGACGTTGATGATCAAACGCCGTTTTTCCATCCCCGTCAGATTGGTTAACGGAGAGTTGGCCAGCGTGTTGTTTGGTATCACTAACACACGGTTATCCGTCGTCACCAGCGAGGTGTACACCAACCCGATGGTCTCAACCGTCCCTTCCCCGTCCACCGTGGATACATAATCTCCCACTTTAAACGGCTTCAGCGCCAAAATAATAACGCCTCCGGCGAAATTTCCCAGCGTGTTCTGCATGGCAAGGCTGATGGCGAGGCCGATGGACCCCACCACCGCCACCATAGAAGTAATATTAAGGCCGAGGACCTCCGCCGCCGCGAAGATCAAAAGCCCCAGCAGCAGCGCGTACAGCAGAGCATCCAGGAATTTCCGCAGGGAAATTTCCATTCCCGCCCGCTCCATGGAACGCCCCGCGCCGTTCCTTACTGCCCGGATCAGCCGCAGTCCAACAAAGGCTAAGACTGCCGCCGCCAAAAGGCGGGCACCCGCATCAATCAACCAGGTCATAGCGCCTCCCTACTTTTCCTGAGCCGCGCCCTTGATCAGCTGTTCAACGGCTTCCTTTGCCGCCCGTTTCGCTTCCGCCGCCTTTTTCACCGGCCGCGACGCCGCTCCGGCTATGGCCTGCTTCGCTTCCGCCGCTTTCTTGGCCGGTCCCGATACGGCCTCCGTCACCGCCTGCTTCACCTTTGCTACGGCACTCTTTTCCGCCGCAGCTTCCTTTCCCGCCGCGGTGTTCTTTGGGCGGCGGCTCTTTGCCTCCTTCGGCTCCGGCGTACACTGGAATACGCAGACGCTAAGAGGAGCCAAATTGATCACGATCGAGTTCTCTCTGGCGTCCCACTCTTCCTTCTTCGAGGTCTTTACTCTTGGATTGACCATGCCAGAACCGCCGAACCGGACATCGTCGCTGTTCAAAATTTCCTTATATTTTCCGGCGAAGGGAACCCCCAGCTGGAACTTTTCGTGAGCCACAGGAACAAAGTTGCAGACGAACAAAAGAGTTTCTTCCGGCTTTTCCGTCCTGCGGACGAAAATCACGATATTCTCCTTTTGGTAAGTGCAGTTGATCCACTCAAAGCCCTCCGGCACATCGTCCTTCTCATAAAGCGCCGGGTGGGTCCGGTAGAGATGGTTCAGCTCTTTTACATATTCCTGCATCTGGCTGTGGATGGGATACTCTAACAGCTCCCATTCCAGGCTCCTGTTTTCGTTCCACTCATCCATCTGGCCGAAGTCCTGTCCCATGAACAAAAGCTTCCTGCCCGGATGCCCCATCATAAAGCCGTACGCCGCCCGCAGATTGGCAAACTTCTTTTCCTGGGTATCCCCCGGCATCTTTCCGGCCATGGAGCCTTTTCCATGAACCACTTCATCATGGGAGAATACCAGTACGAATTTCTCGCTGTAGGCGTAAAGCATACTGAAGGTAAGCTCGCCGTAGTGGTAATTCCGAAAATACGGATCGCACTGCATGTAGCCCAGGAAATCGTTCATCCAGCCCATGTTCCACTTAAAGTCGAAACCAAGGCCGCCTTCCTTCACGTCTCCCGTGATCATCGGCCAGGCCGTCGATTCCTCCGCGATCAGGATCGCTCCTTTTGTTTCTTTATGGAAAATGGAATTCAGATGCTTTAAAAATTCCATAGCTTCCAGATTTTCATGGCCGCCGTACATGTTGGCGACCCACTCGCCCGGATTTTTGCCGTAATCCAGATACAGCATCGACGCCACCGCGTCCATCCGGATTCCGTCGGCATGATATTCTTTCGCCCAGAACAAGGCGTTGGAAATCAGGAAGTTGGAAACCTGAGGCCTTCCATAATTATAGATCAAGGTTCCCCAGTGAGGGTGGCTCCCCTTTCGCGGATCCAGATGCTCATACAGGCAGGTTCCGTCAAAAGCCGCCAGGCCATGGGAGTCCCGCGGGAAATGGGCCGGAACCCAATCCAGGATCACGCCGATCCCCTCCTGATGCATATGGTCCATAAACGCCTTAAAATCATCGGGCGTTCCATACCGGCTGGTGGGCGCGTAATATCCCGTCACCTGATAGCCCCAGGATTCATCCAGCGGATGCTCCATAACCGGCAGAAGCTCCACATGGGTATAGCCCATCCGCTTCACATATTCCGCCAGCTTCGGCGCGATCTCCCGGTAATTATAGAACTGACTTCCATTGACCGGCTTCCCTTCCTCATCGAGAGCAACCGGCTTCTGGATCCAGGAGCCCAGATGGACCTCGTAGATATTCATCGGAACACGGTCCTTCTTTTCCGTCTTCCGCTTGTCCATCCATTCCTTATCGTTCCATTTATATTTAGAAAGATCCCATATGACCGACGCCGTGTTGGGGCGAAGCTCCGCATAGCTGGCGTAAGGGTCCGCCTTTAGCATGGGCTGCGCCGCCCTGTTTTTGATCTCATATTTATAAAGAAGTCCCGGCTTCAGCCCCGGAATAAACAGCTCATAGATTCCGGAATCCCCAAGACGGCACATCTGGTGGCGCCTTCCATCCCAGAAGTTAAAATCTCCAACAACGCTAACCCGCATCGCTCCCGGAGCCCAAACCGCAAAATGGACGCCGTGGACGCCGTCGATCACCGCCGGATGCGCCCCCAGCTTTTCATAAGAATTATAGTAGATCCCAGCCTCGAATTTCTTTAGCTCCTCTTCCTTAAACAGGGAAGAAAACCGGCCCGAATAGGGATCCTCCACCTCTTCCGTGTCCTCGTCCTCATAAACCACATGAAGCCGGTATTTGACCGGTTCCGTCCGGCCCTCCAAAAGCGCCGCGAAAAAACCGCCCTCATCAGCCATCTCCATCGGGATCTCTTCTTTCCCCAGCCTCACGGTCACGGTTTTCGCGTTTGGAATATACGCCTGTATCAGGAGTCCGTCTTCAGTGGGATGCGCTCCGAGAAGGCGTCCTGGATCGCTTGCCTCCGAATATACCAGTTCCTCAATTCCAGCCCAGTCCATCAAATCATATAGCTTTTTTTCCATTGCTCAGACCTCCGGTACCATCATCTGATTGATTCCTGCTCATATTCTACCATGTCCCCTATTTCCATACAAGCGGAATCCTCATTGTTTTTGACGATTCTCATGGTTTTTGACGGTTCTAGCCGCCCTTGGCGGTTCTCGCTGCCCTTGGCAGTCCTCATTGTGCCCGGCGGTTTTTTACAAAGTCCTCCAGCATCAGATCGACGACCCGGCCGTAGGTCTTGACTCCTTCCGCCTGGCCGTTGACTTTTAAATAGGCGTCGTTTACCGCTTCCGTCGCCTCCGCCGTTTTCCCTTCATACCGTGCCCAAAACTGGGTATTTTCTTCCAGCTCTATCTTCACCGCTTCCGGCAGCTCCTCATAAAGCCGGATATAGGCGGCCGGATCGACTTTTGCCAAGGCGTTTCCCGCGTAAATCCACCCCAAAAGCGCCCCGCTGTAGCGGTAGGCCGCGTCCTCTGAGGCCAAGCAGGCCAGATACCCGATAAAATTCGCCTCATCCTCTCTCATAAAGCCGCGCAGGTGGGATAATTCATGGCAGATGGTATGGGGAATATTATAGGAAACCATATCCTGATTATAGTTTGCCTCGACCGTAAACGGAGAATAAATGCCGGAGCACTGCTGAACGGAAAGAATTTCAGAAACTGTAACTGGCTTGGGCTTTGGATAATAGCCTTCCAGCCGGGGATAGGTGAGCGCCAGCATCTCCATGGCCTCCACGCCCTTTTCCGGAAGCCGCTCCCAGCAGTCTGGATCCCGTTCCATTTCCAGTTCCAGAGCCTCCCTCGAAAGCTGTACCTGCTCCCCCAGCCATTCACAAAGCGCCAGAAGATTTTCCCGGCTTCCCGCGTCCGAAACCCGTTCCAGATAAGCCGAAAAGGGAGGCCGGTAATAGTTGACCCCGCAGCAGGCGGCGTAGGAAAAAAGGAGTCCGCCCAAAGCCGCCCAAAGCGCGGACAAGACGGAAAGCCAGGAGCGCTTCATTAACGCCGCCGCTCCCAGGAAATACAAAGCTGCCAGGATCCCTACATAAAGGCCCAGTTCCGCAGCCGAAAACGGAAACAGGCCGAAAAAGCGGCCAATGGTTCCCACAAGAACCGGATAAACGGTATCCGCGTACCATCCCGCAAATCCTGGAATCCACCTTGCCGCCAGGAGAAAAAACGCGGCCAAAAGGAAAAACAGGCATCCAAACAGCAGTCTTTTTCGTATTTTCTTCCGTTCTTTGTCCATTTGGCCTCCTTTGAAAAAAGCTCTTGCGAAACTTGACAAAATGTCATAAACTCATTATATTGCCTATTAGTATTTTAAGTCAAACGAGGTTTACAGGAAAAAGATGGAAAAAACAGAAAAGAACGAAAAAGAAGAGCAGAAAAAGGAGAAAACCGGCTGGAAAGCGGAATTGATCAGCTGGATCCAGGTGCTGGTTTCCGCGGCCGTGATCGCCTTTGTCCTGACTACTTTTGTTATTGCCAACAGCGAGATACCCACCGGCTCTATGGAAAACACCATTATGACAAAAAGCCGTGTCATCGGCTCCCGGCTCCACTATACCTTCGGTTCCCCGAAGCGGGGCGACGTGGCCATTTTCGTCTTCGGCTGGCAGTGTCCGGAGTGCGGCGTCATGGTAGAAGGAGACAAACAGGAGGTATGCCCGGCCTGCGATTCCGAAATCGGACGCCGCGGCAAAACCGTATATTATGTAAAACGGGTGATCGGAATGCCCGGAGATACCATCGATATCGCGGACGGCAAGGTGTATTTAAACGGTTCCGACACACCGCTGGACGAGCCTTATCTGGCGGAACCTATGGATCCGTCGGAAACCTTCCACTTTGAGGTTCCGGAGGGCTGCTATTTTATGATGGGCGACAACCGGAATTATTCCTTAGACGCCCGGTACTGGAATAATCCTTATATATCAGAAGATAAAATGGTTGCAAAGGTATTATTTACCTATTTCCCGTCCTTTAAGATTATCCATTGAGGAGACAGCAGATTATGAAAAAGGTTGTAAAATTCGGTGGCAGCTCCTTGGCCAGCGCCAGACAGTTTAAAAAAGTAAAGGCGATCATCACTGCGGATAAAACCCGCTGCTATGTGATCCCGTCGGCCCCTGGCAAACGGGACGGAAAGGATACGAAGGTAACGGATCTTTTGTACCAGTGCTACGACGCGGCCGTTTCCGGGCAGAGCTACAAGCGCATCCTGGAACAGATCAAGAAACGGTTTACCGACATTGTGGACGGCCTGGGGCTGGACTTGAATCTGGATTATGAGTTTAATCAGATCGAAGAAAATTTCTTAAAGAAAGCGGGACGCGACTATGCCGCTTCCCGCGGAGAATATTTAAACGGTATCATCATGGCGAACTATCTGGGATTCCCCTTCATTGACGCCGCGGAAGTGATCTTTTTCGACGAGCGGGGTTCCTTCCTGTCCGAACAAACCAATGAAGAGCTGAATCACCGCCTGTCCTCCTTAAGGCAGGCCGTCATCCCCGGCTTTTACGGTTCCAATCCAGACGGAACCATCCGCACCTTTTCCCGGGGCGGCTCCGACGTTACCGGCTCCATCGTGGCCCGGGCCGTACTGGCGGATCTTTATGAAAATTGGACCGACGTTTCCGGATTCCTGGTAGCCGACCCGCGGATTGTGGAAAATCCGGCTCCCATCGAAACCATCACCTATAAGGAGCTGCGGGAGTTAGCCTATATGGGCGCCAGCGTTCTCCATGAGGACGCCATTTTCCCTGTACGAAAAGAAGGGATCCCCATCAATATCCGCAACACCAACCGTCCCGGCGATCCCGGCACGATGATCGTAGAAAACACCAGCAAGCGGCCCCACTATACCATTACCGGCGTCGCCGGAAGAAAAGGCTTCTGCGCCATCAATATCGACAAGGCGATGATGAATACGGAGATCGGTTTCGGCCGCAGGGTGCTGGAGGTATTTGAGGACAATAATATTTCCTTCGAGCATATGCCCTCCGGGATCGATTCCATGTCTATTTTAGTCCATCAGGATGAGTTCCAGGAAAAGGAACAGGCGGTCATCGCCGGCATCCACCGGGCCGTCCATCCAGACTCCGTAGATCTGGAGCCGGATCTGGCGCTGGTGGCCGTCGTCGGCCGCGGCATGAGATCCGCCCGAGGAACAGCCGCCCGGATCTTTGCCGCCCTGGCCCATGCGAAAATCAACGTCAAGATGATCGACCAGGGCTCCAGCGAGCTGAACGTCATCGTGGGCGTAAAGAACGAGGACTTTGAGCCCGCCGTACGGGCGATCTACGATATCTTTGTCAAAACCGAACTGTAAAAAGGCCAGGAACCGCGCGGTTCCTGGCTTTTATTTTGGTTTTGGCAAATTTTTCCTATCTTTTTCTACGGGAGGTTCCGTATTTTCTCCGGGATACTCCGTACGTGTTCCCGTTATTGTTGCCGAAGCTGATCCCCTTCTTGACCGGAGAGATTAAAAATCCGTTGACCGTCCCTAAAAGGATGCAGCAGGCAATTAACAGCGTTTTTTCCGCTCCCGTCCATTCTCTGGCAAAAAAGTTTCTGATCTCCGTCATAATCGGATCACTCCTTCCTTTCGATTTCCATGATCATATCCACCCGGCGCTGATGCCTTCCTCCCTCGAACTCGGCGTCCAGCCACTGATCCACGATCATCTTGGCTAACTCGCTTCCGACTACTCTTGCGCCGAAGGCCAGGACGTTGGAGTTATTATGCATCCGGGAAAGCTTTGCCGTATAAGGCTCGCTGCAGACGCAGGCGCGGATCCCCTTTACCTTATTTGCCGCCAGCGAAATGCCGACGCCGGTTCCGCAGATGGCGATGCCTAAATCCGCCTCGCCGGAGGCCACCGCCCGGCCCACCTTTTCGCCGTAAACCGGATAATCGCAGCTTTCTGTCGAATCCGTTCCCAGATTGAGGACCTCATATCCCTTTTCCTTCAGATGCTCCGCAATTATATTTTTAAGCTCTACCGCCGAATGGTCGTTTCCGATCGCAATTTTCACTCTTCATCGCTCCCTTCTTCTACTTGAAAAAACAGCTGGATCATGTCCAAACGGGACGTCATGGATAAAAGAAGCATATCCATCACAGTAATCGCCGCCATGGCCTCCACAACTACCACCGCCCTGGGGACCACCACCGGATCGTGGCGTCCATGGATCGTAAGCTCCATTTCCTTTTTGTCCCGGCTCACCGTATCCTGGGGCCTGGCAATGGACGGCGTCGGCTTAAAGGCCGCCCGGAAAACCACATCGCTCCCATCGCTGATCCCGCCTAAAACGCCGCCGGAATGGTTGGTGGCCTTCACCACTGCGTCCCCCCGCATCCGGAATGCGTCGTTATTGACAGAACCACAGGAAGCGGAGGCCGCGAATCCGTCGCCAATCTCAAAGCCCTTGACTGCCCCGATGGACAGCATCGCCTTCGCCAGGTTGGCGTCCAGCTTCTCAAACACCGGTTCCCCCAGTCCAGCGGGAAGATTATGGATCACGCATTCCACGACGCCGCCGGCCGAATCGCACTGGGCCATTTTTTCTTCCAGATACGCTTCCGCCTCCCGCGCCGCTTCCGCGTCCGGCATACAGAGCCGGTTATTGGCGGCCTCCTTAAGATCCATCCGCTCCCTGGAAATCTCCACCGGCCCGATGGATTTCGTATAGGCCGTCACCGTAATATTTAAAGCCGCCAAGAATTTCTTCGCGATGGCCCCGGCCGCCACCCGGCCGATGGTTTCCCTAGCCGAAGAACGGCCGCCGCCCCGGTAGTCGCGGAAACCGAATTTCTCATCAAAGGTAAAGTCCGCGTGTCCCGGACGGTAACAGGAGGCAATCTCGCTGTAGTCTTTGGAGCGCTGATCCAGGTTTCTCACGATCATGGAAATCGGCGTTCCCGTTGTCTTCCCCTCAAAAACGCCGGACAGGATCTCCACCTGGTCGCTTTCCTTCCTCTGGGTCGTAAACTTACTCTGGCCCGGTTTTCTCCGGTCTAAAAGCTTTTGTATATCTTCTTCCGTTAAATGCAGTCCGGCCGGACACCCGTCCGCCACCACGCCGATCGCCGTTCCATGGGACTCTCCCCAGGTGGTAATACGGAAGACCGTACCAATACTGGAACCTGCCGCCATAGCCTTACTCTCCTATCTTTACAATCTCACAGCAGTTGGGCTCGTTGACCCGCATACTGCGCCGGCTCATCACCAGCAGTCCTTTTTCATAATCGATCTTAAAGAAGGATACGGTTCCCTCATGGTTAATGGACGCCAGATGCTTTCCATCCGGGAAGATCGCGATATCCTTCGGATAATCGCCGCTGATGGGAAGGCAGAAGCGCATCGTAAGCATTCCTGTCTTCTCGTCCCGCTCATACATGGAAACCGTATTCTCCCCCGCGTTGCTGCAGAATAAATATTTCTCATCCGGAGAAAAATGCATCGCGCAGGCGGCTGTCAGCTGTCCCGGCTCCGTTCCCGTTGTGGGAATCGTCTGGATCTTCTCTACAATAGGGTTCCGCTCCCCCTCCTGATAGGAATAAACGTCGATGACGTTTTTCATCTCATACAGCACATAGAAAAACCGGCCGTCGGAGCTGAACATAAAATATTTCGGAGCCGACTCCAGCTCGCAGCGGATCGTATCCGCTAAGGAAATCCGTCCTTCCTTTTTATCAAACCGGTAAACCTTGATCTGGTCGATCCCCAAATCGCAGACCATAAGGAACCGCTCGTCGGGAGTCAGGCGGCTGCAGCTGATATGCGGGCGGAAGCTGCGCTCGGCAACGCTTCCCAGTCCCTTATGGAACACGCCGTCCGTGATCCTTCCAACGGAACCGTCCGGACGCAGACGCAGGACCGTCTCTTTTCCGTCATGGAAACCGGAAACAAAAATATAGCTGTCATCCTTGCTGGTGGAGAGATGGCGTCCCCGCATTCCCTTAATATTGGCGCTGTTGAGCCTGGAAAGACTTCCGTTCTGAAGGATCCGGAAGGCAACGACGCCTTCGTCCGCGATGGAGTACAGAATCTTTCCATTTTGAGAAGCCTTTAAATAGGAAGAATTATCCACCTCCACCTCGCAGCGGAAAATAAATGAACCTTCTTCCACATCCACATCATAAACCGAAATTCCTTTTGCGTTTCCTGTATAGGAATACGAGCCTATATAGGCCATATATTTCCCAGTCATCGGCTGTTTTCCCCCTGTTCTTCCCCTGTTTTTTCCGTTCTGCACGGCCCGCCCCGCATCCGTTCCAGGGCCGCCGTTTTCTGCCATTTCTATTGTTTACGGCAAACTGTAGTTATAGTTTAACATACACTTTCCGGTTTGTTAACCGGAATTTCTCACATTTTACACAAAATCTGTTGACATATCCGCTTTTTATGACAAAATGGTGGTGTGACAATATTTTGAAGCAATCAGCAAGCAGGAGGACGCGCCATGAGCCAGCCGTTGATCGATCTGAACCATATTTCCAAAAGCTATGACGGAGAATTGATCCTGGATGATCTGAATCTGTCCGTCAAGGAAAACTCCTTTGTTACGCTGTTGGGCCCCAGCGGATGCGGAAAAACGACGACCCTTCGCATCATCGGAGGCTTTGAGACGCCGGACAAGGGGCAGGTGATTTTCGGCGGAGAAGATATCACCTTACTGCCGCCCAATAAGCGCCAGCTGAATACCGTATTCCAGAAATACGCTCTGTTTCCCCATATGAGCATCGCGGAGAACATCGCGTTCGGCCTGAAGATCAAGGGAAAATCCAAAAGCTATATCGATGATAAAATCAAATACGCTTTAAAGCTTGTAAATTTGAACGGCTTTGAAAACCGGAGCGTGGATTCCCTAAGCGGCGGCCAGCAGCAGCGGATCGCCATCGCCAGGGCCATCGTCAACGAGCCCCGGCTGCTGCTCTTGGACGAGCCTTTGGGCGCGCTGGATCTAAAGCTCCGCCAGGATATGCAGTACGAGCTGATCCGGCTGAAAAACGAACTGGGCATTACCTTTATCTACGTCACCCACGACCAGGAAGAGGCCCTTACCATGTCCGACACCATCGTCGTCATGAACCAGGGCTACATCCAGCAGATGGGAACGCCGGAGCAGATCTACAACGAGCCGGAAAACGCCTTTGTCGCCGACTTTATCGGAGAAAGCAATATCGTCGGGGGAACCATGATCCGGGACGAGTTAGTGGAGATCTTCGGCGCGAAATTCGCCTGCGTGGACAAGGGCTTCGGGACCAACAAGCCGGTGGACGTGGTGATCCGGCCGGAGGACATCGACCTGGTAAAGCCGGAGGACGGAACGCTTCAAGGGATCGTAACCCACCTGATCTTTAAGGGCGTCCACTATGAAATGGAAGTCACAACGCCGAACGGCTATGAGTGGCTGGTTCACAGCACCGACCTGTTCCCGGTGGGCCAGCATGTCGGCATCCATGTGGATCCCTTTGATATCCAGATCATGAACAAACCGGAATCGGAGGATGAGGAGGCCGTCGGAGTCAATGAATAGAAAAAAGAATCAGCTTCTGGCCTTCCCCTATATTTTCTGGATGGCCGGATTTACCATCATTCCCCTTCTCATGATGCTTTATTACGGGCTGACTAACCGGGAGGGCGCTTTTACCCTGGAAAACATCCTGGCCATTGGCTCTCCGGAACATTTAAAGGCCCTGGTGCTTTCCCTGATCCTGGCCGCCGTCAGCACCTTGATCTGCCTGCTCTTGGCCTATCCGCTGGCGCTGATCTTAAGGAACCGCCACATTGGCCAGGGCAGCTTTATTGTATTTATTTTCATCCTTCCCATGTGGATGAATTTTCTGCTGCGGACCATGGCCTGGCAGACGCTTTTGGAAAAGAACGGGGTCATCAACGCCCTGCTCTCCTTCCTTCATCTGCCGCCGCTTTCCATTATCAATACGCCGGCGGCCATTATCCTGGGCATGGTCTATAACTTCCTGCCCTTTATGGTGCTGCCCATTTACAACGTCCTCGCGAAGATCGACGACAATCTGATCAACGCCGCCAGGGATCTGGGGGCGGACAGCTTCCAGACCTTGACAAAGGTCCTGATCCCGCTAAGCGTCCCCGGCGTGATCAGCGGCATTACCATGGTGTTCGTACCGGCCCTGACCACCTTCGTGATCTCCAACCTTTTGGGCGGCAGCAAGATCCTCTTGATCGGAAACGTCATCGAGCAGGAATTTACAAAAGGCAGCAACTGGAATCTGGGCGCCGGGCTTTCCATCGTCCTCATGATCTTCATCCTGCTCAGCATGACCCTGATCGCCAAATATGATAAAAACGGGGAGGGAACGGCATTCTGATGAAATCATTACAAAAGAAGCTCAAGAATTTCTGGGAAAATTTTTATCTGGTGCTGGTGCTGATCTTTCTCTACGCGCCCATCGCCGTCATGATGGCGCTTTCCTTCAACAGCTCGAAATCCCGCTCCCATTGGGGCGGATTTACCCTTCAGTGGTACAGCCAGATGTTTGAAAGCAGCGCCGTTATGGACGCTCTGTACAACACGCTGCTGATCGCCTTTTTATCGGCCCTCATCGCCACCGTGCTGGGAACGGCGGCGGCCATCGGCATCAACAGCATGAAAAAGCTTCCCCGCTCCATCTGCATGGGCGTCAACAATATCCCCATGCTGAATTCCGATATCGTAACCGGAATCTCCTTAATGTTAATGTTTATCGCCTTCGGCGTATCCCTGGGCTTTAAGACGATTCTTTTGGCCCATATTTCCTTTAACGTGCCCTATGTCATGTTAAGCGTAATGCCCAAGCTCAAGCAGACCAGCCGGTACACCTACGAGGCGGCCCTGGATCTGGGAGCAGGGCCTCTCCAGGCCTTTTTTAAGGTAGTGTTCCCCGACATCCTGCCCGGCGTTCTCTCCGGCTTCCTGATGGCCTTTACCATGTCCCTGGATGACTTTATCATTACCCATTTCACCAGGGGCGCCGGGATCAACACGCTGTCCACGCTGATCTACAGCGAGGTCCGCCGGGGAATCCAGCCTACTATGTACGCCTTATCCACCGTGATCTTCGTCACCGTGCTGGCGCTGCTTTTGATCACCAACTTCTCCCCGTCGGGAGAAAAAGCGGGCGCAGGAAAAAAGCGGGCCGCTTTAGGAGATTCCGAACCGTCTGGAAACGGCGGCAAAGCCGCAGGCACGCCCTCGCCCCTTTGGCCCAAAATTCAAAAGGGGCTCCTGGTCTGCGTTTCCTTCGCCGTTGTTGCAGGGATTTCCTATACCAGCCTCTTAAAGTTTAACGCCAGCCACTCCGATGAGCTCTATGTTTACAACTGGGGAGAGTATATTGACGAGGATGTGATCCGGCAGTTTGAGGAAGAAACCGGAATCCATGTGGTCTATGACCTGTTTGAAACAAACGAAGAAATGTATCCCGTCATCGAAGCCGGCGCCGTTCAGTACGACGTGGTCTGTCCCTCCGACTACATGATCCAGCGGATGGCGGAAAACGGGCTCCTGGCGGAGATCAACTGGGAAAATGTACCGAATATTTCCAACATCGGCCAAACCTATATGGAATGGTCCGAGGCCTTCGATCCGGGAAATTTCTATTCCGTCCCCTACTGCTGGGGAACCGTCGGAATTCTCTGCAACGTGGAACGCCTGGAGGAGCTGGGCGTACCGGTTCCGACGAAATGGGCGGATCTATGGGATCCGAGGCTTTCCGGAGAAATCCTAATGCAGGACAGCGTCCGGGACGCGTTTATGGTGGCCCAGAAAAGCCTTGGCTACTCCTTAAATTCCACCGATCCCGGCGAGCTGTCCGAGGCAAAAGACCTTCTTCTCCTGCAAAAGCCCCTGGTGCAAGCGTACGTTGTCGATCAGGTGCGGGATAAAATGCTGAGCGGAGAGGCCGCCGTGGGCGTCATCTATTCCGGCGAACTGCTCTATCTCCAGGAAGAAGCCGAGAGCTTGAATCTGGACTTTACGCTCCAATACGTCCTTCCAGAGGAAGGCACCAATCTCTGGATCGACTCCTGGGTGATCCCCTGGAACGCCAGGAATAAGGAGAATGCGGAAAAATGGATCAATTTCCTTTGCCGCCCCGACATCGCGAAAAAGAATTTTGAATACATTACCTATGCGACGCCCAATGAAGCCGCGTTCCGCCTTTTGGATCCGGAATACCAGCAGAATACGGACGTATTCCCCGATACCAGCACGCTAACCACCTCCGAGGTTTACCGCTACCTGGGAACCGAAGCGGACGATTTGTACAACGCGCTTTGGAAAGAAGTGAAATCGCAGTAACGAAAGAAAGCCCGAAAAGTCATGGAATTGCAGCCATGGCTTTCGGGCTTTTTCAATGAGCAGATTCTTTATGCTCTTTCTTTTCCTTTATAGGTCATGTAACCAATCGCAGCCAATACGCCCAAACCATAGATCACGAAGGTGCAGACGAAGGGCAGCTTTACATGAACGGAATAAATGAATCCGGCGGTCAGAGATCCGGCAATGCTTCCCAATGACTGAGTCGCGTTAAAGAATCCCATGACCAGGTTCTTCTGCGCCGGTTTTGCCAATCCGGCTACCATACTTTGAAGAACCGGAACGCTGACGGAATATCCGGCGTAAACGATCACGCTGAAAGCGATAAACAGCGCGATATTAGAGAATACCGTCACGCCAAGAGCAGACAGCGCGCACGCCAGCACCAGCATTACCATGGACCGCTTGATCTTCGTTTTGTTGATGATCCAGATGCAGAGCGTCATATTGGCGGCAAAGGAAATAAAGCCGACGGCCGCCTTTACGATTCCGTTATAAGAAGAAGTCAGGCCCAGCTCATCCTTCAGATAATAGTTGAAAGCCTGGTCGAAGCCTGTATTTCCGAAGTTGATCAGGATATTCACCGCAAATAAAAGGACAAATCCAACGCTCATAAAATACCGGCTGTCGATAAACGCCTGGAAGGGGTTGGCTTCCTTTAAAAGCTGTTTTCCCGATACTTCCTTTAAGCTGGAATTTCCATCCGGCTGACAGATAAAGAAGAACATGATCGCCACTGCGATCAGCGTTCCCGCCTGCACCAAGAAGGACAACCGCACGGAAATTTCTCCGAGGAAGCCGCCGATCATGTAGCCGAACGCGCTGGCTACGCTTTTAATGGTGGCCGTATAGGTAAGAAATTTCCCTTGGTCCTCCGGCTTTGAAACATTGACCACATAAGTCAGGAAGCTGACGAAAACGCCGCCGGTAAACAGCCCGGCGAACATACGGGCCAGAATGATCATAAACTCTGTTGTCGCGTAGGCAAACCACAGCTGGGCGATTCCGTAGCCGCAGCAGCAGATCAAAAGCGACAGCCTGGACGAAATATAATTGTTGATCTTGCCCCAGAACGGCGACAGCAGGAAGTTGGTAAACATCATCGCTGCCAGTGCCACGCCGAACATATAGTCATGAAGATTTAATTCCTGGATGACCGTCGGCGTTACCGGATGGGCATAATTCGCCGCCAGATTAAAAATTACCATCGTAAAAAAGAACGCAATAAATCTGGTCTTGTACTTCATGTCTCTTTTCCTCTCCCTTTACTTGATCCGTTTTTCCCATACCGGGAATCAGAGAGTCTTCATTTCCCTTAGAAGCTCCGCCATTTCTCCCAAATCTGCGAATACCGCGTCCGGAACCGTTTCCGACCGTTCCAGATCCTCCATCTTTGTCTCTCCGCTGAGAACCAGGATTCCATGGGCGCCGTGATCCACCCCGGTCTTTACATCCGTGTACAGCCGGTCGCCCACAAAAGAAACCGCCTCCCTTCTGGCTCCTGTCAAACTCAAGACCATGTCCACCGTTTCCCGGCAAGGTTTTCCCACATATCGCGGTTTCTTCCCCGTTGATAAGGAAACGGCCGCGCAGATCGCTCCGCAGTCTGGAATAAATCCGTCTTTTACCGGACAGTTGATGTCCGGATGGGTGGCGAGGAAATCCGCTCCATTCCGAATATAGGTACATGCCCGCTCCAGCTTTTCATAGGTCAGAGTCATGTCAAAACCGATTACCACGGCATCCGGCATATCTTTTGTAATGAGAATTCCATGCTGGTAAAAATTCTGTTCCAGGTCCGGCGTACCCGCGAGAAAAATCCGTTTCCCCGGATAATTTTCCTTTAGGTACTGGATCATCACGTCGCCGGACGTGATCACCTGCTCAGGAAGGACGGGACACCCCATCCCGGCCAGCCTTTTCAAGTACGTTTCCGGCGATCTGGAGGAATTATTCGTAAAAAAAACAAACCGTTTCCCGAGGCGCTCCACCTGGGCTAAAAAATCCAGGGAACCGTCCAGAATCTGGCCGTCTAAATAGAAGGTTCCGTCCATGTCCAATACGAACAGCTCCGTCTCCTCCAGCAATTTTCTCCTGTCCATTTTGCGCGTTCCTCGCTTTCTGCGCCGCCCGGCGGCATTCCCAGCCGCCGGACCACATCTTCTTATAGTATAGCGAAGAAACGATAATTTGTAAATAATTGGTTAAAAAATGCGCAGGCTTTGAAGTAGCGCATCCCTGTTATTGTCCTGAGGCTGCAGCAGGCATATTGAATATTTCATACCAAGCAGACAGCGCTTTATGTTCCATATACGTACAGGAAGGATCCATATACCCATTAACGCCCTGTTCGGTATGCCGTATTTCCGCTGATTTTCAGACTTCTGGAAGCTATTGGCTTCGCTTCATCCTTCGTAACATGCGTAAAGATAGGAAATCCGGCTCCGCTTTTCAAGTGGTCGACTTCGCCCTCTTTGATTGATTGACCAGCGAAGAATTCTACACCTTGAAGCGGTAGCCGACGCCCCAGATCGTTTCGATATACTGGGGCT
>DVFQ01000072.1 GCA_018713185.1 Candidatus Copromonas avistercoris (nom. illeg.) | reverse complement strand
AATCGCTGCCCATATCAATCAGCTCCGGCTCACGAAGGCCATATTCCTTTGCTTCCCGGAACATTTTCGGAATGCCGCATATAAACAAAGGCCCGCCGAACCTATCCGATCCGGTGAGCCTCTATTCCCTTTCTATTTCATTTCCGTATTGATTTCCCTTACGTCAAACTCAAATTTCCCTCCAGCGCCCAGTCGTAGGTCTCCATGGACTGAAACAGCGCCAGCTCCGCGTTCTTTACCGCGATTTCCTGATTCTTCAAGCTGTTTTCCTGCTGTAAATACTCCAGCCGTCCGATCGTCCCCAGCTGAAGCTTCTGGGAAGCCGCGTTCATCTTGGTCTGCTCCAGCCCATAAGCCGCCTTCGCCGTCGCCAATTCGCTCTGCTTCTGCAAAACATCGTTGTAAAGATTGGTCAGCTTGGAGGCAATCTGCTCCTTCTGCTGCGCGACCGTCCGCTCCATATTGGCTTTTTCCGCGGAACCGTCCGTCAGCGTATCTAAGGAAAGCACATTATATTTTAAGGTAAAGTTATTGGCGATCGCCTTTTCCTTATCGGTCTCCGGGTTCATGACCGCGATCCGGCTCTCGTCCGCCGCCGGGACCGGGCGGATTTCCGGCGAAGCATTGTAGGCCCAGCCCAGCATCGTACAGAGCGTCTGCCGGATATTCTGCTCGTTGGCCTCAATGGTCAGCATTCCCGCCTGGGCCGATTCCAGATTCTGCTTTGCGCTCAAAACATCTGCCTGAGTCGCCATTCCCACATTGGCCTGGGTCACAGTGGACTGGTAAACCGCCTCTAAAAGCTCCAGAGAAGATTCCAGCTGTTCCTTGGAAAGAAGGAGCTGTTCATAACCGATCATGGTAGTCTGCGCGCCGGAGATCAGGCTGGCCCTTCCGGTTTCCACCACCTGCACATGAAGCATCTCCGGAGTTACCTCCGTCACGCTGTCCCCCATTAAAAGCATCTGTTCCGACTGGTAGTTTAAAAGCTCCGCACTGTACACCATACTGGCGTATGCGTCGGGCGTCACCATGTTCTGATATCCCAGCATGTCCCGAATGCTGGACGCCGTATCCGAAAGGGAATTCGCCTGGTCGATCAGCGCGCCGGAGCCCGCCATCAGCTGTTCCTTTACCTTTTCCACGTCCTTCGACGCGTTTTTATTATCCTCATAGGTTTCTCTCAGATTTTTGTAAGTCGGGCTGAACTCATTCACCAGGATCCCGATCTCATCGTACTCCAGCACATTATCATGGATCCGGTTCCAGGTTGCCTCATCATAAGGATTCCCCGGCTCGGCGACAAAAACATTGTCCTTCGGCTCATCGGCATAAGCCGCGGCCGGGACTGCGGCCAATACCGCGATCACTGCCGCCGGAACCATCCGTTTTCTAAATTTCTTCCTATCCAATTCCGCACCTCCATACGATCGTTTCCATGCGATCGTTTCCTCGCGATCATTTCCAACGTCTGCCATTCGGCAGGCTTCGGCTTTTTGCCGCTTTCATCTTTTTAGCTCTGCTGGCTTCCAATATCCAAAAGCCCCTTTATGGCCCACTCATAATTTTCCATGGCCGCTGTCAGATCCAAGCCGGCCGCCGTCCAGGCCGCCTCGCCGTCCAGCCAGGCCGCCTCCGCCGCGAGATAATTTTCCCGGCTCAGCATCCCAAGACTGTACTGCAGATCCGCCGCCTTTTTATCCTCCTGCGCCTTCTGCCAGCCAGCCTCCGCCGCCTCATACGCCTTCTGTTTTTGGAGTACTTCCTGATACAAAAGCTCCATTCCCATCATTACCTGTTCTTCCTGCTCCTTGATCGTTCTGGCTTTGGCGTTGGCCCCTCCCTGACTGGAGGAATCCGTCATTCTTGTAGTAAACAGCGTCGTGTTATTCTCAATAGCTTTGGCCTGATCCGCCGGAAGATCATACGATGAGATCCGGGTCAGATCCGGCTCCGGGACCGAAAGGATCTCCGGATCGCTCCCATAGCTCCAGCCAAGCATCATGATCAGGTCGTTTTTCCCCGTTTCCAAAGCATCCGCCGCGGCTTTCGCCTCTGCCCTGGCCTGATTTAACGCTTTTTCCGCGTCCAGGACGTTCTCGTCCGAATAGGTTCCCAATTCTCTCTTCTTTTTTGCCGACTCATAAGTCAGCTCCGCCATCTCCAGCTTTTTCTGCGCGGCCGCGTTCTGATCCTTTAACGTCTCATAAGTCCGCATTTTTTCCTGGGCCGCCATGGTCTGCTGATCCTTTAAGATCCGTAAGCTTCTGGCCGCCGAAGAACCGGCCGCGTTCTTTCCCGCCGCGTCATTCTCCAGATCCCTCGCGTATGACTTTAGCGAGCGGATATTCACCTGATATTCCTCGTATTCCTCTTTCGTAAGATCGTCTTTGGACGCCTCCGCTTCCTGATCCAGCTCCTCGGCTTCCGCCCTCAGTTCCGAAGCCAGCTCCAGAAGCTGTTCCCTCGTTAAGCCGGTCGAGCTTCCTGGATTCGAGTAAAAGCTCTCCAGCTGGTTCCGAAATTCCGTATTGTATTGTTCGACCAGCCCCGGGATCTCCCCGTATTCCAGCGTATTGTCCCGGAATTTTTCCAGAGTCGCTTCGTCATATTCCGTCAGGATCGGATCGCTCTGCGCCGCGTACGCGGGCATACATCCTGCCGCCGCCAGAAAAAGCGCGATTCCCGCCGCCTTCCATTTTCCAATCTTCATATCCTTCTCCTCCATTTATAAGAATACGATCTTATATCTGGAAACACAATAACGATTCTCTTACAAATTCTTTCAATCTCTTTCGGCCTGCTTCCCGTTTCCAACGCCATAGCGCAGGATCCGCACCCGGGCTTTATAACGCTTCTCCACAGTCTCCTTGGGCTGGCCGTCCTGCAAAAGGCTTTTAAGCGCCATCATCTGAAGCATGATCTGCAGATCCATCAGATCATAAAACTCTTCCTTGGAAACCGGGCAGCTCTCATGGTCCAGATGCTGGTACATCTGGTCAAAGGACTGCTGACTTGCCGCATTGAACTCCTTCTCCTGCTCCGTCTTTTTTTGAAGGCATTCGGAAAACTGCGCGCTCTTGATCAGGTTTCGGAAAATATCCAGAAATCCCTCCGACACGATCTGGTGGAGGCTGTTATCAAGGATCCGGTCGAAGACATCTCATATATCCCCGCCGTTTTCCTTAAGCCTCTGGATATAAAACTGCATGTTCCGGTCCACCACGTCCTCCACCAGCCACCGCAGCAGATCCCCTTTATCCTCAAAATACGTATAAAAGCTTCCCCTGGAAATTTCCGCGTCGCGGATGATCCGGTTTATGGATACTTCCTCCGGAAGCACTCTCGCAAATTCCTTCGCCGCGGCAATCCGGATCGCCTCTTTCTTCTTGTCCGGCAGCCTGTTAAACCGTTCCGTCGGCATACTCCATCTCTCCTTCTTCCCCCGGCCGTCCAAAATAGCCTTCCAATGGCCTGATGCTTGGGGAAATTCTAAAAGTGACACCTCGTCACCATTATAGTGACAGCCTGTCACTTTGTCAAGCGGCAGATTCTATCCTGCAGCTTCGCAGATTCCATCCTGCGTCTTCGCAGTCTGCTGCATTTTCGAGCAGATTTCTCTTTCCCCCGCGTCTTTCAGGGTGTATAATGAGGTCTATGTACAGATACAAATGGCAGCAAGATCCGCCGGCTCCCGGCCGGCGAGCGAAAGGAGTAACGCAATGAATCCGATCTATGATGTTCTGGTGATCGGCGCAGGCGTCGTCGGCTGTTCTGTGGCCCGCGAGCTTTCCCGCTACCAGCTCTCCGTCTGCGTTGCAGAAAAAGGCCCAGACGTCTGTATGGAGACCAGCAGCCGCAACTCCGCGGTCCTTCATGCAGGCTATAACAATAAAACCGGATCCCTGATGGCAAAGTTCTGTGTAGAGGGAAACCGCACCTTCGACCAGATCGCAGAGGAGCTGGATATTCCCTACCGCCGGACCGGCAAGCTGGTCGTCGGCTTTACCCCGGAGGACCGGGAAAAGCTAGAGGAGCTGAAGGCCCAGGGCGAACGCAACGGCATCGAGGGCATCCGCATGGTTGAGCGGGACTTTATTGATAAAAAAGCGCCCTGCGTCGGCGGGAATTTCGCCATGTGGTCCCCGACGACGGCGATCTTAAGTCCGTTTCAGTTCACCTTCGGTATGGCGGAAAACGCGGCCGAAAACGGCGTTCAGTTTTTCTTTGACAGCGAAGTCACCCAGATTACCCATGGCCGCCTGATAAACGGAACCTTCCAGCCGGATCCCCCAAAAACCGGCGGGCCCGATCCCGCAAAAACCGGCCAATCCGATCCCGCAGAAGCCAGCGAGTTCCATTCTGCCAAAAACAGGAACAACGCTCCGGGCGCTCCTTATGATCCCGACGGCGTTTATACCGTAACCACAAAGGGAAAAAGCTTTCTTACCCGCTGGGTCATCAACTGCGCGGGTCTTGGCTCCGACCGGATTTCCGCCATGCTGGGAATCGATGAATATACGCTCTATCCTTGCCGGGGAGAATACTATATCCTGGATAAACGCTTAAGCCATATGCTTCCGCTTCCGGCCTATCCGGTTCCCAACATTAAAACCGGCGGCCTGGGGATCCATCTGACGCCCACGCTGGACGGCAATATCATGGTCGGTCCCAGCACCGAATACATTGACAGCCGGGAGGACTATTCCGCCACCCGTCCCATTATGGATATGCTGATCGAGGACGGAAGCCGGATCTTCCCCTATCTGAAGAAGGAATATTTTATCCGGAACTTTGCCGGAATCCGCCCCAAACTGGCTCCGCCCGGAGTCGGCGGTTTCCATGACTTTGTGATCGAGCGCCGGGACGCCGTCGCGCCTCATGCCGTAAACCTGGTGGGAATCGAATCTCCTGGACTCACCAGCGCCGTTCCCATCGCCCACGAGGTCATCCGCCTGATGAAAGAGGTGGAACCGTTAAAAGAAAATCCGGCCTTTAACCCGATCCGGCGGCGCGCCGTGACCTTCCGCGATAAAACGCCCGAAGAGCAGGCCCGCCTGATCAAAGAAAATCCGGATTACGGCGAGATCATCTGCCGCTGCGAAACCATCACCAAAGCCGAAGTGCTGGCCGCGATCCGCGGGCCTCTTGGAGCGAAAACCGTGACCGGCGTAAAATACCGCTGCCGCGCGATGATGGGACGCTGCCAAGGCGGCTACTGCCAGCCGAAGATCACGGAGCTTTTAATGGAAGAAAAAGGGATCCGGCCCGAGGATCTGACTTATGAGCGGCGCGGTTCCTACTTATTTACCGGGGAGGTGCGCGAATCATGACTTTCATCCATAAACAGGCAGTTATCATCGGCGGCGGTCCCGGCGGACTGGCGGCGGCCGCGGAATTAAAGAAAAACGGGATCGATGACATTCTGATCCTGGAGCGGGAGCATACGCCCGGCGGCATTCTCCGCCAGTGTATCCACGACGGCTTCGGCCTGACCCGCTTCGGCGAGACTCTTTCCGGCCCGGAATATGCCCAGCGTTTTATCGATGATGTAAAAAAGCAGGGAATTGAAATCGTCACTGACGCCACCGTCATCGGCCTGACCCGGGACCGCAAGGTAACGGCAGCTTCTAAAGACGGCCTTCTGCAGTATCAGGCGGACGCGGTCATCCTGACGATGGGCTGCCGGGAACGGACCCGGGGAGCCTTATCCATTCCCGGAGAACGGCCGGCCGGCGTCTTTACCGCCGGAACCGCCCAAGCCTATATCAATCTGAAAAATAAGATGGTGGGAAAAAATGTCATCATCTTAGGCTCCGGCGACATCGGCATGATCATGGCCCGGAGAATGACGCTGGAGGGCGCGAAGGTGCAGGCGGTCTTTGAGATCCAGCCCTATCCCAGCGGACTGCCCCGCAATATCGAGCAGTGCTTGAACGATTATCAGATTCCTCTGTACTTAAGCCATACGGTGACAAAAATCATCGGCCACAACCGGCTGGAAGCCGTCGAGGTGAGTCAGGTGGACGAGAATATGCAGCCGATCCCCGGAACCGAAAAACGGTATGACTGCGATACGTTGATCCTTTCCGTGGGACTGATCCCGGAAAATGAGCTTTCCCTGATGGCGGGCGTTGAGCTGGATCCCCGCACCAAGGGCGCCGTTGTGGACGAATTTTATCAGACCAGCGTTCCCGGGATTTTCGCCGCGGGAAATGTGCTTCATGTCCACGACCTGGTGGATTTCGTTTCTCTCGAAGCGGAACGGCTGGCCAAGTCCGTGGCCGCCTACTTAAAAGAAGATCTGGCCCCGGCGGAAATCTCCATCGAGACCGGAGGGCTGATCGGCTATACAGTGCCTCAGAAAATTTCCGGCGCCAGGGACGTTTCCTTATCCTTCCGGCCCAGGAAGCCGGTCCGCGGCTGCCGGGTGGAGATCCGGCAGGATGAGACCTGCCTCGTTTCCCGGACATACCCCAAGCTTCTTCCGGCGGAGATGGAGACCATCGATCTCCCGGCTGGAAAGCTGCTCTCCAAATCCAATATAAAGGTGGTGACGGTCGATGAATAGAACTATGACGTGCATCCTCTGCCCCAACGGCTGTGAAATGACCATTGAATATAAAGAGAAAGAACTGCTGTCCGTCTGCGGGAACCGCTGCCCCAAAGGCGCGTCCTACGCGGAGCAGGAAATCAAAAATCCCATGCGGAACATCGCCTCCTCCGTTCTGGTAAAGGGCGGGGACCTTCCCCTTTGCAGCGTCCGCCTTTCCGCGCCGATTCCCCGGGAAAAGATCCCGGAAGTAATGGAGGAGATCCGGCGCATCACCGTTTCGGCTCCGGTTTCCATCGGAGACGTACTGGCGCCCAACGTCCTGGGACTGGGCAGCGATGTGATCGCCACCAGGAATATCGAAAAGCTCCATTAATCCCTTCTGTACCTCTTGAAACATTCCTGGCTCCGCGGCATATCATAAAAAAAACGGGACAGGAATGTTGAAATTCATGAATCCTTTTTGTCAAAATTGCGGTAACGGCTGTCCTCCGATGCCGCCCTTTGGAAGCCTGCCTTGTAAAGTTCCCAGGCCCGGGGTGATTCCCGGGCCTCCAGGATCTCCAGGGCCTACTGGGCCGACCGGAAGTACGGGGCCGGCCGGACCCATGGGAAATACAGGGGCCACCGGGCCTGCCGGAGCCACCGGACCGACGGGGCCTAGCGGGCCCACTGGGACGACCGGCGCGACTGGCGTAACCGGGCCTACCGGACCGACCGGGCCAGCTGGTCCGGCCGGGGCGACAGGTCCAACCGGAAGCACCGGAGCCACAGGAAGCGCAGGCCCCGCCGGAGCGACAGGTCCGATTGGAAATACGGGGCCTGCCGGGCCGACTGGGAATACCGGTGCGGCCGGGAAAGCCGGACCTACTGGGAGCGCTGGGCCCATGGGAAATACGGGGGCCACCGGGCCGACCGGAGCCACCGGGCCAGCTGGTCCGGCCGGGGCAACGGGTCCAACTGGATGCACCGGGCCAACCGGAAGCACCGGAGCCACAGGAAGCACCGGAGCCACAGGAAGCGCAGGCCCCGCCGGAAGTATCCCGGACGATATTTTCGCTTCTTATATTGTAACCTCCGTCACATTAACCAACGGAATGCAGCTGCCGCTTCTGCCAAGTATTTCTGATCCTACCGGAAATATCGTTTCTCTCGATCTGTATCGTATTTCTCTAAAACCGGGCTATTATTTGATTTCATTCAGCGTATCGGCTCTTTACAGAACGGCCAGCTATATGCAGATCACGCCCTATTACAACGGCGCCAGCCATATCGAATCGGGAATTTACGCCGCCACCTCCGCCAGCGGAGCCACAGACAGCGGGAGCTCCAATATCATCATACAGGTTCCGGAGCCAACTGTTTTTACTCTGAATTATAACAGCTCAGGTTCCGGAACAGAAGGAACCGTTACCATGGCCATTTTAAAGCTGCGGAGAGGGCCGTAGCCGCCGGGAGCTGCCCGAAAGGAAACACCGGGAATACAAAATTGCTGCGGCCGGGGAGTCGGACAGCATTCCTGCGGTCCACAAACGAGGCGGAATTTCTGCGAGCCACAGCGTTGGAGGTTGTCATAGAAGAAAAACCATGATATGATGACAGCAGGCTGCACTATGCTGCGTTTTTGCAGCTTTTCAATGAATCGCGAAAGAATGGAGGGAAAAGAATGATGTCGAAGGAACTTCCTCTTACTCAAATGACGACAGCCGCCGGATGAGCCGCTAAACTGGGACCGGGTGTCTTGACGGAAATTTTAAAAGACCTTCCAAATGTACTCAATCCGGCGTTAATGGTTGGCTATGATACCAGCGACGACGCCTGCGTTTATAAGATTACCGAAGAAATCGCGGCGATCCATACGGTGGACTTCTTCACTCCGATTGTAGACGATCCCTACCTGTTCGGCCAAATCGCCGCCGCCAACGCGTTAAGCGATGTGTACGCCATGGGCGGACGTCCTGCGGTGGCCATGAACCTGCTGTGCGTTCCCAACTGCCTGTCCTTAGAAACAGTCCATCAAATTCTCTTAGGTGGACATGACAAGGCCGTCGAGGCCGGCTGCGCCATCGCCGGGGGCCACACCATCCAGGATCAGGAGCCAAAATACGGCATGTGCGTCACCGGCTATGTCCATCCGGATAAAGTCCTCCGGAATGTGGGCGCCGAGCCCGGCGATGTCCTGGTGCTGACCAAACCCATCGGAACGGGAGTGATCACTACGGGAGCCAAAGCCGATATGGTAAGCCGGGAGGATTATGACGCCGCGACCGCTTCCATGGCCGCTTTAAACCGGACGGCCGGCGAGCTGGTACAGGAATGCTCCCATGTCCATGCCTGCACCGACATTACCGGCTTCGGCCTTTTAGGACACGCCTATGAAATGGCCTCGGGAAGCGGCGTAACGGCTTGTCTTTTCAGCGCGGACATTCCGCTGTTAAACGGCGCGAAGGAGCTGGCGGAAATGGGAATTATCCCCGCCGGCGCTTACCGGAATATGGACTACGTAAAGCCGAGCCTTTTTGTAGATCCATCCGTGTCCCGTGTTCTTGTAGATCTGGCGGCGGATCCCCAGACCTCCGGCGGGCTTTTGGTTTCCCTTCCCCGCAAGGAATCGGAGCATCTGATCCAGCGGCTGCATGCCGCTTCCCAGACTGGAGCCATCGTGGGAGAAATTGTGCCAAACCAGGGGCATTCTGTGGCAATCTTGTAAGATTATTTACAAAATTATTTCAGGAATCCAAAAAACATGTTAATCATTATGAATATTTCGTGAATCATCTTGTAATTTCTCATGGATTCTCTATAATGATACTTAATCAATGCCCGCTGCAGGCAGGAAACCACGTCCTACGGCGCTGCAGGCTGTAGGACAGAACAAAAAAGGAGAATCAGAATTTATGAGAAAAACAATCGTATTAGGCGCGCTGACAGCCGCCATGACGCTGTCTTTAGGAATGACCGCTTTTGCCGCCCAGTGGCAGCAGGATGACTTTGGCTGGTGGTGGCAGAATGACGACGGCTCCTATCCGGTTTCCCAGTGGCTGTGGCTGGATGGAAACGGCGACGGAACGGCGGAATGCTACTATTTCGATGAGGAGGGCTATTGCTACCTTGATTCCGAAACCCCAGACGGTTATCTGGTGGACGAAAGCGGAGCCTGGATCGTGGACAGCGTTGTACAGACGAAAGCCGCTTCCGAAGTAGGGGCGGATACCTTTGATCCCCTCGCCTTGACCGGTCCCTTTGACGTGACGCTGGGACTGGATACGGAGGACGATGAGATTGACGATACGGACGAACTGTTCCGCGACTTGGTCAGCGGAGATAAGACCTACGATTACACCGTCGAGATCTGGGCTGACGGCGAAGCGCTTACCTGCCCCCTTTATAACTCCGACGGAACGGAGCAGTACACCACCAAGAACCGCAAAGAGCTGATCTATTCCGCAGTTAACAACGGCTCCCTTTCCATGATGGGCGAGTTCTTCTACACAAAGGACAATACCCTGGGCTTTAAGCTTGTTTCCTACGAAATCTATTAAATGGATCGGACCTTATAGCGAACAGCCGCCAGAGACAAACGCAAATCGCTTGTCCTTGACGGCTGTTTTATCGTCCTAATTTATCTTGGCTTGCCTTATCTGTCTTAGATCGCCTTGGCCTGTTTTAGACGGGCTAATCGGCCGACCAAACATCCTTAATCCAAATCAGACGATCTTGCTCCCGTTGGCGGTCATCTTAAATTTCGAGCCCAAAATCTCGGAGGCTCTCCGGCACATCAGCATCCGCTGGAGGAAAATCTCAAAATATTCCAGCATGGAGCAGATACTCTCGTCCAGCTGCAGATTCAGCGTGATCACCCGCTTTTCCGCGTTTACCTTTAATTTCGCCTCCGTAACCGCGTAATTAACCCGGTCATGGATATCAAAGGTGGCCATTTCCTTCTGGCGGACCCGGTTTCTGCGCACGTCGGTTTTATCCGCGATGATGAGCGCTGCCGAAATCGGATCCACGGCGCCGCCGGTGGACTCGTCGTGATTTCCAATGGCGGAAACGATGGTAACCCGGTCCTCCAAAGGCAGATCGGTCTTTGCCAGGATCTGGGAGGCCAACAGCGCCCCGTATTCCGCGTGGCGGTGACGGTTGATGGCGTTTCCCATATCATGCATAAAACCGGCGATCTTCACCACCTCAATATCATGGTCCGAATACCCGAATTTTTTCAAGATCATGCCGGCCCGCTCCGCCACCATCGCGCAATGGGCCGCCGAATGGTCCGTATAGCCCATCGTCCCCAGGTTATCGTTTCCCTTTGTCAAAAATGCCAATACTTCTTCGTTTTTTCTAATGTCTTTATAGGTCAATCGAATTGTTCTCCTCTTTTTCTCTTTCATCCTGCTGTTGTTTTTCCTGTGTCAATGTTCCGGACAGAGGCTCCGGTTCCGTCAATGCTCCTCGCTGTCATGGATCCCATCTTCCTCTGCGCCGTTCTCATGCATCCCGTCGCTCATAAATTCTCTGGAAGCCACCCGGTTCCTAAGGCGCTCTTCTTCCACCGCCTCCGAGATCATTTCCATAACGCTCTCGCTGTTTTTAATATTTACAATGTCAAAGCAGCTAAGATCCTTATCGGTGGAATCCAGGTGGATGGTTCCAAGGCCGAAAATTCTCTGGATCAGGCTGCGCTGAATGCTGATATTTAAGATCCGGTACAGACGCACCTCCATGCCGCGGACATTGAACAGCCCTTTTTCTACAAACAGACGGTCGTCGCTCATTCCATATTTGGTAAACGTCCAGGGAAGTCCGCACCAAAGCCGCTTCCTGTCGTACCATTTCATCTTGCCTTTATCCATTCAGATACTCCTTTCCATGGGGACGATGATGCCGGAAACAAACGCAATCTGCCTCCGATACCCTCATTATATCCGCATGGCGGGATTTTGTAAACGCTGGATCTTCTTTTAGGCGCATTCCCTATAGGAGCTTCTTTTAGGCGCATTCCCTTCCGTACACATAAAGACGGCTTTTTTCCACCGCCACATAACCCCGGACGCCCTTTTTAAGGAACTCCCGGCTTAAAAAGCATAGCGGTTCGCCCTCCGCCGTTTTCGCCATGACCCGGTAAAAATCTCCTTCAAAAGAAGAATATTCTACCGTCACCGGGAAGCCGTTCCCTTCGTTTTGATCCCCGCGCCAAACCGCGTTTTCCGCCCGGAACCGGATGCTGACTGGATCCTCGCGGCAAATGCCTTCTCTTCCCGCCGCCATGCAGGAAACGCCGCCAAGGCGGACCGCTTCCGCCCCGTCCGCGCTCGCCGTCCCATGAACCGCGTTTCCAGCGCCCAAAAGCGCAGCCACCGACTCGGTCTTGGGATTCCGGTAGCAGTTCTGCGGAGTATCGATCTGGTCGATATTTCCCTTATTCATAATCACGATCCGATCCGCCATGGCAAAGGCCTCCGACGGATCATGAGTTACATGAAACACGGTCGTTCCCAGGCGGCGGAACAAAAAGGCCATTTCCGTCCGCATCTCCACCCGCAGCTGAACATCCAGATTGCAGAGCGGCTCATCCATCAGAAGAATTTCCGGCCTGGTAATCAGCGCCCTGGCGATGGCAACCCGCTGCTGCTGTCCGCCGGAAAGCTCCGCCGGATACCGCTTTTCCAGCCCCTCTAAATGGAGCAGCGCTAAAAGTTCCTGTACCCGTTCCCTGATCGTGTCTTCCTTTTCCTTTGCCCGGCGAAGGCCGTAGGCGATATTCTCAAACGCGTTCATATGAGGCCACAGGGCGAAATCCTGGAACACCATATTCATTCTCCGTTTTTCCGGAGGAAGTGCCCTTCCCCGCTCGGAAATTTTGATTCCGCCTACGGAAACGCTGCCGCCGTCCGGAGTCAGCATTCCGGCTATGATATTTAAAAGCGTGGATTTTCCGCAGCCCGAAGGCCCTAAAACGCTGATGATCTCATTCCGGTAAACGGTCATATTGATCCCCTTTAAGACCTCCGTTCTTCCAAAGCTCTTTTTTAAATTCTCGATCTTAAGAATTTCTTCTCTCTTCTCCATGTCCCAAACTCCTGTTATTTGATCGCGGCTTTCCCCATCATCCATTCTCCAGCCTGTTTTCCAATCTGTTTTCCGGCCCGTTTTCTAATCCATTCTCCGGCCCGTTTTCTGATCCATTCTCCAGCCCGTTGGAGCGCTTCCATCCCCTCGTTAAACATTCCGCCAGAAGGATCAGCAACACGACGATCCCGCCGCCGGCAATGGTAGCCGCGGCCGAATAGCCAAACTCCAGATTCTCTACCCCTTTGCTGATGTAAACGGAAAGCGTCGTATAGTTGGGCGGGTAAAGAACCGTATTAATCGCCAGGTTGAACACGCTGCCGCCGAAGGCGGATAAAAAGGCCGATACGATCGTTGCCTTCAACAGCGGAAGAAGGATCGTCCGCACCCGCATGGAAAGGCCCGCGCCCTGGAGCCTTGCCGCAAACAGCATCTGACCTGGGATCTTCGCCATTCCGCCGGTCAAAACCCGGGTAATTACCGGTATCGCCGCCGCCACGCTGGCAAGCACAATAATCTTCGGAGTTCCATACATTTGAAGGCCCAGATTCTCAATCCATCTTTGGTTCCAGACAAAAATATATCCAATGCCGAGAACCACGCCGGGCACCGCCAACGCCACCAGCGATAAAACGTCGATGACCCGCTTTAGGGCAAAATCCGAATAGTTCATCACATAGGAAACAAAGAACCCCAAAAGCAGGCCCAGAACGGCCGCGGCGGCGGCGATCCCCAGAGAATGCTCCAGCCCTTTTAACAGATCCCCGCTTTCCAGGATCACATTTTTGTAATTCTCCAGCGTGAATCCAAAATTGGCCACGGAGATCGAATCCGAGAAGGACATAATGACCGTAGAGCCGATGGGAACGCAAAGCGTTAAAAACGCCAGGAAGGTTCCCGTTATATTCAGTAAAACCCCCGCTGCTCGCGGCGGACGTTCGGGGACCGCCTGCACCGTGCCCGTATCCATAAAATCAAACCGTTTCCGGCCCATGATCAGGTATTGGAGGACCATGGCGGCAATAATGATCAAAACCAGGTAAAAAGACAGCACGCCCGCCATATCAAATCGGATCGGCGAACTGTAAAGCGCCTGATAAATCGCGTAGGGCAGGGTCTGAAACCGGTACACGCCGGAGATCGCCGACGGCAGGCCAAAATCCCCGATGGTATCCATAAAGATCAGGATCGCCGCCGAACAATAGGCCGGAATGCAGAGCGGAGCCTGGACAGTTTTCCATTCCTCCCAGGCAGTGGCCCCGTTCACCCGGGCCGCATAGGACAGCCGTTTAGGCTTCCATTCCAGCGCCGACTTAATGGTTACATAAGCAAACGGGAATTTATTTAATACCATGATAAACACCAGCCCCGGGAAGCTGAACACCAAGCTGCTGATCCCGTCCCATCCCAGCCAGGCTCTGGCGACTCCATTTCCGGAGGCAAAATAAACCCAGCCCTGGGCAATAATGAACGAAGGCATGATCATCAGGATCCAGGCCGCGATATCTAAAAGCTTTCCAGCCTTAAACTCCCACTTGATCCGCAGATTTGCCAAAAGCGCGCCGAAAATTGTTCCGAAAAAGGTGGTGCAGAGTCCCAGAAGAAGGGAATTCTTTAACGCTCGGCTCCAAAGCGGCCGGGTAAATACCTCTAAAAGGAGACTGGCTCCCGTATCTTTTGCCGATTCTCCTAAAAGTCCCGGTTTTACGACCTGAAGCAAAACCGTTCCCAGGGGAAGAATAATTAAAACCGTAAGAACAGAAAGGACAATCCATCCGATTGCCCCTTCTGACCTGCCGCTATGTCTCATTGGAATCTATTGTGCAGAAGCGTCTGCAAACCATTCCTTGATCTCTGCCTCATGCTCGGACGCCCAGGCCGCGTCCGCATAAACCAGGTTTGTATCTGTCGCCCGGTCTGCCTTGGGATTTACTCCCTCCACAGACGGTTCAAAGTAGCCTTCGTCTCCCGAATCGATGATCGCCTGCTGCGTTTCCGGATCCAGAAGGAATTCAACAAACGCCTTGGCCACCTCCGGCTGTTCCGTCTTCGCGCTGATGGCAGCGACTCTGACAGAGGCGGGCGCGCCTTCTTCCGGCCACACAATGCTGATGGGTTCGCCGGAAGCAATCATACCGTAGGCATTGCTTTCCTGCAGAGCGGCCACAGAAATTTCTCCGCTGGCAAGAGCCTGAACCACCTGCGGGTTCTTGGGATAAATCTTTAAGCCGTTCGCAAACAAGGAGTTGAAGAATTCTTGTCCGCCTTCCATTTCTTTGGAATCGAAGAACCAGGAAACAAACGGATACGCCGGAGCCGCAACGCTGGGATCAGCCATTCCGATTTGATCCTTGTATTCTTCCTTGGCGAAATCTTCCCATGTTTTGGGCGCCGTTTCCTCTGTGTACACGTCGTTCCGGTACGCGATGACACCCGCCGCGTGGGCTCCGGTCGGATAGTATGCCTTGTCCGCCGGTACAATCTCTTTAAAGTAATCGGTTAAATTTGCCGCATTGGAGGGCTCCCACTCGGTCAGAAGCATCCCTTTCTGCCCCATGGAATAAATGCTTGGCATGGAATCCAGCCATACCACATCCCACTGCGGGTTGTCGCCCTCCGTCTCAATTCTTGCCATGGTTTCCGCTCCGTTGCCGACCACAACCTCAACGTCATAGCCTGTGGCTTTTTTAAACAGATCCGGAATAATGGCGTCAAAATCATTCAAATATACCACCAGCGGCTCCGTCTGGGAAACGGCCTCCGCTTCTTTTTCCGTTTCCGCGGCAGCGCTTTCTTTCTGTCCCTCCGCCGCTTCCTTGGACTCCTGAGCCGTTGTTTCTTCCGCGGTTGTTTCCGCCGCCGTCGTTTCCGCCGGCTTGCTGGAGCATCCCGTCATCATAACGGCGCTTAAAATACCGGCCGCGGCCAGTACGCTGATCTGTTTTCTCATGAAAATCCGTTCCTCCTTGGAAGTCCTGTTGATTCCGGACTTCGCTTTTCTCTTACTTGTTCTCGTGCTTTCGGGCTACAGCTTATCAGCCCCCTGTAAAATCCACCCTCGCAATTATGTAACAAACAGGTAAATTTTATCTTTCTCCGCCTGAGAGAGGGCAAATCGGCTTGTCCGCGGATTCAATATTCGCTATACTATATTATAGTTTCCGTAAAAAGAAGCGTTGTTCTCTGCATTTTATTTGAAACGGTTATCTTCACTTTCGTAATCTTAATTGACGGGGTTCACTCGCCCTCAGCTCCAGCCGTCTTTATGCCGGTCATGTGCGTGGCGATCCCGCCCTTATTTATCATGCCCTTTCTGTTAAATTTCGGTCTTTTGTGCCTCTATGAAATCTGCTTTATTGCCTGCGTCCTTACCTTTAAGGATCCCGTGACGCGCTGTCGGGCCTTTTAAATAATTTTAAAAGGGAATTCCTCTCCTGCGCTCCTGGAAGAAAAATGCCGCCGGATCCAGGAACAGTTAAATAAACAATGCCTGAAATCCTGCGGCCTTTCTGTCAGCTGCAGCATCGGCGCCGTCTATATAAGCGGCGGCGACCTTACGTTTGAAGATCTGTTTCGTCAGGCGGATGAAGCCCTGTATCAGGCGAAAGCCCAGGGAAAAGCCCGTTTTACGGTGCGGGAGTTTCCTTCGCCCGGCTCACCCATCTCTCTGTAAATTCTTCTTCCGGGATTGGGCGGCTGTACAGATATCCCTGGCCATAATCGCATCCCAGCCCTTTGATCAGCTGTTCGTTGGCTTCCGTTTCCACGCCTTCCACCACCGTGGAAATCGCAAGCTTTTTCGAGAGCTGGACCACTTGCTCCATGATCAGTCCGGCGTTGGGGTTCTCGCCCGCCGCCGCTTCCATAAGAAAGCCCCGGTCCAGCTTCAACTCGTCGATCTTCAGCTTCCCTAAAATATTTAATGACGAATATCCGCTTCCGAAATCGTCCATGGAGATCCGGAAGCCTTTTTTATGGAGGCTTTCCAGCCGCTTATTCATGACCTCGACATTTTCTAAAGCCGTTCCCTCCAGGATCTCCAGCGTCAAAAGCCGGGGAGGAACCTGATACCGGTCAACGATCGCCATGATCCGATTGACGTAATCCGGCATAAAAAACGTAAGCTTGGATTGATTCACAGAGATCGGAACCGGCTCAAGCCCCGCGTCGGTCCATTCCCGCAGACGCCGGCAGACCTGTTCCAGCATATAGAGATCCAGTCTGGCGCAGAATCCATTTTCCTCAAACAGCGGGATAAACTGATCCGGGAAGATCGTTTTCCCATCCTGATGGATCCAGCGCACCAGCGCCTCCGCCCCGCCGATCTGTCCGCTTCCAAGGGAAATCTTCGGCTGAAGATACAGACGGAACTCCCGCGCTTCCAGCGCCTGGTTCATATGGCCTTCCACATAGTTGTCCATGACCTCTTTTTCATGAAGCTTCGTATCGAAAAACCAAATGGTATTCTGATGCCGCTCTCTGGCTTTCGCCAAAGCGAACATCACATGGGTCTGCATCTGATCCATGCTGTAAAGGGTTTCCTTTCGGGAAGAAACCACCACTCCGCAGTAAAAAAGCACCCGGTAATCGTCATGCTCCCCTGCGGCAGCCGGCTGGATCCCGTCCATGATCCGCGTCATCCGCTCCCAGATCCGCGTCCGGTCCGTATCCTTTAACAGCAGGTAAAAATGGTCCGCGCTGGTCCGACAAAACAGCTCGCCATCCGTTAATTCCTTGTCCGCCTGCTCCTTCACCTGCTTCAGAAGCTGATCCGACCGCTCTTTCCCCAGGATTTCATTGATAAATTTAAACTGATGGATATTGAGCGAGACCATGCTGGCCTCCGGGTCTGCCTCCAGAGCCTCCTTCGCCTCCCGGCGGAAACCGGCAAAATTCAAAGCGCCGGTCAGCGGATCATAAAAGGCAAGGCGAAACAGCGCCCGGTTCCCGTTTCGGGTAAGCCGGTAGCCGTAAATCAAAAGAAAGCTGAACAGAAGCATAACCGCAAGAAGCAGTACGGCCGCCCCCTCCGCCACCATCAAAACAAAATGGCTGCTTTCTTCAATCGAATTTACGCACAGCAGATACCATCCGTTAATTCCCACCGGTTCCAGCAGGGCCCGGTACCGGGTTCCCTCATGCTGGAAGGAAAACGCAGCCTGCTGATCCTGCTTTAAAAGCTCCTGGATCCGGCTAAGCTCCTCCCCCTCAAGATAGGGTTCCCCAAACAGGCTTTCCGGCGGATCCGCCACCACCGTACGGGTAAAGATCAGGAATTGTCCCGTGCTGCTTACCATGTGGATCCGGCCGGTTCCGCCCATGACCCGGTTTCCGGAAAGGATATCGGAAAAGATCCCCACATGGCTGCTGGCCATCAAAACTCCGATGATCCTTTGTCCCTGATAAACCGGGACTCCGTACGCCAAAACCCGCTCGCTGGAAAAGTCGCTGAGGAACAGGCGGGAAACCCCAATCTCGCCTTTAAAGGCTTTCTCAGCCACCGCCCTGGTTTCCTCCTGCATGGTTTCCAGGGGCACATCCTCTTGAACGCCGTCCGCTGACATCACGACGATGCCCATCCCGTCCGCGCCCACATAGGACATGGTGAGGAAATCGTTCTTCCAGATCACCTGCTCCAAAAGCTCCGGAAATTCCTCCCGCTCCGTAAGCCCGGCGCTTCCGATCAGCTCCGCCAGGCTCTCCAGAAGCTGGACGTCCGAAGCGAATTGTTTATGGATCCGTTTCTTATACTCGTCCGTTTCCTCCTGCATGTTGACGCCGATGGCCTCTTGCAGGGTATTGGAAAGAAAATAGACAAAAATACCGCCGCCGGCCAGAAGCAGAATGCCGCAGCAGACGATCACGGCAATGCTTTTCTGCAGCCGTTTGTTGATTTCTCTCTCGCTCATCGCACTCTCCTATCCGCGCCGGCGGCGCTTATGATGGGATCAGGGTTTCATTAACCCGGAAATTGATCCGCCTTAGAAGTTTGTCGGGGTGATCTCCTTGCCCGCCAAAATCTCCTCATAATCTTTTAAGTTCCGCGCCAGAAGCTCCGGCGTGTTCAGCCCATAAGGACATTTGCTGGCACAGCTGTTGCAGTGAAGGCAGTCCTTGATCTTCATCATCTTTGCCTGTCCCTCGGGCGAAAGATGGGTTTCCGAAGGTGACCGGCGCAGCAGCAGGGACATTCTGGCGCAGGTATTGATCTCGATTCCCACCGGACATGGCATACAGTAGCCGCAGGCCCGGCAGAAGCTTCCATAAAGCTGCTTTCTGTCGCTTTCGATCAGCGCCCGGATCTCATCGGTCATCACCGGCGGATTTTCAATATAGCTGATAAATTCATCCAGCTCATGCTCTCTTTGAACGCCCCAGATCGGAAGCACGTTGTCATACTGGGCCGCGAATGCGTACGCCGCCGCCGAATTGGTGATCAGTCCGCCGGACAAGGATTTCATCGCGATAAAGCCCATGTTGTGCTCCTTGCAGGCCGCCACCTGCTCCAAATCCTTGTCGCTGCACAGATAGCAGAACGGGAACTGCAGCGTATCATAGAGACCGGACTCGATGGCTTCCTTTGCCACCGCCAGACTGTGGTTGGTAATTCCGATAAAGCGGATCTTGCCCTGCTTTTTCGCCTCTTCCATGGCCTCGTAGAGCCCGGTGCCGTCTCCCGGCTTGGGACAGAAGGACGGGTTATGGAACTGGTAAACGTCCACGTGATCCGTCTTTAAAAGAGAAAGGCTGGTTTCCAGGTCCTTCCAGAATTTGTCCGCATTCTTGGCGGCCGTCTTTGTCGTAATGTAGATATGATCCCGCACATCGCTCAGCGCGTATCCGATCTTCTCTTCGCTGTCCGTATAAGCTCTTGCCGTATCAAACAGCGTGATCCCGCTGTCGTACGCCTTTCTCAAAAGCTTCGCCGCTTCCTCCTTTGAAATCCGCTGGATCGGCAGCGCTCCGAACCCGTTTTTGTTAACGGTGATCCCGGTTCTCCCCAATGTTACTGTGGTCATTTTTCATTTCCCCTTTCCTGATCTAAAAGCGCCTTCAGCGCCTCGTCGCTGTCCTCGATCCAGAGATCCTCCTCCTCTGCATTCAGGCCCAGAAACTGCGCCAAAGTCCGCTCGTCATCCATATTGTTCCAGATCTCAATATAATCGTCAATCTCCTCGAACTCGATTTCTCCGGCCAGATACTTTTCTTTGAACGTCATTCTCTTCCTGCTCCTTCAGATTTTTAAGAACCGTGATCTCCTGATTATCGATATGCTCCCGCACCGCCAGCCTGGCCTCCTGCACATGCCGGAGGCTTAAAGCCTTTAAAATCTGCTCATGCTCCACCAAAAGGATCTGGCGTTTGTTGGCGTCTTTTATGTACTCTAAACGGTAGCGGTACATCTGCTCCCGCAGATTGCTTAAAATCTGCATCAGCTTCTGATTGCCGGTGCCGGAATAGATGATCTCATGAAACTTTTCATCCGTCTGGGCAATTTCCATGGCGTCCCCCGCGGAAATGGCGGCGGCAAACTCCTTCTGCGCCTCCCGCAGAGTTTCCAGCTCCTCCTCCTGGATCCGCTGGCACGCCAGGTCGATGGCCAATTCCTCCAAAGAACGGCGCACCTCCAAAACATCCCTCAGATTCTTTTCCGAGATCTTCGCCACCTCGGCCCCTCTCCGGGGGATCATAAGAACCAGGCCCTCCAGCTCCAGCTTCCGGATCGCCTCCCGGATCGGCGTCCGGCTTACGCCCAGCCGCTCCGCCAGCTGGATTTCCATCAGCCGCTCGCCCGGCTCCAGCTCACCCTTTAAAATAGCCTGGCGCAGCGTTTTAAACACCACGTCCCGGAGGGGCAGGTATTCATCCATATTTACTTCAAATTGATGCATCGCGTCCCCCTCCCTTCTTTTCCGGCTGTGTTCCGGCCGTCCTATGTCCCGGGCCGGGATTAAAAAAGCCGCTGACATACGCCTGCCGCGTCAAGGCCCCGCCTTCCGCCTCCCGCAAAAGCGCGCAGGCCCGCTCCGCCTGCCGCCGGTCTTTAAACATTCCAAATACCGTAGGGCCGCTCCCGCTCATCAGCGCTCCGTCCGCTCCATTCTCCAGCAGCAAGCCCTTGATCCGCGTGATCTCCGGATGCGCCGGTTCCGTCACCAGCTCCAGCACATTGCCCAAGCGGCTGGTGATCCCGGCCAGATCGCCGGTTCGGATCGCTTCCGCCATCCCGTCGATGTCCGGATGGTCCTCCGGCCGCAGCGCTTTTAAATCCAGCCGGCCGTAAACCTCCTTCGTTGAGACGGAAACCGGCGGCTTCGCGATCACCAGCGTGCAGGGAGGCGGAGCCGGAAGCTCCGTTAAAATCTCGCCGATCCCCTCCGACAGGGCGGTTCCCCGCAGGATGCAGTAGGGCACGTCTGCTCCCAGCCGGACGCCCCGCTCCATTAACTCCTTTTTCGTCAGTCCAAGCCCGAACATCCGGTTGACTCCCACCAAAACGGCGGCTGCGTCCGTGCTTCCTCCCGCCATTCCCGCGGCCACCGGGATCATTTTTTTAATTTCTATGGAAATCCCCTCTGTGATCCCGAATTCTTCCATTAGCAGCTTCGCGGCCCGGTACGCGAGATTTCCTTCCCCGTCCGGAACATAAGGAAGATTGGCGGTCACGCGGATTCCCGATTCCATCCGCTCCATGGTGATCCGGTCATAAAGATCCACCGTCTGCATGATCATGCGGACCTCATGGTACCCATCCTCCCGTTTCCTTACCACGTCCAGACCCAGATTGATCTTTCCATATGCCTTTAGCTCCAGGCGTTCTGTCATTGGCGCTTCCTCTCCGATTGTACTTTTTTCTGTTTCTTGTATGCAATATATAGTATAAATGGTATCAGAAGCCTTGGCAAGCCTTTTCTTTCTTCCGAAAGCCCAGCTGTGCCGCAAACCGCTGGGAAACCGTGTTTTCCCTTTGGATCCACGCCTGATAATGGAAGACTCCCAGCTGGCGGCGGCCATAATCAAGAACCGCCAGGCAGGCTTCCTTGGCGTAGCCTTTCCGGCGGTACGGAGGAAAAATATGGTATCCCAGCTCCAGCGGTTCCTCAAAACACCGCTCCTCCCCTTCCGGCGGAGGAAGCTTAAGGCCGTACCAGTCCCCCTCTCCCTTCCATTCCCGTGGGATCGTAAGGCCCGCCACCCCGATCAGGTTCCCGCTCTCCCGTTCCACGACCGCCCAAAAGCCAAAGCCGTAAAACCGGTACTGCTCCTTCGTATAAGCCTCCAGCTTCTCCAGCGTTTCAAAGCCGGAGCCGATCTGATTCTCCCAAATTTCCTCAAAATCGTCGGCAAAGATCTCCCGGATCAAAAGGCGCTCCGTCTGATAAATCTTCCAGGGAAGTCCCAGCTTTCTCCTGGCCACCCGCTCTAAAAATCCATCGTCCGCGTCCTCAAGATGTTCTACGGCAAACTCCGCCGTTCCCAGCCCCGAATCCCCCGAGGCTCCGGTTTCCCCGGCGTCCAGGCCTTCTGTCCCCGGCCCGCAGCCTTGGCTCCCCAGCAATTCAACAACGGCTCTCCCGGCCGCTTTCGCAGCCAGGAGAGCCTCCCGTTCATCGGAAATCAAAACCGGGATCCGGTTCCCGTTTACATTGACGTATCGGATTTCCTGCATATTAACATTTCTCCGGCTCCGGATATTCCTGGCCGAAGGTTTCCGCCGTAACGGACTTCATCTTCTGCTCCTGCATCGGACGGTCGCTGTAATCGGTGCGGGTCTCGGCGATCTTGTTGACCACATCCATTCCCTCGATCACCTTTCCGAAGGCCGCGTATTCGCCGTCCAGATAGGGAGCCGCTTTATGCATGATAAAAAACTGGGAGCCGGCGGAGTTGGGACTCATAGCGCGGGCCATGGACAAAACGCCCTCTGTATGCGCCAGCGAATTGGGGAAGCCGTTGTGGGAAAACTCTCCCTTGATGCTGTAGCCCGGGCCGCCCATGCCGTTCCCGTTGGGGCATCCTCCCTGGATCATAAATCCGCTGATCACCCGATGGAAGATCAGGCCGTTATAAAATCCCTTCTTTACCAGGCTTAAAAAATTGTTTACCGTATTGGGCGCAATCTCCGGATAAAGTTCCGCTTTGATCGTATCGCCGTTCATCATCTCGATCGTAATGACTGGATTCTGCATGATGAAAGTTCCTCCTTCAAAAATCATGACCCAACGGAAAGCCGGAACGCTCCGGCTCCCGGGAATCTGATTTTATTATAAAAGAAAGGGCCTGGAATGTCCAGATTTTAATCCTCGAGAATCGCACTCCTGAATCATTTCCCGCGATCCGCCTTTTGGGGGACTTATGAGTGGATTGATCGGGAAGCAGATGGGTAACTATTGGGAATCCGTCAGCGCGAACTCCACCCGGATCACGGCCTCCACATCCATCTCGCCCGGCATAACGCCCATATCGGCCATAGTAGCCTCCGCCACGGCGCCGGACGCGCGGCTCATATTTATGGAGCTGCTCACATAGCGGCCGTACTGATCATCCTGATATTCCTCCACATTCAGTACCTCTCCCAGCGCTTTTCCGCTGGCCTCGGCTAAAACCGTTCCCTTTGCCTTCGCCGCGTCAACCGCTTTGGCAAGGGCGTCCCCGTAAGCCGTATCGTACTGGCTGGAAAAATAGGATACCGAATAGATCTCGTTGGCGCCTTCGTTCACGCCGTTGGACAAAAGGCTGCCCACATCCTCCACCGCAACGTCCGTCACCGTTACCTGGGTATTCATCTGATAGCCGATCAGCCGCTGGGTGTTTCCGCTCCAATCATACTGAGGGTTTAAAGAGAAGGAAGAGGTCATGATCGACGACTCGGAAATCCCCTGTGCCTTCAGATATTCCACAAAACCGTTTAACTGCTCCGCATTTTTCTGCTGGCAGGCCGCCGCGTCCGCGTCCTCCGTTGTGATCCCAAACACCACCTCCGCCATATCCGGCGTAACCACAACGCTTTCGCTGCTGACCACCGTTAGGGTTCCTTCCTTCTGGGCCGCGTCGCTTACAACCACAGCGCCGGAAGCCGGTTTGGAAGCCTCGACCGCAACGCAGCCGGAAAGCATCGCCGCTCCCGCCGTTAAGATCACGGCGGCTGCCGCTCCTCTTCTGTATTTAAAAGCTCCTTTATTCCTCGTGTTTTTTTCCATAATACTTCTCTCCTTTCGTCAGGCGCCGTTTTCCTCCGGCTGCCTTCCCATTTTCTTTAGGGAAAGTATAGCAGAGACTTTTTTCTTTCCAGGAACTTTTCTCTTACTTTTCGATTACAAATACCAAAAGGAAAATCCATGGATTGGGGCCGCGGAACGCAGGCTAAAATACGGAATACGGGCTGGAATACGAGAAATTACTCAGATACACGAAAGATTCCTCAGATATTCTTCCACATTTTGATACTGCACTCCATCCATCTGCTGATTCTTTCCGCGGTATAAAACAAATTTTCCAGTAATCGGCCCATAACGGTGCTCCGCCTGCGCGCATTTTTCCGGATCGGTCAAATGGCGGTACTGGGACGAAACAGCCTGGGTACTGTGCTTGATCTCGAAAATCTGGCAGGAGCCTTCCTCGGGATCAAACACAGCCATATCGAACTCCCCTACTGGAAACTGCAGCACAAATACCTGTTTTTTAGGATTCGCCATGCTTGTTTCCAAAAGGACAATATCCTCCAGCATCCTTCCTTTGATCTCCGTTAAAATCCTTTCTTGAACCGCCATTCGCTCCGGCAAAGATAACGCGCTGAAGGTTTGATCCAATAAAAGGCTTCGGATCAGCGCATCCGCCTGCGCATAACGGAGTCCTGGCTGCGCAATGACCGTGCGGCTGGACTTTCGGTTGACATCCGGCAGATACCGAATCTCAATCTCCCGGGTCAGATCCAAAAGATCCAAATATTCTTTGATTTCTGCCCCATGGGCTTCATCCAGCTTTACGGTCTGCTCCTCCCGGTTTCGGATTTCCAGCAGCTGCCTTAACCGCTCTGTTACCTCAGCCAGGTCGATCCGGTCTAGGATATCCGTCGGATGCTCCCGGTCCCTTCTCAGATTGCCGGCCGAGACTGCCAGATCATGGGAACGGAAGCTGCGCGTAAGCACCTCTAAGGTAAACCGGTGGTTGAGATCTTCTACAACGCGGTTGATCGCGCTGGTCAGCTCGCCATGCTCATACAAATCCCTCAAGCCTCGAAAATGGCCTTCGTACTGATAGCAGCGGAGGGAATGCTGGATGTTGCGGGCGATTGCCGTATCCACATATTCATCAGCGCTCTCTTTATTGGCAAACGTCGAAGTTTCATTATAATGAACGCCGCCCAGACTCATGGTGCCGCCATAGCGAATGTATTCATCGATGCCGTGAATGCCTAATACGGATTCAAATTCACGATACGGGATCCATGTTGTATGGAGCAGAAAGCAGCGGTCATAAAGCTGTTCGTCCTCCGTAAACAAAAAGCCCAATGAATCCGTGCCGGATAGAACGATCTTCATTCCCCGGGCGGCAAACACATCCGAAAACAGCGCCGCCCCCTCGATAAAGTCCTCCATCAGCGTCACCTCGTCCAGAAACACCCAGCCAAACCCTTGCTGTCCCAGCAGCCTAAGATCATGGTTCACCTCGGCCAGCGTATTCTTCGCTATAATTTGAATAAACGCGGTTCGCGACAATTCCTCATCGCTCATTTCCGAAAAAATCTGACGGATCATCGTCGTTTCCCCCGTCCGGCGCAAGCCGTAAAGGATCATTACCTTATCCTGGGCTTCTCCATAAACAAAATCATGGAGGCACTGGAAGCATTCTCTTTTTTTATACCGCTGAACCGAAGCGGCAAAGGGACGAAGCGCTTCTCCAAAATAGACATTGGTCATATAATCCGGGCTCTCTGCCGCCGGTATCGTTTCTTTTTCCAGCTGTCCCAGCAGCGCTTTCCTCTCTTTCTCCAAAGTCTTTCGCAGCTGGATCTGGGAGCGGAAATTCGCTTCTTCCCCGGCAGGAATATATTTTTCGCGGCGTTTTTTATTTTCAGTCCAGCGGTGGTAAAAATAGAGTTTGCCTCTGATCATTTTCTTGGTGACAGAGCCTGCCGGCAAAGCGGCAATTTGTTTTTCCAGATCCGCAATCCTGGCCTTTATCTCATTCTGATCCACAAAAAACACCCCCTTCATCCCTATTATACCCCATTATACCCAATTAAAAAAGGGTATAATTGATCGCATTCCTAAAGTTTTTGTTTCATGGGGTGCGAGCCTCTCACCGCAACGAAAAAAGCGCCCTTCCAGGCGCTTCTTTCAACAAAATGATTATTTGAAAAAGGGAGGAGAGCTGATAACTTTCATTATCAGCCCGAGTATTATGAAAAAAATCTTATAAGCAGCATCTCTACGGATGTTTCTCTGTTTATGGTTATATGATATCCACAAAACATGAAGAAATCATGTGAATTGTGTGAAAGAATTTTAAAAAGAATTTGAACAATTTATGAATGAGCAGGCGGTTTGGGACGGCATATGGTTCCCGACAAAACGATCAGCGCGATGAGATTGGGGACCGCCATAAGGCCGTTAAAAATGTCCGACAATCCCCATACCTGTTCCATGGGCCCTAAGCTTCCCACAAACACGGCCGCCAGGTAAAAACAAAGATACGGATAGGAAAGGTCGATCCCAAACGCCTCTCCCAGATAGTCCGCCGACTGCTTTCCCATATAATACCAGGCAATGATCGTTGCGAAGGCAAACAGGGTAACGCAGACCGACACCGCGTAGCCTCCCGGATTTCCTAACCCCTCCGCGAAGCAGAAGCCGGTCAGGTCCGCGCCGTTTCCCCAAAAGCGTCCCAGTTCCTCTCCCATCACGCAGAGAATCACAAGAGCCGTCAAAGTGCAGCTGATGATCGTATCAAAAAATACCTCGAAAATCGCCCATTGTCCTTGACTGCCCGGCGCCGCTTCCCCAACGCCTCCGTTCAAGATTGCCATGCTTCCCAGCCCCGCCTCATTGGAAAACACGCCCCGGGCGATCCCATACCGCACCGCCCGGCTGATCCCGTATCCCAAAGCGCCTCCGGCCGCGCTGTGAAAGGAAAATGCGTCTGTTAAGATCAGGACAAACGAGGAAACCAGGTTTTCCCGGTACACAAACAAAACGCCCAGCGCGGCGGCCATATATAAAAGCGCGGAGACCGGCACCAGCCGCGCGGCGACTCCTGCGATCTTCCCGATCCCGCCGAACAGGATCCGGCCGGAAAGGACCGCAAGGACAAGCCCGATGAATCCGGCGGGAAGATCGAAGGCAAATCCCAGGCTTTCAGAGATGGCGTTGGCCTGCACCATGCTGCCCATCCCAAAGGACGCGGCCATGCAGAAAAACGCATACAGGATCCCAAGGGCCGGACATTTCATCCCCTGTTCCAGATAAAGCATCGGCCCCGACGCCCAGCCGCCGTTCTTTGCCGGCCGGCGATAGCGGATTCCCAGTTCCGTTTCCCCGTATGCCGTCGCCATCCCTAAAAAGGCGGAAACCCACATCCAGAATACGGCTCCCGGGCCTCCGGCCAAAAGGGCGGTCGCCACGCCCGTAATGTTTCCCGTTCCGATCGTAGCCGCAAGCGCTGTGCAGGCGGACTGGAACTGGGAAATCCCGCCGTTTCTGTTTTCTCCGGCTTTCCTAAGGCTTCCCGCCGTCGCTCTCCACCATTGGAAAAAGCCAAGAAGCGGGAACCCGCGAAGACGGACCATATACAGCGCGCCCGTAAAGAGAAATAAGAAAAGCATGGCCGGCCCCCATACAATTTCATGAATCAGCTCCATTGGTTTCGACTCCCCTCCAGAATCCCCAGTTTTCTCCTTATGTCTTATTCCAATTTCCCTCCGGATATGATATACTGTTAGAGCGAAATGGATGTTCTTTTAATATTTTACTGTCTGTATAGGGGGTGATACTCCTGCCTGGATTTACTACCCATTATCTGTTTGGAGTCAAGGCCTATAACGACCTTCCCAACAATTATCTAAAGCACGTGATTTCCAAATACCGCTGGCTTTATCAGCTGGGCCTCCAGGGGCCGGATATTTTTTTCTACAATATCCCGATCCTGCGGCACCGGGACTATCGGAACGTAGGCTCCCACATGCACGAATACCATGTGAACCGATTTTTCCAAAACTATCTGAAGCGGCTGGCGGAGATCAAGCCCAAGCAGCAAAGGGAGCAGGCCATATCCTATCTGGCCGGTTTTCTCTGCCACTACGCGGCGGATTCCATCTGCCACCCCTTTGTCTACGGCCGGATCCAATACCAGACCGACGGAAAAGCGTCCCGTTTCCACGGTCTTCACGCGGAGCTGGAAAACGACATCGACGCCCTGCTTCTTCGGAAGTTCAAAAAGAAAAAGCCGTCGGAATTTAACCAGTCCGCCACCATCTGCTTAAACGGCCAGGAGATGCAGTTTATTTCCCACCTTTTAAGCCTCTGCATCAATGATACGTACTACCAGATTTCCGAGCGGAACAATTTCCAGGTGACCGACGGCATGGTATTCCGCTCCATTTACGCCATACGCTTCGGCGGACGGATCCTCTCAGATCCGGAAGGACGCAAGCAAAGCTTTTTAAATGTGATGGAAACCATGTTCCTGCGCAATCATATCGCCTCGAAAAAGGTCGTTACCGACGCGGCGCCGACCCAGGTGCGGAAAACCCTAAACCTGGATCATGAGGTCTGGACCAATCCCTGGAATAAGAGCCTTGCTTCCAGGGCTTCCTTCCTGGATCTCTACCACCAGACGCTCCAGAAATGCAGTATGGTCTATTTCCATTTAAACACGCTCCTCACCTGCGAGGACAGCGAAAAAGAGGCGGCCGCCGGAAGGTTTTTGGCGGAGCTGGGAAATTATTCCTACCACAGCGGCCTGGACGCGGGCGCATAACCTATGCTATCAAAGTCAAAGGCCCTTTGACTTCTGATCATATCATCAGCAAAACTATTTAAAGGAAAAGGAGATTATGAAATGAAACAGCCACTGATTCTTATTACCGGCGGCACAGGCGCCGCCGCAAACGGAACCCCCACCTGGAACTTAAACCAGAATTACGCGGACAATATCGTGCGCGCGGGCGGTCTTCCGATCCTTGCCGTCAATAACGACAACGCCAAAGCCTATGCCGAACTGGCGGACGGCCTGCTTTTAAGCGGAGGAAAAGATGTGGATCCGGCCCTTTACGGACAGGAACTGAAATATGACTTTGTGATCATGGATAAGCAGAGAGACGACCTGGAATGGAAGTTAGTAAAGGCGTTCATCGAAAAGAAGAAACCGATCTGGGGCATCTGCCGCGGCATCCAGGTTCTTAACGCCTACTTCGGCGGAACCCTTTATCAGGATATCCCGGATCAGATCGGCGGCGACCACGCCAAGGGCGTCTGCCATCCTTGCACCTTAAAGAAGGATTCCATCCTTGGAAAGCTCTTCGGCGAATCCATGGAGATCAACAGCTACCATCATCAGGCTCTTGATCAGCTGGCTTCCTGCCTGGTGGCTACCGCCTGGTCCGATTCCAACGGACACCAGATCGTAGAGGCCGTAGAGCATGAGTCTCTTCCCATCTGGGCTGTCCAGTGGCACCCGGAGCGGATGACCGGACCGGTTACCAATCCGAAAAACTGTGTGGATTCCCTTCCGATGTTCGAGTATTTCGTAAATCAGTGCAGATAAAATTTGTTCTCAATAAAGTCAGCGCGGAGCCTCCTTCTTCGGAGCGTTCCGCGCTGATCTTATCGTATTCCATATTGTTTTCTATCGTATCCTTTATCGCTTGCTGCCGTATCTTTCCTGCTTCCCATCAAGCCTTCTTCGGCACGTCCTCTTCTACCACCGGCTCCGGGCCTTCGTCATTATACTCCGGCATTACCAGGTCGATCTCCTCGCCCGCGCCGTAGCTTTTCTCTAAAAGAACCGTTCCGTCCTCCGTATCGATCGTAAGATCGAGGGAGAAGGTATCCCAAAGGGAACCGAAAGAAGTATCGGAGGATGCCTCCAGATCCGTCGTCTGGACCGCGATAATGTCGTTAAAATTCTTTACCAGCTCCACGGCGTAATCCATCGCGTCCTCTTCCGTCGCGCCGTCCTTTAACGTCCAATCCAGGGAAATCGCCAAAGCTTCCTCATCCGCCGTATAGTTAAAGGCCGCGGCCAGGGGATACAGATCCGTATCCAGGAACAGACTGTTGGTTTCATCCGTCACCTGCTCCCACTCATACATGGTCTCCGGCTCCTTCTCGTCCTCATTCTCCAGCAGGATGTTTTCTTCTCTGGGAAGCGTCTCATCCTCCTCCTGGTTCATCTTCGCCGGATCCACACCCTCAACCATATCCGGGGCGTTGGAAGAAATACTGCTCTGGGTACAGCCGCCAAGGGCCAGGACCGCCAGAGAAAGTACCGTCATTTTCTTTATTAATTTCATAAACTGATATCCTCCTTAAGAAATCGCTTCTATGTCTCGTTTGCGTTTCTGACTTGCATACTTCCGTATTATATACGATTCCCCTCTGTTTTTGAATACCTTTTTTTTAAAAGTCATAAAAATTTCAAGATTTTGTAACCTTTTTCCAGGCCCGGCCGCCAAGGGCCATTGATTCCTAATCCCTTTCCTTCCCGCCGGAAATGTTTTCCGTATCCTGCACGATATAAACCGGACGGTCCTTTAATTCCGCGAACAGGATCGCGATATACTCGCCGATAATTCCCACAATGATGAACAGCATCGCGAACATAAAGGACAAAAGCACCACGATAGTCGCGTATCCGCTGGGCGCCCCGTACTTGGCCCAGGTGTAGATCGTATAGATCATCACCGCCAGGCCGAATAGCGCCACCAGGACCCCGGAATAGATCCCAAGCTTTAAAGGCAGGTCGGAAAAGCAGAGGATCGTATTAATGGAAAATTTAAGGAGGCTGCGGATGCTGTATTTACTTTCTCCCGCAAACCGCGGCCTGGCCTCATATTCCAGCGTCGTCCGTTTAAAACCGATGCTCTGCACATAGCCTCTGAGGAACCGTACCTTTTCCCGGTAGCTGCTCCTTAAGACCTGGGCCGCCTCTTTTCCGACGGCAAAAAAATCAGAGGCGTTGGCCTCGAATTTCACGTCGGAAAGACAGTTGATCAGCCGGTAAAAAGCCGAAGACGTGACGTTCTTTAAAAATCCCGCCGTCTTATTCCGGGTGCGGACCATGTTGATCACCTGGTATCCCTCTTCCAGCTTTTTTAGGATTTCCGGGATACATTCCGGCGGGTGCTGAAGATCCGCGTCCATGCAGACGATCCCATCTCCCGCCGCATAATCGATCCCGGCGATCATCGCCGCCTCATGACCGAAATTGCGGGAAAAGTTCACGATCTTCACCTTCGGGTCCGTTGCCGCGAACTCCCTTAAAACCGCAAGGGAGCCGTCGGCGCTCCCGTCGTTGATAAATAAAAGCTCATAATCCCAGGGCTTTGGCAGCGTCTTTAATATTTTTCCTGTTTCCTCATAAAATTCCCGCAGTCCCGGCTCCTCGTTATATACGGAAACCACCACGGAAAGCAGCTTACTCATAAATCTGTATCTCCATATCGGAATGCTCCGGAATCTGCTTCTCCTTAGGCGGAAGCTTCATGAAATCCCCGTAAAGCTGGGTCAAAAGCTGCTTCCATCCCGAGGGCACGTAAAACTTCGTGTCTTCAAATTCCATTTCCTCCACCTGGTCCTCCCAGTCCTTTTCCATCTCCACATAAAAATAATCCGGCGCGTAGCCGCTGTAAAAATAAAGCGGATAATTTTTCTTCCGGTCCTTTAAGCAAAGCCTGCGCCAACACCGGTAGATCACCGGAAACGGGATCAGCCGCCCCACAGAGGAAAGGACAAAGACGAACAGCTTCATCATTCCTTTATAGTCTGAAAGGGACAGCCCGTACCGATGGCCCAGGGCCAATCCGTACACGATACAATGGCAAAGCTTGGTAAGCCGTTTCGAGACAGGACCGGCCGGAAGCGCGTCGGTTACAAAAATATCCACGCACAGGCGGCTGATCTTGTCGTCATAAAACGCCATCTTCTTTGATTCCTCAAATTTCTGGCTCTTATCGTAGGTCACCCGGGAGACGAAATCATAAAACGCCTTCCCGCCGTGATATTCATTGGGCTCCACGAAGGACATGCCTTCCGGCAGCTCCCGTCTCGCCACCTTCGCGAACTTTTCATAGTTGCTCCGGGTCATCATCACGTCCGCGTCGTCGTCCCAGGGAATAAATCCGCCGTGGCGGACCGCCCCTAAAAGCGTTCCCGAGTCCAGCGCATACTGAAGCTTATATTTCCGGCAGATCCGGTCGATCTCCTTTAACATCTTTAAGTTCGCCTGATGAACCTTTGTCAGGTCAAAGGATGCCTGTGCCATAATCCCTATCCCTCTTTCTGCTGCGAAAGTCCTTCCTTGATCACCCGGGCCATATAGTCGATCTTCTCATCGGTCATTCCCGGATAAACGCCGATCCAGAAGGTATCCGCCATGATCCGATCCGTATTTTCCAGACCGCCTGCGATCCGGTAGCCCCCGCCGGTTTTTCTCATCTCATCGAAGCAGGGATGCTTCGTCAGATTCCCCGCGAACAGCATCCGGGTCTGGACGCCTTTGCTCTCAATATACCGCACCAGCCGGTTCCGGTCCACGCCTTCCCGGCAGGTGATCAAAAAGCCGAACCAGCTGGGCTCGGAATGCTCCGCCGCCGCCGGAAGGATCAGCTGGTCCTGGGTATCCTCCAGGTTTTTCCACAGACGGGCGAAATTATGGCGCCGCTTTTCCACAAAGGACGGGAACTTATCCAGTTGGGCGCAGCCGATGGCCGCCTGCAGATCCGTCGCCTTCAGATTGTATCCAAAATGGGAATATACGTATTTATGGTCATATCCTAACGGCAGCTCGCCGTACTGCCTGTCGAACCGGTGGCCGCAGACATTGTCGTGTCCCGACGGGCAGACGCAGTCCCGTCCCCAGTCCCTAAAGGAGCGGATGATCTTATTTAACAGCGGATTGTCGGTATAGACCGCTCCGCCCTCACCCATGGTCATATGATGGGGCGGATAAAAGCTGGAGGTGCCGATATCGCCGATGGTTCCCGTAAATTTTCTTTCTCCCTTCAGCTCATAGACCGTCCCCAGGGCGTCGCAGTTATCCTCCACCAGCCAAAGACCATGGGCGTCGCAGAACTCCTTTACCGCCGTCAGGTCAAAGGGATTTCCCAGCGTATGGGCCAACATTACCGCCTTCGTCTTTTCCGAAAGGGCAGCCTCAAGCTTGGTTACGTCAATATTATACTGGGGGATCGCAACATCCACAAATACCGGCACCGCTCCATACTGGATCGCCGGCGTCACTGTCGTCGGGAATCCGGCCGCCACGGTAATAACCTCGTCGCCGCGGCCAATCCGCCTGTCCCCCAAAAGCGGCGAAGTCAACGCCATAAACGCGATCAAATTCGCCGAGGAACCGGAATTGACCAGAGAGCAGTAGCGAACCTTCAGATAATCCGCCAGCTTTTTCTCAAACTCCTCGGTGTAGCGGCCCGAGGTCAGCCAAAACTCCAAAGCGCTGTCCACCAGATTCACCATTTCCTCATGGTCATAGACCCGGGACGCGTAGGGAATCCGGTCGCCCTCATGGAATTCTTTCTTCTGCTCATGAAACTTTTTTGCGTATTCGGCCACCGCCTCCAGGATCTCCCGGCGCGCCTGACCCTCCGTCATATTCTCAAACATATTTCATTTCCTCCATCTTTTCCGGACGAATCTTTTTCAGCCAGATTTTTTTCAGCCAGATCTTTTTCAGCCAAATCTTTTTCAGCCAGATTTCTCCCGGGCGAAAACATCCGCCGGATCTGGCTGTCCATAACCGCCGTCACTTCGCCGCCCTCAGCCCAGGTCCGATACCACAAAGCCGAAAGCTCCACAGCCTCCCGCACATGGAACGCCGGCCGCCATCCGAACACCTTTTTTATCTTCGAGCAGTCCAGCTTCAAAAAATTGGCCTCATGGGGGCCGCCGTCGCTTTGATTGATCCAGGATACGCCCCCGCCCCAGGCCGAGCAGAACAGATCCGTCAGCTGGCCTGTTGTTATGCAGTCCTCATCGTCGGGCCCCACATTATAATATCCAGCAAAGGAAGGATCCTCATATTGGGCCATGGCGATAAGAAGATATACAAACAGCGGCTCCAAAACATGCTGATACGGCCTGGTGGAATAAGGATTCCGGACCACAATGGCCTCTCCCTTCACCGCCGCCCGGACACAGTCGGGAACGATCCGGTCGTTGGCAAAATCTCCGCCGCCGATCACGTTTCCGGCCCGGCAGGTGGAAACCGCGCACCGCCCGTCCGTAAAGAAGGATTTTTTATAGCTGTGGGTCACCAGCTCTGAACAGGATTTGCTGTTGGAGTAGGGATCATAGCCGTCCAGCCGGTCCGTTTCCCGGTACCCGTATTCCCATTCCCGGTTTTCATATACCTTATCCGTCGTCACATTCAAAAGCGAACGGACGCAGGGAAACAGCCGGGCGCATTCCATAATATGAACCGTTCCCATGACATTGGTTTCATAGGTATAAACCGGATCCTTGTAGGAATCGCGGACAATGGGCTGCGCCGCCAGGTGAAACACGATCTCCGGCTGCGCCGCCTCGAACGTCTTCTTTAGTTTTTCCAGATCCCGGATATCGCCGATGACCGACTCCATCCTTCCCTCAAGTCCCGCCATAGAAAAGAGATCCGGCTCCGTCGGCGGCTCGAGGGCGTAGCCGGTCACCGCCGCCCCCGCGTTTACAAGGATCCGGCAAAGCCAGCTCCCCTTAAATCCGGTATGCCCGGTCACCAGCACCCGTTTTCCCTTATAAAATTCTAAAATGTCCTTCTCCATAGGTCATCCTTTCCAGATCTTCCAGGGCGCCTTTCCCGACTGCCACATTACCTCCAGCTGCTGCTTTTCCCGCTGAGTATCCATGCATTTCCAGAAACCCTCATGACGGAACGCCATCAGTTCTCCGTCCCGCGCCAGATTCCGCAGCGGCTCCTGCTCAAAGACCGTCTCGTCTCCCTCGATATAATCAAACACGCCGGGATTTAAGACCATAAATCCGCCGTTGATCAAGCTTCCGTCGTCATCGTCCTTTTCCCGGAAGGCCTGGATCTTCCCGGCGTCGTCCAGATCCAAAACGCCGAACCGCTGGCCAATATTCACCGCCGTAAGCGTGGCGATCTTTCCGTGGCTCTTGTGGAACTCCTCCAGTTCCTTTAAATTCACGTTGGCTACGCCGTCGCCGTAGGTCAGCATAAACGGCTCGTCTCCCACATAGGGACGGATCCGCTTTACCCGCCCGCCGGTCATGGTATAAAGCCCGGTATCGATCAACGTCACCTTCCACGGCTCCGCGTAATTATTGTGAACCTTCATCGAGTTATTGGTCAGGTCAAAGGTGACATCCGAGGTATGAAGGAAATAGTCGGCAAAATATTCCTTTACCACATACTGCTTATAGCCCAGGCAGATAATAAATTCATTATATCCGAACTGGGAATAATATTTCATAATATGCCACAGGATCGGCTGCTCTCCGATTTCGATCATCGGCTTCGGCTTCAGATGGCTCTCTTCGCTGATCCTGGTTCCAAATCCGCCTGCAAGAATAACTACCTTCATGAATGCTCCTCCATTGTTTCGCGCCCCTTAAGGCTCTCTGAAAATATTCCACTGGTGATCCTTTAAAATCTGCAGCGCCTCCCGGCAGCCGGGCTTGTGATACTCCAGCGTCGTTTCCAGCTCTTCGTCCGAGAACTGCTCAAAATTCAAAAGGATTTCCCGATTCCCCATATTGTAATTCTTCCGGTGGATGCCATAGGAAAATTCCTCCGCCGTCGTGATCAGATTTCCCGCGAGGAATACCGCCGTCACGGCTGCCGCCAAAAGCCGGACCGCCTGCCCCGGTTTCTTTTCCCGCTGCTTTTGCGCCGCCAGCGCGAAAGTAAGCAGGATCCCCAGGATCCCGATCTGGTACTGAAGCGCGTACCGGGAACTCATTCCGTAATCGGCATTGGGCATGAAAATATAGCGGCTGACAAGGATCAGCAGATGGTTCATGCCGCCTCCGGCCAAAAGCATTAACGGCAGGATCGTACACTCAGAGATCCGGTAATAAAAATTCATCCACAGAGCGAAAAAGTACGCCGCTAACACCAGCAGTCCCAGAAGATACCAGACCATATCCGGCAGCTCCGCCATATGTCTGGAAATTAATTCTACTCCAAAAACGGCGGAAGCAAAAGATTTCAGAAAGAATTTAATAAAAAATTTCGGTTCCTGCAAAAAAGCCGTAAGAAGCGGCGTATCCACCGTACCGGCATGCTCGTAAACCGCTTGGGAATTGCTCCAAAGATATAAAAGGAGGGGCCAGACCGCCGCCGCCAAAAGGCAGATAATCTGCCTGTCCGTCAAAGCGCACATCCTGGAGTCGATGACCCCAATAGCCGCCGCGCGCCGGTCCCGCTTCCAATCCGGGTCATGCTCCTTCAGCACCTGATACATAAAAAACCGGTTCCTAAGCGCAATAAACCCGTAGGACAAGAGCAAGGTCATCGTGTAGATCGCGCAGTAGGGGCCGGCGACCCCGATGGTGATCACCGCCGGGAGGACCGCAAGTCCAATGAGCATCCGCCTCCAGGAGCGGCCGCTGATCCGGCCGCCGTTTACGGTTTTTCTTCCGTTGCGCACCTCATAGACCCGATTCAGCAGCACATAGTTGAAAAAGAAAAAGGCAAACGCCAGGAAATGGGCCCAGCCGGTTCCGTTGTAAAGCATCTCCCATTTATTGAGGCTGAACATGATCACCATTGCGGCCCCGTACCAAAAAAGGCCGATCCGCTGCCGTCTGGCATAAATCCCGATCGCCAACGCGGAGAGGCCGAAGGCCAAGACTCCCATGACCCGGTCAAAGGCTACGCTGTAGCCAAAAAGCTCCACATTGATTCCCCGCTCCAGATAATTCACCGGGATCCTGGTCAAAAGATCGGGAACGAAAAACTTTTCCGGATCCCATACATCCGGAAGATATGAATTGATCAGGCGGATATAGTCGGAATAAACCATGTCGATGGAAGACCGGTGCAGATACGCCAGATAAAACAGGACTCCTGCTGCCGGAAATACGAAATAGCACCATTCCTTAATTCGCTGCTTCATTCACTCCTCCATTGCCCGCCGCCTGCGGCTTCGGTTTCCTCCTGCGCGGCCTGCGGCGCTTCTTTGCGCCTGATACCGCCTCTGGTTTCTCCTGCGGTCTGTCTGCCGCCGCCTCTGTCTTCTTCTCCGGCTTGTCTGCCGCCGCGTCCGCTTTCTTCTTCGCCTGACCGGCCGGTTCCTTCCGCGCTTCCGTCTCCTGGCTGGCCGCCGCCTGCTGTGCCTGAGCCTGTCTGGCCTTCGCCCGTTTCCTTCTTGCCCGCCGCTTCGCCGACGCGCTGAGCTTGACCGGCGCCTGCTCCGCCTGCTTCTTCTCTTCCTGTTTCTTTTCTTCCAGTTTCTTCTCCGCAGGTTCTTGACTCTTTGGCGGTTCCTGTTTCTTCGCCGTCTCTTGCTTCTTTGGCGCTTCCTGGTTCTTCACAGCTTCCTGTTTCGCCGCCGTTTTCTGCTTCTTCTTTTTCTGCTTTGCTTTTCCGGCTTCCGGCTGTTCCGGCTTCGCCGGTTCTTTCTGCTTTGCTTCTTTCTTCTTTGTTTTATTCTTCTGGGTCTCTTTCTTCGCCGCCGGAACCATCTGTTTTTTTGCCTCGCAGGACGCAGCCCCTTCGTTTCTCTTCTTCTCTGCCGCGTCCGTGGCCTTTCGCTCATGACCGGCATTCTTCTCCGAAATCAGCTTAAAGACATCCTCCAGATAATTGTACTGGCTCCAGGCATCCTCCTTGGAAGCATAATTCTCATGCACCGCTTTATTTCCAATTAAGCGGATTTCGTTCAGCTCCCACTTTCCGACCCGGTCCAGATACCCGTTGGCGTCCAGCCACCAGCCGAACTGCTGATGGGTCATAACCTTCTTTACCCGCCGTCCCTGACGCCGGTGCGCCAGAAAGACGTTCTTTTCCGGCCCGGCCTTGGCATTGGCCACCGCCTGGGCCGTATTGTCCAGCTGGATCCCGTGGAACTCCGCCACCAGCTTCAAAAGGAGCTCCAGATTCTGGCGGCCTTTTACCATAGCGGCGTTATACTCCCCGCGCCGCAGCCAGGCCTTCTCCTTTTTCAGCTCCCGCCTGACGGGGCTTAAATGGGCCGCGATATTCTTCCGTTTCCAGAAAAATCCGGAAGCCGCGGCCAAAGCCAACGCCGCAAGGGCTCCAAGGACGATATTCACTTCATCCATTTCAATTCTCCTAACCATATGACAAACGGATCATCCTGTCCGATCCATTTATCTTCCTTATTCCGCGTTGATCGTGACGATCATCGCCAGCTTTTCTTCTCCTCTCGTTTCCTTCGCATTCGCAACGTAAAAGTTGCAGGACAGCTCCAGCTCGATCATCTGGTACGGCGCGGAGGGAATCTCATAGGTCATATTCTGATCCGTAAACACCAGATCCGGCATCCGCTTCCCGTTGACCGTCACCTGGCACACCTGGTCGCCGGTCACGGTTCCCGGATAATAGCAGGACAGCGTTACCTGATCCCTTTCGCCGTTCATAAACACGATCTTCGCGTGTTCGTCAACCCAGCCGTCCTCATAACTTCCATAGGCATAGTTGAGCCGCTGTTTTTTTACAAAATCCGTTACGTCCTGGTAGGCGTTATGCTCCGGATCCTCAGCGAGGATCACCATGTCCTCCGAAAGCTCTTTAAAATCGAGATCACTGTCGATAAACTGGATGCTCCTGCCGTCGTAGCTTCCCGCCCGGTCATAGACCTTTAAAAAGGTCTCGGCGGTAAACTCGCTCATCTCATAGGTATTGCCGATAATATAGACCTCTTTTTCAAAAATCTCCTGACCGTATTTTTCAATGGTCTGCTCCGCCAGGGAATTGTACTTCGCCTGTTCCGGCCAAAGATACAAATTGTCCCAGTGATCCCGGTAAAAATTTTCCGCGGGAACGGCAAGGGCGGCATAGAGGAATACCAGGGCTCCCGCTCTTCCCATTACCGAGGACATATAGGAAAAGAACAGAAGCGCCAGGGCAAACACCACATATACCCAGCGCATCTCCACCCGGATCGTAACGCTGGAAGAACCGATGCACATGGCAATAAACACAAGGAACAGCGCCGCGTTTTTCAAGTGGACCAACAGCCTGCTTCTATCCCTGACCGCGCAGACCGCAAACAGCGCCACCGATACAAACAGCACCAGGTTGGATAACAGGATCAAAAGCCGGATCCCGTCCGGTGAATCCTCATAGGGCAGGATACAGAGATAATCCGGGCCCGAATTCCGCCCGAATACAAAGGCCGCCTGTTCCCATGCATGGCTTATGGAATCCGCCAGGGAAAAGGTATCCGCCACCTCCGTTCCTCCGGTTCCCGCGGGGGCCAGCGTGCCGATCGTAAGGAAACGGATCGCCTGGATGGCTCCAAATACCAGGAGCGTGACCAAAAACAGCTGCCATTTGGGAAGTTCGGATTCGGCAGCCGCAAAGGACCGGCCGCGCCCGGTTCCCCTGCCTCTGGAACGCCCTCTTGCGGTTTCCTGCGCGGTTTCCCGAACGGTTCCCCGGGCGTTTTCTCCATCGTCCTCCTCTTCCCAGCCGGCTTTCTTTAAAGATCCGCGCCTTCCATCCTCATATCTCTTGCTCCCGCGTCTTTTCGGCGCCAGCGCCAACGCCAAAAGAAGAGCCGGAAGCAGCGACATATACCGTTCATGAATGAAGCTGGCGAGAAAATACAGAAGACATCCGTACAAATAGCTGACGGAATTTCGTTCATTCATGTAACGATACAGGAAATACAGGATCCCGACGGCCGCCCAAAGGCCCAGACTCTCCATCAGGCCGTAAAACTGGCCGATCTGGTAATATGCCATCCGGGAACTTAAAAATGCCAGCGCCAGGACCAGGCTCACCGCCTTCCGGCCGCTGCTGAAGGAAAGACACATCCGGTAAATGGAAAACGCGATCAGGCTGTTGAGAAGAATGTTGAACGGAACCATCCATTCCACATGACCGCCCAGAAACAGAAGCTCCAGCCAGGAAGCCAGGTAGAAAACAAAGCGGAACCGGCTCCCGCCCATGGGAAAAACGTACTCCATGAAGGACTGCTCCCCATAGCAGGACCACAGATAAAGATCATCCATGTAAAGTCCCTTAAGCTCTACTTCCCGGTTGATGAAAAACCCAAAGCCCAGAAGAACCGCGAAAATCAAAAGGCTCTCCGTACTCCGTCTCCATCCTCGCTCCAGCTTTTCCCCCAGTTCCATTCCTCTGTTCCTCTCCCTCTACTGTTGTTCCCCAGGCCAGTAATTGGCGGAAAATTCTTCCACCGCTCCGTCCGGATCCTCCGGCGCCGGCGGTTCCGGACAAAACGCTGCCAGCGCGTTGCCATTTTCGTACGTAAGCTCCGTCAGATATCCGTCCCGCAGCATGGATATCACATGATCCCAGGCTTCTGTTCCCGGCCTCAGATACCCGCTTCCCAGATAAACATAATCCATATCCGCAAAGATCAGGTATTCCACAAGGGCCTCGGTACTGGCGGTGATCATATAATTTCCCCCGCTGCCCTCAATGTCCGTATAGCTCTGGGCGTTGCACGGGAAGCTTAAAAGCTCCGGCTGCTCGCCGAAGATCAAGACCCGCGTCTTCGGATCCTCCGCCAGGATTTCCCAGATTTCCTGATTGCCGTAGTGGATCAGCCGCTCCTTCTCCTCGGCCCGGTGATCATAGTATCCGGCATGGACAAGGCGCACCGGACTGAGCCCCAGCGCTCCGGCCCAGTTGCTGACGGCCGTAACGGTAACATTAAAAACCGCGAAGGGGACCAGCATTTTCATGATCAGGCGCGCCAAGAACCGGCTTTGAAGCTTGCCCAAAATGATCACCGCCGTCATCGCCAGCAGCGTGTACAAAAGAATAAAATAATTGCCGTCCACCTGCCACAAAAGATACAGCGCCGCTAAGCTCGCCGCTCCGTTGGTCAATAAAACCCAGATCAGGCACCAGAGCGGCTTTTTGTCCCGCTTCTCCAGCCCGCGCATCTTTACAAACGCCGGAAGCAGCAAAAGCAAAAGAAAGATCACCAGAAGCGGAGTCCCCCAGGCGATCCGCACATGGGCCATATCCTCTCCCACCGGAGCCACCAAGACGCCGAACAGCCGTTTTAAAATATGCTTAAGCCCGCTTAAAGAAAAAAGCGCGCCTCCGTTGGAGGGAAGATCGTCAAACCGGTACGGGTAACGGACCGTAAAACCCAGCTTCGCCCAGATGGAATAAAAGACGGACGTAACCGGAAGCCCCGTATGGAGCCAGGTCCGCAGCCAGACCATTCCCCACATCGCCGCCATGACGCCCGCGGAGGGAAGCAGGCTTCCCCGGAGCCGGAAACGGAGACGGCCGTTAAGCAGAAGGAATAATCCGGCGGTTCCGGCCGCAATGGTGGAAAATACCAGAGCGGTGGGCTTTAGCACCATCGTCATCATAAAGGCGTTGGCCGCCATCACCAGGTAGCTGCTTTTCTGGCGCTTCGTGTACAGCAGGAGAAAATAGAGCATCAACAGCTGAAAAAACGCCGTCGAAATATCCGTCTTCGCGGAAATGCTCATATTCATGATCCCGGGGATGCTGGCCAAAACCGCCATGCAGAGGATCCCCAGCCGCCGGTTGACAAACAGCGTTACGATCCTGTGACAGACGATCAGGATCCCGGCCGCAAACCAGAGCTGGAAGGCCAGGAAAAAGCTGTGGGAGGGCAGCCCGGAAAGCGGCAGCAGCAGGATCTCCAGCCCTTTGGAATACGTATAGACCACATTGACGCTTCCCAGATTCTCGTAAATTCCGCCGCCGTTATCCAGAACATACTGGGAGCGGAGGCTGTAATGGAGGGAATCATAGTCAATGCACAGGTTCATGCGCCCGGCCTGCAAAAGCAGCATAGCAAGAATGAACGCCAAAAGGCCCGCGATAACCGGCGGGATCCGCCCGCTTTCATGGAAAAGCTTCTGAAGGCGGTAGCTCCCCTCCTTTGTTTTAAGGCTCTGAACCCATCGAAATCCGGCGGCCAGAAAAAGGATGACGGCCGCGGCTCTCGTATTGCCGATCCCTCCGGCGCCCAAAAGGGACATCGCACAGAACAAAAGGATCGTAAGCCCGCAGCCTAAGATCAGCGAAGCCATCCAGGTCACAAGATGCCCCGGGGCCAGCTGACGTTTCCGGTCCAAAAGGCCGAGGAAGATCTGGCCCGTCCCCACCAGGGCGCATAGATATAGTCCGCTTGCGAGAACCGGGAGGAACGCCTGATGCAGCCACAGGAAAACCGATGAAACGGCGCCCAAAAGCAGCGCGCAGGCCGCCCGGCGGCGGATCAGAGAAAGGGTCAGGAATAAAACGGCAAAAAGAGCCGCCGTTTCTCCCAAAAGATGCAGCGTCTCCGTCTCCTTTAAACGGTCTCCGTCCACTCCGATTACGTAGATCTCGCCGATTCCGATCAACAGAGCGGATACCGCCGCCATGGCCATCACAATCAGCGCCGCCAATTCTCGTTTCTTCATCCCTCACCCCGGAATTTATTCCGGTTTCTCCTCAAACATTCTGTAGTACTGCAGCATATGGTATTCTTTTACGGTCTGGGAAAGATCCAGGGTCCCCGTTTCCAGCACGTCCAGGAACTGGCCGTCCCTTGTCAGAAGGCCCATGGAATGGACCATCGGGTACTCTCCTCTTAATCGTTCGACGGCATAGCCGAAGCCTCCGGCTTCCATCCCCGCCGCCCGTAGTACCTGGCCGCCCAGCATAAAGGCGCTCATATCCCCCAAGTCACCGGCGTCCCGTTCGTAGTTGCTCCAGATCAGATACGGCGTCACAAAGGAATACCGCTTTTGCTCTCCCGGAACCTGGCTCCACCGCGTACCGTAAAGCGCCTCGTAAAAAGAAGTTTCCACACTGGGCTCATGATCCCCGAATAAGACGATCAGCGTCGGCTGGGGACAAGCGGAAAAATAGTCAAGAAGCATTTTTAACGCCTCGTCCGACCGCTTCATCAGAGTCAGATACTGATCCGCCTTGGGATATTCTCCCAGACAGTCCTCTCCGTTTACCGCCGTCACATGCACATCGGCCGGAAAATCCGCCACCTCATAGCCGCCGTGGTTCTGCATGGTCACGTTGAATAAAAACAGCTTCTCGCCCGGCTTTTTCTCTTCCACCTGTCGGATCAGCGCTTCATAATCCGCCGCGTCGCTTAAATATCCCCTCGGCATCCTGCTGTCCGCAGATCCGCCCGCTTCTCCCTCATCCAGGAAACCGGAGGCTTCATAGTAATCCTGATCCAAAAACTCATCAAAGCCCAGATTTTCATAAGCTTCCGTCCGGTTCCAGTTATAGCCAGGATAAGGATGCATAGCAGCCGTCCGGTATCCGGCCTCTCCAAAGGCCCGGGCCAAAGAGCCATCGCCCGGCTTCGTATAAAATTGATACGGGATCGAGCCCTGGGGCACAAAGGCGCAGGAATTTCCCGTTAAAAATTCATACTCGCTGTTGGCCGTCATCGCGCCGAATACGGGAACATACAGCCAGCCCTTCTGCGCGTTTTCCGAAAGGCTGTCATAGTAAGAAAGGAACGGGCCGTCCGTCTCAAAGGAATTTCCCGAAACCAGGCCGTTGAAAATCCGAAGGTCGGCGAAGCTCTCGTTCATGATACAGATCACATTCTCTGGAACCACCGTTTCGTTCCTGCCAAGCAGCTCCGTTTCGCTGCCAGGTTCCTCTCCTGCACCGGCTTCTTTCTCCAATCGTTCCAATAGCTTCCGGGCCGTCTCCGTTTCATATCCCGCCGGTTTCTGCGGAAACAGCGTCTCAAGGGAAAGCACCGTAGACAATAAAAATCCCTGCCGCTCAAAGCTGATGATCGGGTCCCACATGGGAACTGAAAGCTTAAGGGCCGGCGTCAAAACGCCGTAAAGCAACACGGCAAAGGCCGCAGTCACACCTGCCCAGGCTCCCCGCGCCTTCCATCGTATCTTCCTGTTTTCCAAGCGCAGCGGAATCTTCCAGGAACCAATTCCCAAAAGAAGGGTTCCCAGGAATGTAAGGACCAGCCGGGGCGTAACCGTAAACCGGTAATTGGCGGATACCGTCATCGCCGTCCGCAGGGCCAGCACATCCCAGATCATCGCCGGCCGCTCCCGGAAGCTGATAACAAAGTATTCCCCCGCCGCCAGCCCGTAAACCGCCAGATTTAAAAGCAGCCAGGACGCCTTCGTGGTTCCTGCAAAAAAGAATACCCCCAGATACAGGATGTAATAAACCGCCGTCCCCAAAATCACGCCCGGCGCGGAAAGACGAAAAAGATTCCCCGTCGCTCCTTCCGACACCAAAAGCATCAAAAACGGAACCAGCAGATTCCAGGCCAAAGCCTTCTTACCGCTCATAGAACCGTTCCTCTAGCATCAGGCAGAGCGCATGGTAGATCGGAAGATGAAGCTCTTGGATCTTGTATGTCTCCTGTTCCGGAACAATAATGGAAATGTCGGCGAAGGCTCCCAGCTTTCCGCCCGTCTTTCCCGTCAGGGCGATCACCCGCATCCCTTTCGCCCTGGCCGTCACCGCCGCGTACATCACGTTTTCCGCATTGCCCGAAGTGCTGATTCCAAGGAATACATCGCCGGTCCGTCCATAGCCGTTCACCTGCTGGGCATAGCTTAAAACCCCGTCCACATCGTTGGCAAAGGCCGACGATAGCGCCGCGTGGTTTGTCAGGGCGATGGCCGGAAGCGCTTCCTGGAGTTTTTCTGCCAGCTCCTTTCCGCGAATCGGATCCGCAGCCTCAAGAGCCTGCTTCAACTCCTCCGAAAGCGGCCGCCGCTTTACAAAGCCTTTCATCAGCTCCCCCACAATATGATCGGAATCGGCGGCGCTCCCACCATTTCCCGCGATCAAAAGCTTTCCGCCTCCCGCAAAGCATTCTTCCAGAGTCTTATACGCGGCTTCCAGCGAGCCTCTGCATACCTCCAGATTCGGATACCGTCCGATCAGCTCCTCAATGCTCATTCCTCTCTCCTCATTCCTGCTGTCTTTCCTACCCGGCTATTCTATCACATTCCCGCCGTTCTTTCCACAATAATTCCATGCTACGAAGCCTTTTTCCACATTTCTGCCTCTATTTACAGGAAAAAGCCCGGAACCTTTGGCCGTTTCCGGGCTTTCCTTTCTGTGCGGGAGCTGTTTTTACCGACATGAGGCTTAGAGCCGCAGCTAAGTGCGGAACTTCACGCCGCGGTTAACAGGTCGCGCCTCCGACCAGGTGCAGCTTCGCGCCGATGATCGCTTCTCTTCTGGAGAGGATCTCATCGGACAGGAGCTGCCGTTCCACATTTTCAAAGCCAAGACGCGCGATGGTATCCGCGAACCGTTCGCCGGTCTCACCCTGTTCCCTGAACAGAAGAATCGCTTTTTCAATAATGGAAAGGACTTCTTCCTCACTGGTAAACACCGGGCTTAAGGCATGGCCGTGGGCAACCTTCTTGCCCCAGCGTCCGCCGATATAGATCTTATAGCCGTATGCACCCTCGTCCAGCGCGTGGAACGGGCACTTTCCAACGCAGCGGCCGCAGTTGTTGCAGACCTCCTCGTCGATCCTAAGCTTTCCGTCCACAACAGCGGAGGCCTTCATCGGGCAGGATTTCTCCACCTGGCAGACCTTGCAGCCGCGGCAGATCTCGCTGTTAAACTGCGGGATCCTCTGGCCAACGATGCCCAGATCGTTCAGATTGGGCTTCACGCAGTTGTTGGGACATCCGCCCACCGCGATCTTGAATTTATGAGGCAACTTAACGCCGGCATAGCCATGGTAGAACATTTCATGGATCTTATCGGAGAGCGCGTAGGAATCCAGAAGGCCGTACTGGCAGGTGGTTCCCTTGCAGGCTACCACCGGACGGACCTTGGAACCGGTTCCGCCCGTTTCCAGGCCGGCTTCCGCCAGCTCTTCCCTCAGCGCGTCGATATTTCCATAGGGCACGCCGATGATCTCCATGGTCAGGCGGGTGGTCATGGCGATCCGTCCGCTTCCGTATTTCTCGGCCGCCGCCGCAATGGCCTGGCTCTCCGCCGCCGTAATATTTCCGTTTCTGGTAATAACGCGGACGTTGAAATTGTCGGTTCCCTTATTGTGCAGACAGCCCAGCGCCTTTAAGCGGGTGATCTCCTCGGCGCTGACCGTTACCTTGCCCGACGCCGATTTCTTATATTCGTTAAAGGTCAAGCCGCCCTCCAATACCTTCGTATTGGTGTAGCCGTAAAATTTCAGCCGGTTCTGAAGCAGGTAGCTTCTCTTTCCCTTGGCGCAGATCAAGAGGAGCTTTTCGTCCTTTCCTAATCCCTCTACCGGCCCGTTTACCTGGGTAACGTCCACATAGGGCGCGTCGGAAATCGCCGGAACCGGCGACGTATCGATCACCCGGTATCCCTCTGCCGCTCCCGCCGCAAACTCTGCCGGCGTAAAGCTGTCCAGGATCCCATCCATTTTGTTGGTCAGGATGCCGATGGCCGTCACCAGCGGATGGATTGCCGTAGAGAACGGCGGCGCATACGCCAGATCCAGATTCGCCAGCTGATCCACGGTGGCTCCCATGGTGATCGCCGTTACCGCCACATCTGTTACCTTATCCACAGCGCCGGAGCCTAAAACCTGTACGCCCAGCAGCTTTCTCGTCTTTTTATCCGCCACCGTCTTGATGATAAAGGCAGACGCGCCCGGATAATAATGGGCTTTATCGTCCACCACGCAGACGTTGGACACCGTCTCATAGCCTTCCGCCTTGGCCGCCGCCTCGGAAAGTCCGGTCTTGCCTCCGTTCAGATCAGGAAGCTTTACAACCGCCGTCCCTAAAACGCCCTCATAGCGAACATCCTGCCCGCAGAGTGCTCTCGCGAAGGTGCGGCCCTCCATATTGGCAGAGGAGCCCATGGGCGACCAGGCGCGTTTTCCCGTCTGCCGGTTCGTCACGCAGGCGCAGTCTCCGGCCGCGTAAATATCCGCCAGGTTGGTCCGCATGGTTTCATCCACCGGAATCGTTCCGTTGGGCATGAACTCCAGCCCCGTATCCTTTAAGAACGCGGTATTGGGCCGGATTCCCAAGGACATAACGACGATATCCGCCTTAAGCTCTCCCTGATCCGTCTTAACGCCCTCGGCCTTTGCGGTTCCCAGGATCGATTCCATCTTCGTCCCGGTCATCACCTTGATCCCCTTTTTCACCAGATGGCGTTTTGCGTAATCCGCCATTTCCGGATCAAAGCCGGGCATGATCTGATCCGCCATATCGATCACCGTCACCGATAATCCCTGAGCCTGAAGGTTTTCCGCTGTTTCCAGTCCGATAAAACCGCCGCCGACTACGACCGCCCGCTTCGGCGCCTCCGTCTCCAAAAATTCCCGGATCTCAATGGCGTCCTGGGGCGTACGCATGGTAAATACGCCCGGAAGAGTAATTCCCTCCAGCCGGGGCACAATGGGAGAAGCGCCCACGGCGATCAGACAGACGTCATAGGAATATTCCTCCGTATTGCCGTTTCTCAGATTCTTTGCCTCCGCCTTCTTTGCTCCGGCGTCCAGGCGCACCACTTCCCGCTCCGTCAACACCTTGGCGCCGGTCAGCGCCGCGAAGGAAGCCGGCGTATTCACGATCAGTTCCGACTTATCCTCGATCACGCCGCCCACATAGTAGGGAAGCCCGCAGCCGGCATAGGAAATATCCTTTCCCTTCGTCACGATCGTTACGTCCAGAGACCGGTCCATTCTCTTCAATTTGGCCGCAGCTTTGGTCCCCGCAGCCACGCCCCCGATAATCAATACTTTCATTCGTTCACCCTGCAGTGGGAGACACTGCCCTTTCTTTTCTGTGATGACAATCCGCGCCATAAGGAAACCGGCCCCGCCAGACTGCCTCTTATTTTATTGTAGCGGATTGGGCGCGCAAAGTAAAGGAAAATACGAAAAAGAGAGGACCACATCCGTGATCCTCCCCATAAAAGCAAGCTTTTTTCAGTTGAATTACTTAAGGGTGATCTTTGCGCCCTCAGCCTCAAGCTTGGTCTTGATGTCCTCAGCCTCTTCCTTGGAAGCGCCCTGCTTAACAACCTTCGGAGCACCGTCAACAACATCCTTCGCTTCCTTTAAGCCAAGGCCGGTAACTTCACGAACAACCTTGATAACCTTAACCTTGTTCGGGCCAACCTCGGTCAGCTCAACGTCGAACTCGGTCTTCTCTTCCTCAGCGGCTCCGCCTGCTGCTGCGCCAGCTGCAACAACAACGCCTGCTGCTGCGGATACGCCAAACTCTTCCTCGCAGGCCTTTACTAACTCATTCAGCTCTAAAACGGATAATTCCTTAATTGCTTCGATAAACTCAGCAGTTGTTAACTTTGCCATTCTAATTTACCTCCATGAATATTTTCATCAAACCTGTTTTTTGTTTTATGCAGCCTGCGGCCAAAAGCCGCTATGCCGCCTTTGGAGCCTTCGCTCCATAAAATTCATTCCAGCTCTTTGGCTTACGCCTCTGCGCTTGCGCCGTCGCCCTGCTTCTCTGCGATCTGGTTGAGAACGCGGGCAAAATTGGCGATCGGGGACTGCATGCTTCCCAGTAATCTTCCAAGAAGAACTTCTCTGGAAGGAATGGTAGCGATCACATTGATTCCCTTTGCATCGTAATAGGTGCCTTCTACAACGCCGCCCTTTAATTCAAGCTTCTCGGCCGTCTTTGCAAACTCAGCCAGGACTCTTGCCGGAGCGGTCGCGTCGCTCTTGGATACAGCCAGAGCGGTCGGTCCCTCAAGATGGGGCTCAAGAGCCTCAAACTCGGTTCCCTTTGCGGCGAAGCGGATCATCGTGTTCTTATATACCTTATAAGTCACGTCTGCTTCTCTCAGCTTCTTACGAAGAGCCGTATCCTGCTCAACCGTAAGGCCGCGGTAGTCAACGACTACTGCAGATTTCGCTCCGTTGAAAAGCTCGGCGATCTCAGCTACGACCGGCTGCTTTAATTCAACTTTTGCCATGAATGGTCTACCTCCTGTTTTAGTCTTGTATCGTAAAGCCGTCACAGGAAAAAAACCTCCCTGTCCGCAGACAGAGAGGTTCACAAAATTCCGCATGTGAGTTTTGTATGTTCCTCGGCAGGTGTTTTTACCTTACGCCTTGCGGCACCTGCTGTCTTCGGCATTCAATACTCCGATACTCTAACATAATTTATTCGGATTGTCAATCACTTTCTAAAAAGCAAATGTAAGGCAAATGTGCTTTAGCCCATCAGCTTGGCAACATTTAACTTCACGCCCGGTCCCATTGTGGAGGTCAGGGTCACGCTCTTTAAGTAAGCGCCCTTTACGGTGCTGGGCTTCGCCTTCATGATTGCATCCATAAGCGTCTGGAAGTTGTCCGCTAACTGTTCTTCTGTGAAAGAAGCCTTACCTACTGGCACGTGGATAATATTGGTCTTGTCAAGTCTGTACTCGATCTTACCAGCCTTAATATCGTTGATGGCCTTCGTAACGTCCATCGTTACGGTTCCGGCCTTGGGGTTGGGCATTAAGCCCTTCGGTCCAAGTACACGTCCAAGACGTCCGACAACGCCCATCATATCGGGAGTCGCAACAACTACGTCGAAATCCAGCCATCCTTCGTTCTGGATCTTCGGGATCAGCTCCTCTGCTCCAACGTAATCTGCTACGGCCGCCTGAGCCTCGTCAGCCTTTACGCCCTTGGCGAATACAAGGATTCTTACGGTCTTTCCGGTTCCATGCGGCAGAACAACGGCGCCGCGGATCTGCTGATCTGCATGACGTCCGTCGCAGCCGGTTCTTAAATGAACCTCGATGGTCTCGTCAAACTTTGCAACTGCCGCTTTCTTTACCAGGGCAATTGCTTCTGCGGTATCATAAAGAGTAGCGCGGTCGATAGCCTTTGCCGCCTCTACGTATCTCTTTCCTCTTTTCATTCTAAAAACCTCCTGTGGTATTGTCGGGAGTTCTCCCTCCCACGTGATATCGCGCGTCGCGCGTTTTCTGCGCTGCGCTCTGCCTTCCGTCTATCCGGCAGGATTAATCAACGACCTCGATTCCCATGGAACGAGCGGTTCCGGCGATCATGCTGGTCGCAGCCTCGATGCTTGCGGCGTTCAGATCCGGCATCTTTAACTCGGCGATCTTCTGAACCTCAGCTCTTGTAAGCTTCGCAACCTTGGTCTTGTTGGGAACTGCGGATCCGGATTTAATCTTTGCAGCCTTCTTTAACAGAACGGCAGCCGGCGGAGTCTTGGTAATGAAGCTGAAGCTTCTGTCCGCATAAACCGTAATTACAACCGGAATGATCATATCGCCCTGGTCGGCGGTCCTGGCGTTGAACTCTTTCGTAAACTGTACGATATTTACGCCGTGCTGACCAAGAGCCGGTCCAACTGGCGGAGCCGGTGTTGCCTTACCAGCGGGGATCTGCAATTTAATATATCCTGTTACTTTCTTTGCCATAATTCGGCACCTCCTAAATCATGTGGTAATGTCGGGGATTTCCCTCCCACGCGGGCCGGTCTGACGCCTCCCGCTTCCTTGGCTGACCATTTAAGGCAGCCTGATTGTTGCGTTTGATTCTGTATTCCGCCTGCCAGCCTTTCGCTACATCTTCTTGATTTCCGAAAAGCTCAGTTCAACCGGCGTCTCCCGGCCGAACATCTCTACATTGATCGTAGCAGACTGTTTTGACTCGTTTACCGTTTTCAGCACGCCGATCGTATCCTTCCAGGCTCCGGAGATAACCACCACCGTATCGCCTACCGCAAAGTCAACGACGACTCCCGGCGTCTTGAATCCAAGACCTCTCATCTCTTCCTCGGAAAGAGGTACCGGCTTGGAGCCCGGCCCAACGAAGCCAGTTACGCCTCTCGTGTTGCGGACCACATACCAAGTATCGTCGTTCATGACCATATGGATCAGCACATAGCCCGGAAACATCTTGCGCTCCACCTGCTTCTGAGCGCCGTTCTTCAGCTCGATGACTTCCTCCATCGGGACGGAAACCTCTAAGATCTGATCTTGAAGTCCCCGGTTTTCGATGGTCTTCTCGATGTCAACCTTTACCTTATTCTCATATCCGGAATAAGTGTGTACAACATACCATTGTGCATCTGACATACTTTCACCTCATCCTTAACCAATGACAATGTTGAGACCAAACTGGATCAACAGGTCAAGGACCGCGATCGCAATGCCCAGAGCAATCGTTGTGACGATCACCGCGACGGTCTGTTTTGCCAATGTGTCCTTACCCGGCCAGGCAATTTTGCTGAATTCGGTTTTCAGTCCTTTGAAAAAGCTCTTCTTTGGGGCTTTCTCATTGCTTGCTGTTTCTCCCATAGATTCACGTCCTTCTTGAATATCCGGGATTACCGGGTTTCCTTGTGCAGCGTATGTCTCTTACAGAATCTGCAGTACTTCTTCGTTTCCATGCGGTCCGGATGAGTCTTT
>DVFQ01000071.1 GCA_018713185.1 Candidatus Copromonas avistercoris (nom. illeg.) | reverse complement strand
ATAATTCAAATTATCATTTTTACGACAATCAGTAACTATAATAAAAAAGAGAGCTAACTGACGAATCAAAATCAGTTAGCTCTCTTTTTATGAATAATGAAAAAGTGTTGCCAAATCGTTGCCACGAGGTATTTCAAAAGCCGAGAAACCGCTTAACTATGCGATTTTTTCGACCCTTGAAATCATTCGAACTCAATCGTCGCCGGCGGTTTCCCCGTGCAGTCATACAGCACGCGGTTTACATTTTTCACCTCGTTGACGATCCGGTTCGCAGCGCGGCCAAGGACCTCCCACGGGATCTCTGCCGCCTCGGCGGTCATAAAGTCGATCGTGTTAACCGCCCGGAGGGCCACCGCATAGTCATAGGTCCGCTCATCGCCCATAACGCCTACAGAGCGCATATTGGTAAGCGCCGCGAAATACTGTCCGATGCTGCGGTCCAGACCGGCATTGGCGATCTCCTCCCGATAAATGGCGTCCGCGTCCTGGACGATCCGAACCTTTTCCGCAGTTACCTCGCCGATGATCCGGATACCAAGGCCCGGGCCCGGGAACGGCTGACGGAATACCAGCTTTTCCGGGATTCCCAGTTCAAGCCCCACCTTACGGACTTCATCCTTAAACAGATCCCGAAGCGGCTCGATGATCTCTTTAAAATCCACATGCTCCGGAAGTCCGCCCACGTTATGATGGGACTTGATCACAGCCGACTCTCCGCCGAGGCCGCTCTCCACCACATCCGGATAAATCGTTCCTTGAACAAGGAAGTCCACAGCGCCGATCTTCTTCGCCTCTTCCTCGAACACACGGATAAACTCTTCGCCGATGATCTTCCGCTTGCGCTCCGGCTCCTCAACGCCTTTTAACTTATCATAAAATCTCTGCTGCGCATTGACGCGGACAAAGTTCAGACGATACGGCCCTTTCGGTCCAAATACCTCTTCCACCTCATCCCCTTCATTTTTACGCAGAAGGCCATGATCCACGAATACACAGGTCAGCTGGTCGCCCACCGCTTTGGAGAGCAGAACAGCCGCCACCGACGAATCCACGCCGCCGGACAGGGCGCAGAGAACGCGGCCGTTTCCTACCTTCTCCCGGATCTCCTTTACGCTGTTTTCAACAAACGCGTCCATTTTCCAGGTTCCGGAGCATCCGCATACCTCATAAATAAAGTTGTGGAGCATTTTGCTGCCTTCCTGCGTATGGAGAACTTCCGGATGGAACTGGATCGCATACAGCTTCTTTTCCTCACATTCAGCCGCGGCCACCGGGCAGTCCGCCGTATGGGCCACCGTTCTGAAACCAGGCGCGATCCTTTCGATATAGTCATTATGGCTCATCCAGCAGATGGTCTTTTCCGAAACATCCCCGAACAGCTTGCTGGTCTTATCCACCGTCACTTCAATCTTCCCATACTCACGCACCGGCGCCTTGCAGACATGGCCGCCGAGAACATGCATCATCAGCTGCGCGCCGTAGCAAAGCCCCAGCACCGGGATCCCCATTTCAAACAGCTCTTTCCGGCAGGAAGCGGCTCCCTCCTCGTAGCAGCTGTTGGGGCCGCCCGTAAGGATAATTCCCATGGGCTTCATTGCCCGGATCTGTTCCAGATCCGTCTTATATGAATAAATCTCGCAGTAAACATTGCATTCACGAACACGGCGGGCAACCAGCTGATTGTACTGTCCGCCAAAGTCAATTACAACAATCTTTTCCTGATTCATCAAACTCCTCCTGTAAACCATACTGCAAAACTTTCTGCTTGCCCGCAAAGCGGGCCAGAACTTCCGTCTGCATTTTTCTCCTGCAAAAACCAGCCGCTTTCTGCACCGGTCTTCTCATATCTCCTACATTATACGCAATAACTCCCGGCATTGCAAGAAAAACCAGCATGATACAGTTTTGAACGGTAAAAAAATGTCTGCCTGCCATAAAGCAAAAATTCCTTGAGAAATTATGTTATCCCCATTTTATTTTTTTTCGCCCCTTTTATCCACATTCCATAAGCGCACCTATTACCATACTTTCTTTTTGTGGATAATTCTGTTCTTTTCCCTCTTGGCAGGCATCACTTCCTTTGCTATACTTATCTCAGTTGCATGACTGTGTATATTCATCAACTGGAAATATATCTTCTTTTGTTAGTTGCCGTCCAAAGCTGGCTAACAAATCAGAAGATATATTTTTTTGTTTCTTTTCTATCCCGTTTTTCTTCAGATAATAATACTCATACAGCTGTTTCATAAAATCCGAGATCTGCTCCATCAGATAATGGTTCTTCTGTGACTGGTCATTCCAGCTGCATGCATGGGTGATGTCCCCCTGCCAGTTCTTCTGGCGGTTAAACCCTTCGTTCTCTATCTTCCAGCGTTTCCTTCCTGCTTCCGCCATTTTTTCTGCATTTTCTTTGCTGATCTTTATACTGCAAAGCCATTGGAATTCTGTTATTTCTCCCTCCTTTTCTTCACGATACCTTAATACGTGTACGGGTTTTCCCTCATAATCGATCTCATTTACGAATTCTGCCTTCTCCGTTTTTCCCTTTTCCGGTATCTTTTCGTATTCTTCCGCTATGCTCGGGATACTTCCCTTTTTATAGCGGATCAGAAATTCCCACTTATATTCCCTGCACAGTTCCATGACCTGTTTCGATGCATACAGACTGTCTGCCAGCAGCAGGATCGGTAACCGGGGAAATCTCTTCTTGATCCGCTCCGCCAGCCGAAAGAATGCTTTTGTTTCACAATCCTGCTTGATCTCTTCTGCATTCATGCCTTCCTGACGTTTCCGGTCTTCTCCGTTATTTTCGATGAATTCACTTCCTATGCTGGCTACCAGCTTTTCACCAAAATAGATTTTCGCCTCCAGCACATCCCGGTGATACAGTGTGTTCTCTTTATCCGTCCCTTTATTGCTGCACCGTTCCAAACAGTGCTCATTGAGCTTTCTCCGGCCGCAGTAAAGCTGCGTTCCGTCTACAATGACCAGCCATTTCTTCTTATACCTTGCGTCCTCAAAGCATCGCTTTCGGATTAAATGATACACCAGATCCTGCTTGATCTCTTCCAGCTCCTTTGGATCCAGTCTCTCCAGATATGCATTCTCTGTCACATGGTGGGGAACATACTCCTTTGCCGTTTCACCCATAAATACAGACAGATTTTTAGAAACCGCCTCATCATTAAACTTTTCAGTCATTTCCTGCATGCTGTCTATCCCTGCGATCCCCTTATAGTATAATGTTCCGAGCATCATACGGTTGGTATAAGTAATATAGCTTGGATGCCGGGGATCCTCTGTCTGGGAAAACTTCCAGAAGAGCTGGCTGTAAAATCTGTTCTGGACCTTATTCAGTTCCCTGATTGGGTTTTTCTCAAATTTCTTTTGAATCCTTCGTTCTTTTCTTCCCATTTTAACCTCACTGCGAAAAAGTTTTTTTATAATAGTTCTATTTTCGCAATGAAGCTGTGTATTTTCAATAGATTTAGTGCGAATTATTTTTACCTGTCAAAACTGCTGTGCCAGGCCGTGTTTTCCTGTCTATCGGCCTCCGGTCGCGCAGAGGACCGCAAAATAAACCCGCTCGATCCCCGCGTCCTTTAATACCCTGGAACAGGCCTCGATCGTGCTTCCCGTCGTATAAATATCGTCCACGATCAGGACTGTCCGGATCCCTTTGGGGATCGTTCCCGCCGCAAAGGCGCCGGATAGGTTGCGAAGCCGCTGGGACGCGGAAAGATTTTTCTGGGGCATTGTTTTCTTCGGCCTGACAAGAAGCTTCTTTTCCACCGGAATCCCCAGCTTTTGACCGACGATATCCGCCAAAACCTCCGCCTGGTTAAAGCCCCGGCTTCGTTTTCTGGAGCTGTGGACCGGTACCGGAACAATACAGTCCGCCTGCATCCTTTTGATCTCCTTTTCGTACCGGTAAGCCAGCGCCGCCCCATAGAAATCCAAAAATTCCCGTTTATTCTCATACTTGATCCGGGACATGGACTTTCGGGCCGCTTCATTATAATTCAAAAGCGCGACCCCCGATTCAAAGCTCCTCTTTTTCCCGCGGCAGATGTCGCAGTATTCCTCCGACGGATCCGAAATTTCCTTGCCGCACCGTTTGCAGACGGGCTCCTTTACCGGAGACAGCCGCCCCAGGCAGGACGGACAGACAAACCGCCCCGCCGGAACAACGATCTCGCCGCACACCGGGCAGCGCCTTGGAAATAAAACGTCAAGAATCCGTCCCATCATCATTCCATCTACCTCAGGATTTCCAAAATCCGGTCCTTTAATCCGGAATACCGCTTCTGCTCCGTCGCGTTGTCCACCATGGCCTGGAATACCTCCGGAATCCCCACCAGGCAGACGCAGGCTTTGGCCCGGGTCACGGCCGTATAGATCAGGTTCCTTGTCATCAGCATCCGCGGCCCCGGATAAATTGGGATCACCACCGCCGGGTACTCGCTGCCCTGGGACTTATGGATCGTGATCGCGTAAGCCAGCTCCAGTTCCTCCAGCTGGCGGAAACTGTATTCCGCCCGCCTTCCTTCGTCAAACTCCACTTCAAGTGTCTCCGCGAAATGATTGATTTCCCGGACGATGCCGATATCCCCGTTAAAAACGCCTTCGCCTGTTTTTACCGGAATCCCGTACCGGTTCCTCACTTCCCAGGCCAGCTGATAATTGTTTTTGATCTGCATGACCTTATCGCCGGTCCGGAATACGGTTCCGCCCGCCTCCTTTTCCTTCTTTGACGGCCCGGGAGGATTAAACCGTTCCTGCAAAAGGCGGTTCAGCTGCTCAACCCCAAGGGCGCCCTTGCGCATCGGCGTCATCACCTGGATCTCTTCCATCGGCGCATGGACATAGTCCGGCAGCTTGTCCTTTATCAGGACCATCATATCCTTTATGATATCCGCCGGATGCTCGCGCCGGATAAACAGGAAATCGCGGCTTCTCTTATTCAAGGGCACCTGCTCCCCGGCGTTGATCTTATGGGCGTTGACGATAATGTCGCTCTGCGCCGCCTGGCGGAAAATCTTCGTAAGCTTTACTACCGGAAATTTTCCCGACTCGATCATATCCCGCAGCACATTCCCCGGTCCCACGCTGGGCAGCTGGTTCACATCCCCCACCAGGATCAGGCGCGTTCCAACGGTAACCGCCTTTAAAAGCGCGTGCATCAGGCTGATATCCACCATGGACATCTCGTCGATGATGATCACATCGGCTTCCAGAGGATTTTCCTCATTCCGTTCAAAATGCATCCCTTCCAGCCGGCTCTCGCCAGCGGACTCCGCTCCGGAATCCCCCGCCGGGATCCCGGTCAGCTCCAAAAGCCGGTGGATGGTCTTCGATTCCCGCCCGGTGGCCTCCGACATCCGCTTTGCCGCGCGCCCGGTGGGCGCCGCCAGAAGAATCTCCATTTCTTCCTGTTCAAAATACCGGATGATCGTATTGATCGTCGTCGTTTTTCCCGTTCCCGGTCCGCCGGTGATGATCAAAAGGCCGTGGCTCACCGCCTCATAAACCGCCTGCTCCTGGAGCTCATCCAAGGGGAAGGGATCCTGCTCGGTCAGCTTTAAAAGCCGGGTCCTGATCTGCTGGGCCGGAATCTTAGAATGGACGTTTAGATCATGGAGCATCCGAGCCGTATTCAGCTCCATATAGTAAAACTGCGCCGGATAGACGATTCTCTCCCCGTCTTTTTCCTTTACCACCAGCTTCTTCTCCATCTGGAGATCCATCAGGTGCTTCTCCATCCGGCCGATCTCCACGGAAAGAAGCTCCGAAGCGTTATGTAGAAGTTCCGCTTCCGGCAGGTACGTATGTCCGTTCCCGGAGGCCTGTAAAAGCGCGTAAAACAGCCCGCTTTTGATCCGGTAATCCGAGTCGGTAAAAATCCCCACGCGGGAAGCGATCTCATCGGCGATCTTAAAGCCGACGCCCTGGATATCGTCCGCCAGCTGATAGGGATTGTTCTGGATCACCGAATACAGCTTCTGCCCGTAATGGCGGTAAATCTTTAACGCCAGGTTCATAGAAATCCCATATTGCTGCAAAAACAGCATCGCCTGACGCATTTCCCGCTTTTCTTCCACCTGGGCGCTGATGGACATCGCCATTTTTTCACTGATCCCCTTGACCTCCGAAAGGCGTTCCGGCTCCTCCTCCAGAATACGGAACGTATCCGCCTTGAATTTTTTAACGATCCTTTTTGCTAAAGCGGCTCCGACGCCTTTGATCGCGCCGGAGCCCAGATACCGTTCAATTGCCAGTGTGTCTTCGGGAGCCTTGATTTCATAGCTCTCCACCGCAAGCTGCTCTCCGTAGATGGAATGCTCCACCATCCGCCCGGTCGCTTCGATCCGTTCCCCTTCGCTGATATAGGTAAAATTTCCTACAAGAACGTATTCCTCACTGCCGTCGGTCACAGAAAGGACCGAATAGCCGTTTTCCTCATTGCGGTATTTGATTTTCTCCACGTAGCCTGTTACAGTTGCCATATTCTATTTATCGATGCCTTTTCCGCCATGGGCGAACTCGATGAACTTTCCGGTTCCGATGGCCACCGCCGTCAGCGGCTCCTCGGCGATCATCGTCGTGATCCCCGTCTTCTCTTCAATCAACGCGTCCAAACCGGAAAGAAGGGAACCGCCGCCCGTAAGGACAATGCCCCGGTCAAAGATATCCGCCGCCAGCTCCGGAGGCGTCCGCTCCAAAACATTGTGTACGGCGTCCACGATCTGCATCGCCGGCTCCTTGAGCGCTTCAAGGGTTTCATCCGACGTTACGACGATGGTTTTCGGAAGGCCCGTCACCAGGTTTCTTCCGCGTACCTCCATGGTTACCAGCTCCGGCCGGCGGTAAGCCGCGCCGATATTGATCTTGATTTCTTCCGCCGTCCGTTCTCCGATCAAAAGGTTGTGCTTCTTTCTCATATAACGCACCAGCGCTTCGTCGAAGTCGTCGCCCGCCGTCTTGATCGAGGTGCTGACTACCGTTCCGCCCAGAGAGATCACGGCGATATCCGCCGTTCCACCTCCAATATCAACGATCATATTTCCGCAGGCCTTGGAAATATCGATCCCGGCGCCGATGGCGGCCGCCACCGGTTCTTCGATAATGCAGACCTCTCTGGCTCCCGCCTGGTAGGTCGCGTCCTCAACCGCCTTGCGCTCCACCTCCGTCGCTCCGCTGGGGATACATACGGCGATCCGCGGTTTCCTTAACGTCCGCTTTCCCACCGCTTTATCAATAAAATATTTCAGCATTTTTTCCGTAACCGTATAGTCGGAGATCACGCCCTTCCGCAGCGGCCGCACCGCCACGATATTTCCGGGAGTACGTCCGATCATCAGACGCGCTTCCTCTCCAAAGGTGATCACCTTATTGGTTTCCCGGTCCAGAGCCACCACCGACGGCTCCTTAAGTACAACTCCCTTTCCCCTGATATAGACAAGGATACTTGCCGTACCCAGATCGATCCCGATATCATTGGACATCATCAGTGCCATTTTGTCCTCCTGTTTTTCCTCTGCTTCACTCGACTTACTTTTTGCTTTCCTTTATCTTCCAGCTCCGCCGGACGGCAGAGCGCAAAATATCAGCCTTATTATATACAAAAGTCAGGGGTTTTTAAAGGGGTTTTGTAAAATTTCTTTCTGCCGTCTCCGAAAGCGTCAGCTTCTGGACACCCAGACGCCGTTTCCATCCACGTAATATCCGTCGGGCGTAACCGTATCCGTTAGCATCGCTCCGTCCTGGCCGCAGTAATAATATTGATTGTCCGTCAGGATCCAGGCGTTCTCCATACAGTAGCCGCGCTCATTAAAATAGTACCACTTTCCGCCAATCAGCTTCCAGGAATTCACCGGATACGTCTTGTCCGGATTGCACCACCAGTAGCCGACCGCGTCCTTTAACCAAGCGCCCTCCGTCGGGGACACGGCCGAACCGGCCGGATCGGCTCCCGGGCCGGAATTGTCGTCGATCCAGTCCTCGTCTCCCTGCCAGCCGCCGTTTCTGTAAATCTGTTCCGCCTCGGAATCCGACACCTCCAGAACATCTGAAACGCACCAGCTGCCCCGCTTATTTCCGCGGACCGCTCTTACCTTATAATAGTAGCTTCCGCCTTCGGTAAAATACTCAGAAAAATCATAGGACGCTTCTTCCGAAAGCAGATCCGATTCATACAGCTTATCGTCGATATATAATTTCAGCTGGTACCGTCTGGCATCGTCCATCTCGTCCCAGTAAGCTACGCCGCCTTCCTGATCATCCCAGCCGGCTCCCGACACTTCCAGATCATACCAGGAATCGCCGTCATCATACTCGTCGTAATCCTCGTCGCTGTCATCGTAGTGATCATCGCCGTCGTCGTAATCCTCGTCATAATCCTCATCGTCCTCGTCGCAGCCGTCGTCATAATCCTCATCGTCATCCGAATATTTGTCATCCGAATCGTAATCATCGTCCTCGGAAAACTTATCATTCAGATCCGATATCCGGCGCATCGTCGCGTAGACGTATAACGTCTGGTCTCCGTCCCGCTCCACCTTTGTTACGGTTCCCGCGCCGTCAAGGATCTCCACGCTGTCCGCGGAAAAATCCGAAGCAAATTCATACTCCTCATCCGCCAGTACGATCAGCTTTACCTTGGGCCGGTCGCTCGCTTCCCATTCGCCGGATTCGTTGGTAATCTCCCAATCATCCACATAGCAGCCGTCCGACCGCACGCCGACGCCCATATTGTTGCCGCTCTCTCCCGGCGTGATTCCCATATAAATATCCAGCGTTACAAAATCGATGGTCTCCGTCGCGAAGGCAGGAAATGCCGCTGCCAGTGAAATAAGGGCGGCTGCCGCCAGCCCGGCTTTCCATTTGCTCATAGCCCTTTCACTCCATTCCATTTATTATCCAAAGTTTTGTCCACGTTTTCCCCTGTGGCTGTTTCGTGGTTTCGCCTGTATCCTTGTCCATGTTTTCTTCTCACGGTTTGGCAGGCACTTACAGTATAACAGATAACGGAAAAAAATGTTATCGCAAAATCCCGTAAACCCCAAGCGAAAGAATGGCAAAACTTCGGCAAATGTCCGGCGAAAACTCATCATAGCCCGGCGGCGGCAGAATTTCTCCCGCAAAGGGTATGCCTTAAGCATACTGTAAGCAACTTCATAATTTCTTCATTTATCACTCACACTTTGTACACATCTATCCTTTATAATTCATTTACGTTATCCGAAAGGATAACCTGCCTTTGTTTCAAGTGTTGCACTTGAACACACAAAGCTTTTTCATACTCATACCGCCTCGAAGAAATTCGGGGCGGTCCCCCTTTGCAGAGAAAACAGGTGCTGCGGACGCCGGAAGAATCCTTTTCCGATCCCTAGTGCCTGTATTTTTTTCTTCTTTTTTCCTTATGGTTTTCTTTAGAATCTTCACGGTTATTTTAGAATCCCGCCACACTTTCTACACAATTTCATGGCATACTAAACACTGTCAACAGACAACAGCTTTTTCATACTCATCCTGCCGGTGAGATTCCGGCAGGTCCCCCTTTAAACTCACGGACAGGGCGTCTGAGCGGCCAACCGGCCTCCAGACGCCCTGTTTTGTCGTTCTCCTGTTTTGTATCTCCTCTGATCTGTTTTTTTCGTTGAAAAAGTTGGCGCATTCATGAAATCGTAAGCAAAAAGACTCCTGTTTTTCCTTGTCAAACAGGCTTTCGGAGCGTATGATGAAACTGCGCCGCCATCTTAGCAGATTTTTAGCGCAAAACCGAACTTACTTCAAAGGAGGACCGCCTCTTGTACACATACACCTGGTACCAATGGCTTACATTTTTCTATCTCTATTGTTTCCTTGGATGGATCTTTGAATCGTCCTATGTATCGATCCTCCAGCACCGCCCGGTCAACCGCGGCTTTCTCCGGATCCCGCTCCTGCCCCTTTACGGCAGCGGGGCTGTTATGATGCTCTGGGTCTCCCTGCCCTTTCAGGACAATCTGATCCTGACCTATCTTTCCGGCGTCGTAGGCGCCACCGCCCTGGAATACCTGACCGGTCTGGCGATGGAAAGCTTGTTTAAGATCCGTTACTGGGATTACAGTCATAAAAAATACAATGTTCACGGATATATCTGCCTGGAATCTTCCCTGTTCTGGGGCGTCCTGACGATCCTGATGACCCACATCGTCCACCGTCCCATCGCCCGGGCCGTCCTCGCGATCCCCGCCGGACAGGATATCCTTTTTGTCACCGCCGTATCCGCCGTTTTCCTCTACGATACCATCGTCTGCACCAGAGCGGCTCTGGCTCTCGGCCGGTCCTTGGAGGCAATGGAACGGTTCCGCAGGGAGCTGGAAAGCCTCCAGGTTCAGACCTCCCTCCTTAAAATGGAGGCCGGCGACCGTCTGGCGGCCGCCAGCGAAAAGTTGGAAACACAGAAAGGCAAGCTGGCTTCCCTGCTGGGCATGAGCCTGGACGAGCTTTGGAAGTCGGCCGGGATCCGGCTGGAAACCTTCCTGGATATGAGCGCCGAAGAACGGCGGGAAAAGTATGCCGGCAGGCTGAAGCTTCTAAAGGCCCTCACCGGAATTACCGCCAAACAGATCCGCTTTACAAGAAACCGCTTCCGCTCCAACCCCACCGCCGCCTCCAGACGGTACGCCAAGGAGCTGGCGGCTTTACGGGAGCTGTTTGACTCCAGGAATAACGAGATCAAAGAGCAGCATTAAAAAAACGCGCCGATACGGAAAAGCTCCGTATAGACGCGTCTTTTCTTTTTACTGCTCCGGTTTTTCCACCTGAACGATCGCCTGCTTCTGCATGGGGATACGGCAGTTTTTATTGTTTCCAAATTCTACGATTACCGTATCGTCCGTCATATCAATAATGACTCCATAAAAGCCGCTGGACGTCAGCACGCTGTCGCCGACCGCAATGCTGGCCATCATTTCCTGCATTTTCTTTTTCTCTTTCTGCTGAGGTCTGATCGCGATAAAATACATGAACGCAAAGATCAGGACCACATATCCGATCCAAAATGCCGGGCTCCCTGTCATACTCGTTGCACCTCCATTTCTAATTTTCCTTGTCTTTATAATCTCCGGTTACGCCTTCCAGCTTGCGCTTCTTATACTCGGCGTACCGGTGATTTTCAATTGCTTCCCGGATCTCCGTCATCATCGTATTATAGAAGTAAAGATTGTGGAGAACGCACAGACGCATTCCCAGCATTTCCTTCGCCTTCAGAAGATGGCGGATATACGCTCTGCTGTAGGAACGGCAGGCCGGACAGCCGCAGCCCTCTTCAATGGGGCGCATGTCCTTTGCGAACCGCTCGTTAAACAGATTCAGCTTTCCGTGGTTGGTATATACATGGCCGTGACGGCCGTTTCTTGTGGGATAGACGCAGTCGAAAAAGTCTACGCCCCGGTCCACCGCCTCCAGGATATTAGCCGGTGTTCCCACTCCCATCAAATATGTGGGCTTCCGCTCCGGAAGGTGGGGCACCGTCACATCCAGGATCCGGTACATTTCCTCATGGCTTTCGCCCACCGCCAGGCCGCCTAAGGCATAGCCGTCGCAGCCCATCCCGGAAATGGTATCCGCATGGCGGATCCGGATATCCTCAAAGGTTCCCCCCTGATTGATGCCGAATAACAGCTGTTCCCGGTTGATCGTATCCGGAAGCGCGTTCAGCCGGTCCATCTCCATCCGGCAGCGTTCCAGCCAGCGGGTTGTCCGCGCCACCGAATTTTCCATATATTCTCTGGTACAGGGATGGGGCGCGCATTCGTCGAAGGCCATGGCGATGGTCGAACCCAGGTTAGACTGGATCTGCATGCTCTCCTCCGGCCCCATAAAAATTTTCCGGCCGTCGATATGGGAGTTGAAATAAACGCCCTCCTCCTTGATCCGCCTGAGACCCGCCAGGGAAAACACCTGGAAACCGCCGGAATCCGTAAGGATCGGCCGGTCCCAGTTCATAAACCGGTGCAGGCCGCCCAGCTCCTTGATCAGCCGGTCGCCGGGACGGACATGGAGATGGTAAGTATTGGATAACTCCACCTGGGTGCCGATCTGACGGAGATCATCCGTAGAAACCGCGCCCTTGATCGCCGCCGCCGTTCCCACGTTCATGAACACCGGCGTTTCGATCACGCCGTGGACCGTTTCCACCCGGGCCCGTTTGGCCCGTCCGTCCTTTGCAAGAATCTCATATTTCATAAAGCTCTTATTCTCCGTCCTCCGCCAGGGCCGCCCGGATCATGATCGCGCACTCGATCCGCTTTTTCTGCATCGCGCAGCCGATCTCGTAAGCGCCGGTAATATCCCCGCTGAAATTATACGCGTTGGCCGCGCAGCCGCCGCTGCAATAGAATCTGGCAAAGCAGTCCCTGCATTTTTCTCTGGCGTACACGTTGCAGAGCTTAAACTCGTCGCGCACCTTCGTGTTGGTAATTCCTTCGTCCACATTTCCCAAGAGGAAATCCTCCATGCCCACGAACTGATGGCAGGGATAGAAATCTCCCCAGGGCGTAACCGCCAGATATTCGGTTCCGGAACCGCAGCCGGAAAGCCGCTTGGCGACGCAGGGCCCCTGGTTCAGATCGATCATAAAGTGGAAGAACTGGAAGCCCCGTCCCTCTTTCTTCCGTTTAATAAATTCCTTGGCAAGGCGGTCGTACTCCTCCATGATCTGGGGCAGATCCTCCTCGCGGATCGAATAGGGCTCCTTGGGATCCGCCACCACCGGCTCGATCGAAAGCTTTTTAAAGCCCAGGTCGGCAAAATGAAGAACATCTTTGGAAAAATCCAGATTATTTCTCGTAAAGGTTCCCCGGACAAAATAGTCCTTTGTTCCTCTGGATTCCGCGAATTTCTGGAATTTGGGAACGATCAGGTCGTAGCTTCCGCTGCCGTTCCTGAAGGGGCGCATCCGGTCGTTGACCTCTTTGCGTCCGTCCAGGCTTAAAACCACGTTGCTCATTTCCCGGTTGCAGAAATCCATGATCTCGTCGTTTAACAGGACTCCGTTGGTGGTGATTGTAAAGCGGAATTTCTTATTGCATTCCTTCTCCCGGGAACGGCCGTATTCCACCAGCTGCTTTACCACATCCCAGTTCATTAACGGCTCCCCGCCGAAGAAATCCACCTCCAGGTTTACCCGGTTCCCGGAATTGGCGATCAAGAAATCCAGCGCCTTTTTTCCCACCTCAAAGCTCATCAGCGCCCGCCGTCCATGGTACTCGCCTTCCTCGGCAAAGCAGTATTTGCAGGCCAGGTTGCAGTCATGGGCAATATGGAGACAGAGGGCCTTTACTACGGTCTGCCGCTTCTTAAAGTCCATGACATAATTTTTATAAACATCCGCCGTAAACAGCTCTTCCGCGTCGATCAATGCCTGGATCTCCTCCAGAACCTCCAGGGTCTCCGCCGCCTCGTACCTTCCCGCAAGGGCCGTGCGGACCGCCTGCTTCTGCTCCTTTGTAAGAGGCGCCGGCGTTTCCATATCCGGGACAATCCCGGAAAGGATTTCCACCGCGTCGTAAAGAAGGGCGTCCGCCGAATGGACCGAGCCGCTATTTACGTCCAGAATGATGTAATATCCGTTATTTTTATATTGATGTATCAACGTCGCATCTCCAATTTCTCTGCCTTCGCCCCCAAGGGCGCGGCAGCTTGTAAGCTCTCAAAAGAATCCCCCTGCAGTCATAGGACCGTAGGGGTCTTCCCACGGAGCCGGACATCCGGCTCCCCATTATTTGGATTTCCCGGCTTACCGATTGCTGTTTTCGCAGCTCTGGTTGCCAACCGTGCAGGAAGTCTTGCATGCGGACTGGCAGGAAGTCTGGCACTCGCCGCAGCCGCCCTTTTTCATGCTGTTCTTTAATGTGTTGGAGCTTAATGTCTTTACGTGTCTCATATTCTGTTCCTCCTATATCGCTACTCTCAAACTCGTTAAGAAATTATATCATACGATTTTCTTTTATGCAATAGGGATAATGAGGCATGTCAGGACGCCCGGCGGAATATATTGTGGTGACACCCCGGGCCCTAAATCCAAAGCCCGGCCTGAAAGGAGTTTTTTATGCAGATCAATACCCTCTGGCGCGTTGTCCGCACCCTGATCGTCACCTACGTGATCTCCGCGGTCCTCTTAGCCGCCCTTTCCTTTGCCCTGTTCCAGTTCCACCTAAGGGAGCCGGAGGTCAACGCGGCGGTCAACGCCGTTTATATCCTGTCCTGCCTCTTAGGCGGCCTCATTGCCGGAAAAACCATGAAGACCCGCCGTTTCCTGTGGGGCCTTCTCATCGGGCTCCTCTACTTTCTCTTTCTGTTTTGCATGTCCATGGCCCAAAGCGGCGGCATGACGGCGGAGCCCATCCGTCCCCTCTCCGTACTGGCCATGTGCGCTCTCAGCGGAATGGCCGGCGGAATGATCAGCTAAAAAGAGCGCCCGGAACCGATTCCCAAGCGCCCTTTTCCCGCCGCGTTTTTGCAGCCCGCGACCATTTATTTCCAGGACAGACCTCCTGTCCCGTATTTTACTTGTTTCCGAACTTTGCCAGCAGATAAACCACCAGAGCAAGAATTCCAATTACAACAAAGATACCGATCATGCCCATCCACATAATGTTGATGGCCTGAAGAACATTTGCACTCATAATCTCTCCTCCTTACATAAAGAATCCGAGAATGATACCGCCCGCTACCGCGGAGGCAACCTGTCCGGATACGTTGGCGCCGATGGCATGCATCAGAAGATGGTTCGTGGGATCCTCCGATACGCCCATCTTCTCAATTACACGGGCGGACATCGGGAACGCGGAAATACCGGCAGCGCCGATCATCGGGTTCATCTTCGTCTTGGAGAAGATGTTGAGGATCTTTGCGAACAGAACACCGCCGACCGTATCGAATACGAACGCGAACAGTCCCAGAGCCATGATCATGATCGTCTGAGGAGCTACGAAGTCTTCCGCACGCATGGAGAAGGCGATCGTAATACCCAGGAGCAGAGTGATCAAGTTCGCAAGGGTGTTCTGAGCCGTCTCAGAAAGGCTGTTTAAGCAGCCGCACTCACGGATCAGGTTACCGAACATCAGGAAACCAACCAGGGATACGGAAGCCGGAGCTACCAGACCCGCGACGAAAGTAACGATGATCGGGAATACGATCCTTGTAAATCTTGTTACCTGGCCCGGCTTATATGCCATATGGATCGAACGCTCTTTCTTCGTCGTAACCACCTTGATAACAGCCGGCTGGATGATCGGCACCAGCGCCATGTAGGAATAAGCCGCTACGGCGATCGGGCCGATATAATTGGACTTTAATACCTGAGATACCAGGATGGACGTCGGGCCGTCAGCCGCACCGATGATACCGATGGAAGCCGCGTCCTTAATGTCGAATCCAAGGATTGCCGCGAATACGATGGTAAAGAAGATACCAAACTGGGCGGCAGCGCCAAACAGGAACATCTTCGGATTGGAAAGAAGGGGACCGAAGTCGATCATCGCTCCAATACCGATAAACAGCAGGAGCGGGAATGCTTCCGAAGCCTCAATTCCGGTTTCAAACAGCCACTGCACGATACCGTGCGTTTCCCCGGCGCCTTCCATAAACTGGTTCAGAGCGCCGCTTCCGGGAATGTTGACCAGGATCGCGCCAAAGCCCATCGGAAGAAGAAGGGACGGTTCGTAATCCTTCTCGATCGCGAGGTAGATCAATAATGCACCCACCACATACATTACAGCCTGCTGCCAGGTAATGGACAATAGGCCTTCCCATAGAAATTCCATACAGATTCCTCCTTAAAACTATACCGAGCAGCCGTTCCAGCCAAAACGCCGCGCGAACCCAGCGCTTTCTTTTTTAGAAAGCATGCGCGGCAAGGCTTCTTATCCTAGAAAAAGCCGGTGTGCCCTTCCCTGACAAAAAAAGAGACCTTTTGCAGAAAAGCTTGCGATCTGCAAAAAGTCTCGTTACCTGTACAGCTGGTATGCACCGCCAGGCGTTGCCGCCGTGCATGTTGACGATACATTTTAACTACTCCCTCTTTGTCGGTTAAACTATAACCGTTTTAGCAAAAATTGTCAATAGGAACTTGCTTTTCCCGCCCTACTTTGTGCTAAGTTTTTGCTAATTTTTCGCCATTTTCTCCTCCGGCTGCTCCTTCGGCTCCTCCGTCAGGTAGATATGAACCTTGTCGATCCGGTTGCCGTCCACCTGGTCCGCCACAAGGCGCAGATTCTGGAATGTCACCTCTTCGCCCTGCTCCGGCAGATGATCCAGCATACCGATCATAAAGCCGCCGATGGAATCATAGTCCTCCGACTCTAAAGAAAGGCCCAGAAGATCGTTGAGATCATCCAGATGCATCGAGGCCTCTACCACGTATTCCGACGGGCCGAGCCTGCGGATGAAGTCTTCCTCGTCCTCGTCATACTCGTCCCGGATCTCGCCTACGATCTCCTCCAGCATGTCCTCCAGCGTGATCAATCCGGCCGTCGCTCCGTATTCATCCAGCACAATGGCGATATTGTTCTGGGTCTTCCGAAGCTCCACCATTAAATCCGCCGTCTTCATGTATTCGTATGTATAGTACGGTTCTCTTAAGTAATCCCGGATGCAAAATTCCTGGCGGCGCTCCGCCAGCAGCACGTCCTTGATGTTGATGATGCCGATCACATGGTCCGTCGTTTCCTCATAGACCGGGTACCGGGTGTACATCTGCTCCCGGACCACCTCCATAAATTCCTCGTAGGTGGCCTCCGCGTCGATACAGGCCATATCCGTCCGCGGCACCATAATATCCTTTGCCACAGAATCGCCGAAGTCGAATACGTTATAGATCATCTTCTTCTCATCCGACTCGATCACGCCTTCTTCATGGCCCACTTCCACGATCGTCCTTAAGTCTTCCTCCGTGATCGCCTCCGGCTTCTTCTTCGGATTGATCCGAAACAGCAGAAGGACAAGATTGGAAAGCTTTTCCACCAAAAACAAGACCGGAGTAAACAGGACCATCAGGCCGTACACCGGCTTCGCCAGAGCCAGCGACAGCTTTTCCGCATAAAGAGCCGCCGCCGTTTTCGGGGCGATCTCCCCTAAGATCAAGACAAGAAACGCCGCCGGGACCGCTCCCGCCCAGACGTACTGCCTTCCGAAATGGGTGGTTACCAAAAGGGTCATCAAAATCGCCGCCGCAAGATTGGCCGCCGTATCGCAGATCAGGATCGTATTGATCATCTTCCCATGGCGCTCAAACACCTTCATCAGCATCTGCGCCTGCTTATCTCCCGCTTCCGCGAGGCCGCGGATCCGGATCTTGCTTACGTCCGCCATCGCCGTTTCCGCCAGCGAGAACAAGGCCGACAAAACCAAAAGGCCGATCACGATCCCAATTTGCAGGACTTCCCCTGAGTCCAAGAAAATCACACTCTCTTTCTTTCATGCTTTTGGTTCGGGTCCCGCGGGACAGCTTCGATCCCATGCCAAACCCGGCGTCCCGAAACCGCAACCATTTTTCTTACAGTGTACAATACCCCTTTCCGGCTGTCAATCGCTTTCCGCCCGCCTCCAACCAGTTGACATGTCAACTTTATCATCCTATAATAGAATCATCCACGGATTCGAGGTGAATGCAATGGACGCTTCTATTTCTCTATATCGAAAAATCCGCCGTCTCTACCGTCTCGGACAGCGGTATTCCATGAACCATAGAACCCAGGGGGATCTATCCCCGTCCGAATTTCAGCTTCTCCGCCATGTGGGCTTCCACGGCGAGGTAAGCCAGCGGCATCTGGCCGAAGATCTGAGCGTTGACAAGGCTATGATCACGCGGACGCTCCAAAAGCTGGAGGCCAAGGGCTATTTAGTCCGCGTCGAGGACGACAAGGACGGCCGTTCCAAAAAGGTCATCGCCCTTCCCGCCGCTAAGCGGATCCATCAGGAGGGCCGGGGACTTGACGAGCAGTTTTCCGATATCCTGACCGAAGGATTTTCCAAAGAAGAGCTGCAGACCCTCGACCGGCTTTTGGGCGTTATGGCCGACCGGGCGAAAGCGCTCCTTGACCGCGCCGAATCAGAGATGGGAGGTTCTGGAAAATGAAATATTTCCTTAGATATCTAAAACCGCATGTCCTTACCATGTGCTTCGGATTTTTTATTAAATTTTCCGGCACCATCATGGACCTTCTGATCCCGTATATTCTTTCCTATATCATAGACGAGGTAACGCCGAAAAACGATATCGGCCTTGTGGTCCGGTGGGGCCTTTTGATGATCTTGTGCGCGGCCCTGGTGCTTCTTACCAATGTCTGGGCCAACCGGATCGCTTCCGCCGTTTCCCGGGACGTGATCCATGCGCTGCGCTACGACCTCTTTTACCGGATCTCCTATTTATCCGGCTCCCAGGTGGATTTCTTTACGATTCCGTCCTTAGTAACACGGATGACCTCCGACACCTACAATCTCCACCGGATGCTGAATATGATCCAGAGAATGGGCGTGCGCGCTCCGATCCTGTTTTTGGGCGGCATCGCCATCACCATGGCCATCGATCCTTACCTTTCCGCCATCCTCTGCGTCCTGCTGCCCTTTATGATCCTGGTGGTGGCCCATATCAGCAAAAAGAGCATTCCGCTTTTCATCCAGGCTCAGAAATCCGCCGACAACATGATCCGGGTGGTGCGGGAAAATTCCACCGGCATCCGGGTCATCAAGGCCTTAAGCCGCGGCCAGTATGAGATGGACCGCTACGATACGGTCAACCGGCAACTGACCAAGGACGAGTCGACGGCCAGCATCACCATGGCCGCTTCCAGCCCTCTGATCAATATGCTGTTAAATACCGGGCTTGTCCTTGTTATCCTGGTGGGCGCCTGGCGGGTTTCCACCGGCAGCATGAAACCGGGCGTCATCGTCGCCTTCCTGACCTATTTTACCATTATCTTAAACGCCGTCATGGCCGTATCCCGCCTGATCACCATGTATTCCCGGGCGGCGGCCAGCGCCGACCGGATCGCGGAGGTATTAAATACGCCGCCGGATATGATGATCTTTCCGGCCGAGTCGGAAAACGGAGGCACCGGAACATCGGAGGCCGGAAACGCTAAGACCTCTTCTTCGGCGGCCGCCGGCAGCGAAAAACCGGCAGCCGCGCCCCACATCGAGCTTAGGGACGTAACCTTTTCCTACCATAAATCCGCCTCCCGAACCAATTTGAGCCATATTTCCCTGTCTTTAAAGCACGGACAGTCCTTGGGCATCATCGGCCCGACGGGAGCCGGAAAAAGCACCCTTGTTCAGCTGCTTTTGCGTCTTTATGATCTGGACAGCGGGGAAATCCGGATCGACGGAAGGAACATTACGACCTTCCCGTTAAAAGAGCTGCGGCAAAAATTCGGCGTGGTCTTCCAAAATGACACGCTGTTTAAGGAAACGCTGCTGGAAAATATCGATATGGGCCGGAAGCTTTCCATGGATGCCATAAAAGAAGCGGCCCATACGGCCCAGGCGGAGGAATTTATCGAAGCCGCCGGCGGATACGATACCCAGATCGCCGTCAAGGGCGCGAACCTAAGCGGCGGCCAGAAGCAGCGGGTTTTGATCGCGAGGGCTTTATCTGGACGTCCGGAGATCCTGATCCTGGATGATTCCTCCAGCGCTCTGGACTATAAAACCGACGCCGCCTTCCGAAAAGAACTGGAAGAACGCTACGGAGCAGCCACAACCATCATCATCGCCCAGCGGGTCAGCTCCATCCTCCACTGCGATCAGATCCTGGTCTTGGAGGACGGCGTCTGCCAGGGCCTGGGAACCCACGAAGAACTTTTAAAATCCTGCGGCGTATATCGGGAAATCAGCGAAATCCAGATGGGAGGCGATTCCGAATGAAGAAAAAAGCGACCATGACCCGGATCCTGGGCTATCTGCTCCGCTTTAAGGGGCAGCTGTTCCTGATCCTGTTTTTATCCCTCATGGGAAATCTGCTGTCTCTGGCCGGGCCGGAAATTTCGGGAACCGCCATCAATTTCATCAGCGAAGGCGCCGCCGCGGGCCGCATGGATATGCCTTTGATCCTCCGGTGCTGTGTATTCTTGCTTTTCCTTTATATTTCCAGCTCGGTCTTAAACTACGTCGTCAACGTATCCATGATCTCCTTGTCCCGCAAGGTCACCTACAACCTGCGCAAGGAAATGTTCAACCGTCTGGTAACGCTTCCGGTCAGCTTTTTCGACCGCAACACCACCGGCGATATCTTAAGCCGCATTTCCTATGATATCGACACCATCAACGCCTCCCTGGCCAACGACGTGGTGCAGGTGCTGACCAGCTCCGTCACCATCGCAGGCTCCTTGATCATGATGATCCGGATCTGCCCGACGCTGGTTTTGATCTTTACGGTCACGATCCCGCTGGCCCTGGTGCTGGCCTCCTATCTGACGAAGATGGTGCAGCCCATGTTCCGGGCCCGTTCCAGAGCCGCCGGTGAATTAAACGGATATGTGGAGGAGATGATCTCCGGACAGAAAACGCTCCGGGCCTATACCCAGGAAGAGCGCGTCATTGATGAAATGAACGTGCAGAATAAAAAGCTGGTGGACGCTTACTATAAGACGGATTATTACGCCAGCATCATGGGCCCCTCCACCAACGCCATCAACAACCTGGCTCTGGCCCTGATCTCGATCTTCGGCGCTATCCTCTACCTGCGGGGGCAGATCGACATCGGCGGCATTTCCGCCTTCGTCCTCTATTCCCGAAAATTTACCGGCCCCATCCGGGAGCTGGCGGAAATCTACGGCGAGCTTCAGTCCTCCTTGACCGCCGCCGAGCGGGTGTTCCGGGTTCTGGACGAGGAACCGGAGCCGGCCGACCTGCCGGAGGCCGAACCCCTCGCAAACGTCCAGGGAAACGTGGAGCTTTGCCATGTCAATTTCGGCTACACCCCGGAGCGGGTGATCTTAAAGGATTTCAGCATGAAGGCGGATAAGGGCAGCATGATCGCCATCGTCGGCCCCACCGGCGCCGGAAAAACCACCTTTATCAACCTGCTGATGCGCTTCTATGATATCCAGTCGGGGAAAATCCTGGTGGACGAGAAGAACGCCGCCCTGCTGACAAGAAAGAGCCTGCGCCTGGCCTATTCCATGGTTCTCCAGGACACCTGGCTCTTTTACGGGACGATCTATGAGAATATCGCTTACGGCCGTCCGGAGGCAACCAGGGAGGAGGTCGTCGCCGCCGCCAAAGCCGCCCATATCCATAATTACATCGAGAGTCTTCCCAAGGGCTACGACACCCTGTTGATCGACGACGGCGCCAATATTTCCAAAGGCCAAAAGCAGCTTTTAACCATTGCCCGAGCGCTGCTTATGAAAACGCCGATGCTGATCCTGGATGAGGCCACCTCCAACGTGGATACCCGGACGGAGCATCAGATCCAGGCGGCCATGCGCAATCTGATGGCGGATAAGACCTGCTTTGTCGTCGCCCACCGGCTGTCAACCATCCGCAACGCCGACTGCATCCTTGTGGTCCGGGACGGAAACGTGGTAGAGCGCGGCACCCATCAGGAGCTCTTAAAAAAGCGGGGCTTCTATTATGAAATGCACCAGGCGCAGTACCGTTAAAACGGAGCTGCGCGCCTCGCTCAAATGGTATCTTCGATCAGGCGCATGCCGGCAGTTTCCGTAACCGGCAGAGAAAATACGATGGATTTCGCCTTGCTGTTTAGGCCCGCTTCCTCCATGACCGCGCGCATGATCGGGTTTTTCGCTTCTTTTTTCACCACAAGAAAAACCATTTCCTTCTCCTGGGCCAGCGAAACGCCGAGAAAGGTCTCGGCTTTTTCCATGCCCGTTCCCTTTGCGTGAAGCACCGTTCCGCCGGTGGCGCTGGCCTTTCTGGCCGCTTCCATGATCATTTCCGTATAGCCCTGGTTGGCGATCACCACCAGAAGCTCATATTTGGTATCCTTCAATGCGCTCTCCTCTCCTTTTTTAAATTCCCTTCCCTCGATCAAAAACTGCAGCTGCCGGCCGCCGCCGATGCTGCTGAGGGGAACAATAAACGCGATCCCCGTTCCGGGAATATCGATCTTGATCTGCGTCTCAAGGCCGCGCTTTAATTCCCGCCATTCGGAATCCGTCACTACGGAAAACAGCATGGCCTTCTCAGAGGCCTCCAGCCCAAAGGAGTCCAGGATCTCCGAAGCCGCCGTTCCGCGGCCCAGCGCCTGGAAGGTTACGGATACTCCGTGCTCCTTATAAAAGGCCAAAAAGCGCCGCGTCTGGTTCCGGTCACAGATGATCGTCATAAAGTATAAGCTGGACATAGCTCCCCTCCTTACAATTCAATGATCATATCCGCATCCAGCGCGTCATACGTACCGGCGGACGCACGGGCTGCCGCTTTGGCGTTCTTTTCCGCGAACCGGGAAACCAGCCCCATGATCTGGATCGTGATCGGCGGAGTCATAGCCACCATGGCGACAACGCCGAAGGCGTCGGTTACAATGTTTCCTCCCAAAGCCGCGCAAGCGCCCTGGGCTAAAGGCAGCAGAAACGCCGTAGTCATCGGGCCGGAGGCCACGCCGCCGGAGTCAAAGGCAATGGCCGTATAGATCTTCGGGACAAAAAACGAAATCCCCAGCGCCACCGCGTATCCCGGAAGCAGAAGCCACAGGATCGAAATCCCCGTCAGGACCCGGAGCATCGACAGGCCCACCGCGACGGCGACGCCGATGGACAGCGCATGGCCCATAGCCGTCTCTGAAATGGCGCCGTCGGTCATTTCTTCCACCTGTTTATTCAATACATAAACCGCCGGCTCCGCTTTTACGATAAAGTAGCCCATGATCATGGCGATGGGCACCAGGATCCACGGATAGCGGAAGGAGGCCAATACCTGCCCCAGATAATTTCCGGCGGGCATAAAGCCCACATTGGCGCCCGTTAAAAACAACACCAGACCCACGTAGGTATAGATCAAGCCCACCGCGATCTTTAAAAGCTGCCGCTTGGGAAGCCGCAGGACAAGAAGCTGAAACACCAGGAAAAACAGGATGATCGGAAGAAGAGAGACCGCGATCTCCTCCAGATACCGGGGCAGCGCCGCGGCAAACAAAAGGAACATTTCCACCGAATCGCCCACCTCCGGCATCGCCGAGGCCGTATAGGCGCCTTCTCCCGGCCGGAACACCATTCCCAGCACCATTACCGCCAGGATCGGCCCCACGGAACAAAGGGCCACCAGGCCGAAGCTGTCGTCCGCCGCGTGGCGGTCGCTTCGGATGGCGCAGATACCGACGCCCAACGCCATAATAAACGGGACCGTCATGGGTCCGGTGGTCACGCCGCCGGAGTCAAAGGCCACCGCCAGGAAATCCTTGGGCACAAAAACGGAGAGCAGAAAAACCACTCCGTAAAAAACAAATAAAAGCGGAGGCAGCGCGATGGAAAACAGCATTCTCAACAGGGCCGCCACCAGGAAAAGCCCTACGCCGCAGGCCACCGCCAGGATCAGGACCATATTGGGAACCGAAGGCACCAGCTCCGCCAATACCTGCAGATCCGGCTCCGATATGGTGATCACAAAGCCCAGCAAAAAGCCAAGACCGATCATCACCGGAAGGCTCCTGGTCTTCGTCAGGCAGGCTCCCACCCGTTCGCCCATGACGGACATGGACATCTCCGCGCCCAAGGTAAAAAACATCATCCCCACCATCAAAAGGACGGCGCCCGCCAGAAAGCAGAGCAGAATACTGGGGGATACCGGCGCGATACAGAAGCACAGCGCCAGCACCAAACCAATGATCGGCAGGACCGCCTGCAGGGCCTCACCCCATTTTTCCATTAATTTTTTCTTCATTCTCCTGTTCCATCCCTCCTGTCTTTCCCGCGCGACTTCTGAAAATTCCGGCCGCGGGCCAGTAAAAAAGAAAGCGCCGCAGACAACAGCCGCCGCAGCGCCCCAAACCATACCGCCAATTGCGTCAAAGCCTTCCGGCTCCAACGTCTTAATATGTTCTTAATATAAAAATGATACCATATACCAAAAAGAGACGCAAGGCAAAACCGCCCCGCGTCTCCATTGTTTACATTTCGTTCATATCCCGCGCCGCTGTTTTCTGCAGGCTCCGGCTTCCAGCTACAGGTTCCGGTTCACCAGGTTCTCCAGGGTTCCGTCAAAGGGCGTAAAGGGGATCTCGCCTTCGTAATCCAGGAAATCCTTCACATATCCCAGGGCCGCCGCCGTTCCGTAGATCATGCCGCGCTCGTCCACGTCGAACTCCGGCGTATGGTGGTTGGCGCCGGAACCGGTTTCCTCGCTCTGGATCCCGGTAAAGGTGATCACGCCCGGCCAGTATTTCAGATACGCCTGCATACTTTCCGAAGCCATCCAGGGCGCAGTCGTCGTCACCGCGTCCTCGCCGATGTACTTTTTCACCGCGTCCCTTGCGATCTTGCTGCAGGTCGGGTTATTGTAGCACTCAAACAGCGGATCCCGCATATAAACGATCTCATAGGTACACTGGCACAGCTCGCACTCCTTCTTTACGATCTCCATGAAATGCTCCATAAAGGGCGTGCCCGCTCCGGCCACGTTAAAGGTACGCACCGAACCGCCGAAGGTCAGCTCGTCGGGAACGATATTGCGGGCCGTTCCGCAGTTGACAATTCCCACGGAGAAAGTCAGAACGTCCGTAGGACTTACGTACTTCATCCGCAGCGTATTCATATGGTTATAAATATTCACGAAGCAGTCCAGAACGCTGTGGGCCAGATCCGGACGGGAGCCGTGCCCCGCCAGTCCGTGGAGCTTGATGATAAAGCCGTAGGCGCCGGAGAACACAGCGCCCGGCTCGGCGGAAATCGTTCCCACCGGCACATCCCATTTTACATGGGTCGCCATGCAGGTGTCGATCTTTAAGCCCATTACGTTCACCGCGTAGGGAAGAAGGTTTTTAATCTGTCCGCCGCCTTCCTCGCCCCGCTCGAAACAAAGGACCACGTTTCCGTTCAACTCGTCCCTATGCTCGTTTAAGATCTTAGCTTCCGCCAGCAGCATGGCCGTATGGGCGTCATGGCCGCAGGCGTGGGAAACGCCCTTGTTCTTGGAAACGCAGACCTTTTCCTTCGTCAGGTTTCTCGGATTCTCCTCAATGGGAAGCGCGTCCATATCCGCCCGAAGAAGGACCGTCTTTCCCGGCTTTCCTCCGTGGATCTGGCCGATGATGCCTCCGTCTTCCACTTCCACGTGTTCGATCCCAAGAGCGTCCAGCTCTTTATGGATCATCTTTAACGTCTCGCACTCCTGTCCCGTCACCTCCGGATGCTCATGCATCTGGCGGCGGATCCTCACCATGTAATCAAAGTTCTTTTTGGCTTCCTCAAAAATCTCCATCTCTTCTTCTCCTTTCCGTTGCCGTCCTGCTTTCCCCTATTTTACCGTGATCCGGCGGAAATTCTTCTTTCCGCGCTTCACAACGATCCCTTCTCCGGACAGCTGTTCCTTTGTATAAGAGGCCTTAATATCCTTTACCGGCTCTCCGTCTACGGTTACGCCGCCCTGCTCTACGTTTCTTCTTGCCTCGGAACGGGACGCGCAGAGACCGGATTTCTGAAGGATCGCCAGAATATCCACCGCTCCGTCGGTAAAGTCGCCGTCCTCCAGCTGGGTTTCCGGCATCTGGGCCGCGCTTCCGCCGGCAAACAGCGCCCGGGCGCTCTCCTGCGCTTTCTTCGCCTCTTCCTCACCATGCACCAGATTGGTCAGCTCATAAGCCAGGATCTCCTTAGCCTGATTTAACTGGCTGCCTTCCCATTTGGCCATCTCGTCGATCTGCTCCAGCGGAAGGAAGGTGAGAAGGCGCATGCACTTGATCACATCCGCGTCGTCCACGTTTCTCCAATACTGATAGAACTCGAAGGGCGAGGTCTTATTGGGATCCAGCCATACGGCGCCGGACTGGGTTTTTCCCATCTTCTTTCCTTCGGAATTCAAAAGCAGAGTAATCGTCATGGCGTGGGCGTCCTTGCCTAACTTTCTGCGGATCAGCTCGGTGCCGCCCAGCATATTGCTCCACTGATCGTCGCCGCCGAACTGCATGTTGCAGCCGTATCTCAAAAACAGCTCATAGAAATCATAGCTCTGCATCAGCATGTAGTTAAATTCCAGGAAGCTCAAGCCCTTTTCCATTCTCTGCTTATAGCACTCGGCCCGCAGCATGTTGTTTACGGAAAAGTGGGGGCCTACCTCCCGAAGGAACTCGATATAATTCAGATCCATCAGCCAGTCGGCGTTATTTACCATCATGGCCTTGCCCTCGGAAAAATCAATAAACCGGCTCATCTGCTTTTTAAAGCAGTCGCAGTTATGCTGGATCATCTCCGGCGTCATCATCTGGCGCATATCGCTTCTTCCGGAAGGATCGCCGATCATGCCGGTGCCGCCGCCGATCAGAGCAATGGGCTTATTCCCGGCCATCTGCAGCCGCTTCATCAGGCAGAGCGCCATAAAATGTCCCACATGGAGACTGTCCGCCGTCGGGTCAAAACCGATATAGAATACCGCCTTTCCCTCATTTACCATCTTTTTAATTTCTTCCTCATTGGTTACCTGGGCGATCAGGCCTCTGGCCTGCAGCTCTTCATAAACTCCCATCGATCTTCTCCTTTTCTTTTTCTTTGATTCTTTGTATGTCCGGGATTCTTTGTATGTCCGATCCTTCGGATTCCGCTTCCCACGTCAGGCGGCGATCATTTCTCAGGCAGACAAGGCTCCCGGCAAATAAAAAGCCCCGTCCTTATTCAAAAGGACGAGGCATATCCGCTTCGTGTTACCACCTGTTGTTCCCAAAAGGCTCACGCCGTTTTGGCTCTGTGAGTCATTGCAGCCCTGCGGCCAGCTTCCGACTCTGCGCGTTAACGTGCGCTCTCCGTCACAGCCTACTTGGCGTCCCGTTCGGTGTGAAGCTCCGGGAGGTATTCGCAAAAACATACTGCGCGCCTCTCATCCGCCGGCTGCTTTCTGTTCAGCATTGGCCCTTGCTACTTGTTCCCATCTTCGCTGTTTCCACTATAGTCCCGATTATATGGAAGCAGGCGGGATTTGTCAAGGGGTTCTTTCAGAGGGATGAAACTTGCCGGAAGAAACTTAAGGAAACTTAAATTTCGTACTGCCTTTTTTATTATTTCCTGCATTTTAAGCGTTTTTCAGCAGTTTATAATATTGAGTTCAAAGCGCAACCGGCTCTTGATGAAACTTAAAAAAACTTAAATTTTTATCAAGCCCAAAATGGAACATATTTCATATACCGCGGAGCCGTTGATGGATCCACCGCTTTGATGAGCTTTGTCTCCACCGTGTCACGGATGATCCTTGACGCTTTCACTTTGCCCTTCCCACCGTCAAGTCCAAACACAGCCCGGATATCAGAATTCGTCACCGCTCTAGACGTCACATATGAAAGACATGCTGTCATATAGCATGTACGAATTCTGTCTTCTTTGGTAGTCATTCAACTTCTGTAGGCAGTGCTGCAAGTAACCTTACCAGCTCCTGATAGTATTCCATGGAACGATTCATAGTAAACACCCCTTTCCTTTCCCAAATAAGAATAAGTTCCTGTCAGGTGCCTATCCTTTTGCAATGCTGCGGCTTCCAATCAGCTTTAAATATTTTCCCTGTACTTTACAGATTCATCACGAATCAAGAAAACGTATGACCGCTCCCGTTGCTCCCCGCGAACACATCCAGTCCCGTCATCGCCAATACCTTCACCGCCGCGTTTAACGCCCGCCGTCCCTCGGGGCCGCCGGCCGCCTCGGCGAATGCCGCCGTATGGGTGCCAATATGCTCCTTAAGGCCGATATAGAACTGAGCTGCCGGAATCGCATGGGTCACATTTCCCACATCCGTTGAGCCGATGCCCTGGGTCATGTCCCGGGGGATATGATGCTCGCCGATCAGATCCATATTTTTCTCCACCATGGAAACCAGCCGCTTATCGTTCTTCACATTCTTGATCGCGTAGCCGCTCTGCTGGATGGAAACCTCAACGCCGGCGCAGAGAGCCGCCCCCTTGGCGCAGCGGTTCACGATCTCCACGATCTGCTCCATGTACTCATAATCCAGCGCCCGGATATTGAACTGGCAGACCGCCTTCTCCGTAATAATATTTACCGCAGTTCCGCCCTCGAGAACGATCCCATGGACTCTGGTATAATCCTTCATATGAACGCGCTGGCTGTCCACCGCCGTGTACATCAGGTTCACCGCCGTCATGGCGTCCGCGCCCACCCAGGGGCAGGCCGCCGAATGGGCCGGCTTCCCGGTAAACGTATAAGTCATGTTCACCGCGGCAAACGAAATGTCGTCCGCAATGGAAACATCGTTGGGATGCATGATCAGTGCCGCGTCCACGTCGGAGAAAATCCCTTCCTCCACCATGGTGATCTTTCCGCTGCCGTTTTCCTCCGCCGGAGTCCCTAAAACCCGCAGCTTTCCGCCGATCCCATGCTCCTCCATCACCTGCTTTAAAACAACTCCCGCTCCGGCCGCGCTGGTACCAATCAGGTTATGTCCGCAGGCATGTCCCAGCGCGGGAAGGGCGTCGTATTCGGCCATAAACGCAAAGGTCGGGCCCGGCTTCCCGCTGTCGTACTCGGCAATGAACGCCGTATCCAGGGAACCGGCGCCGCGCGTTACAGAAAACCCGTGCTTTTCCAGCAGGCTGCACAGCGTTTTCTGCGCCTCCGTCTCATGGAACGCCAGCTCCGGATTCTCAAAAATATGAGCCGATACCGCCTCAAATTCTTCCTTGTGCGCGTCCGCCAGATCGGCGATCTCCCGTTTCATCTGATTTTCATCCATTTGTCTCGTCCTCCTTTAATTTTGATTCTTTACTGAACGGATTCCTCCGATCGTTTTCATAGCAGCCTCCCCTGTAGGATCACTTGCCTCCATTATATCTCATTTCCGCGGGTTTGGGGAGAAGAATTGACAAAAAACTCCTGGATCAAAAAACCTCTTGACAATTCCCAGACCATCCCGTATAATGACTGCCATAAACCGATGATGCAGGAAAAAGGCAGGTAATTCTCATTGCAGAGAGGGAAGGACGGTGGAAGCTTCCCATGGGAATCTGAGTAATATGGTCTGCGGAGGGCGGTCCGAAATGGGCCGACGTTGGGACGGACGTTACCCGTCGGGGATATGCTGGTATCCCGCTGGAGGGTCCTTCTTTCTTTTTTAGAAGAGGACTGAATCAAGGTGGCACCGCGGAATTTGTATATTTCGCCCTTGACCCGTATATATTCGGGTCAGGGGCTTTTTTTATTTCACGAACGGCTTTGCCCACTTCCAGCGCAGTTGATCCATCACTTGATCAAGGAGGAATGTAGAATGGAAAACCGAAAAATCGTTATCATCGGAGCCGGACATGTGGGCAGCCATTGCGCCTATGCCCTTGCGGCATCCGGAATCTGTGAGGAGATCGTCCTTGTGGACCTCATAAAGGAAAAAGCCGAAGCGCAGGCTTTGGATGTGGCCGACAGCGTCAGCTTTATGGACCATGCCGTTTCCGTGCGGGCGGGCTCTTGCTCTGAATGCCGGGACGCGGCGCTGACCGTCGTCGCCATCGGCGAACCGAGGCTTCCGGGCCAGACCCGGCTGGATCTCCTGGGCCGCTCCGTGGAACTGTTAAGCGTTCTGGCAAATGAGCTGAAACCGCTTTCCTTAACCTGTCCGGTGGTGACCATCACCAACCCGGCGGATATCGCCGCTGATTTTTTAAGGAAAAAGCTGGGCATGGACCGGCGCCAGTGCTTCGGTACCGGCACTCTTTTGGATACGGCCCGCCTGATCCGCTGCTTAAGCCAGGCTTCCGGCGCGGACCGCAGAAGCATTCAAGCGTTCTCCATGGGAGAACACGGGGATTCGTCCATGATCCCCTTCTCCTCCGTCACCATTGGCGGCGTTCCCTTTGCAAAGCTGAATCTGAATAAAGAAGAAATCCTGACAAAGACCCGCCAGGCCGGTATGGACATCATTGAAGGAAAAGGTTCCACCGAATTCGGCATCGGGCGCGCGCTGACGGAAATGGCCGCCTGCATCCTGCGGGATGAGAAGCGGATCCTTCCAGCCTCCGTCCTGCTGCAGGGCGAATACGGTCAGACCGGGATCCACTGCGGCGTTCCCTGCCGGATCGGAAGAAACGGCGTGGAAGCCGTGATCGAGCTGGAGTTGTCTCCCGATGAAAAAGAACAGTTCAACGCATCCTGCGAAGTAATCCGCCGGCATATTGAAATGGCCGCTTCCATCAACGAAAGCGATCACTGCCCGCAATAACATCTCACAAAATTAAAACCAGGAGGATCCGATCATGAAAAAAAATATTTCTATTTTATTAACAACCGTATTCCTTGCCGCTTCTCTTTCCGCCTGCAGCCAGACGTCCGCTTCCGAGACATCGGCTTCCGGGGCAGAGGCGCCCGGCGCGGCCGCGGAAAGCAGCACGGCTGTGGAAAACGAAGAAAACACAGCGGGCAGCTCTGAGACCTCTGCCGCAGCTTCTGGCTCCGCCCAGACAGGAGAGCCGTACCGCGTTTCCATCGTACAGCCCATGAGCCATACTTCTCTGGATCAGATCCGGGATACGATCATCGCCGGCCTGGAGGCTTCCGGAAAAAACATTGAAATCACGACAGAAAACGCCAACAACGATACGTCCGCTCTGGCGACGATCCTTAACAACGTCCGTTCCCAAGGGACGGATCTGGTGATCCCCATCGCCACCTCCACCGCCCAGTCGGCCAAAACGGTGTTTGACGGCGACTCCACCCCGATCGTGTTCGCCGCGGTTTCCGATCCGGCAGCGGCCGGCCTCACCGGAGACGACTGCCAGAATATCACCGGTGTTTCCAACAACATCCCCGCCGCTGAAATTGTAAAGCTGATCTTCAATTTCCAGCCGGATTGTGAAACCATCGGTTTCCTCTATACCTCCAGCGAGACCAATTCCGTATCCACCATCAATGCCGCCAAGGCTTATTGTGATGAAGCGGGAATCGCCTATGAGGAAGCTGCCATCGCCAATCTTTCCGAGCTGCAGACCGCGGCGGAATCCCTGATCGCCGATGGAGTGGACGCCCTCTATACCGGAAATGACAATGCCATCGCATCTGCTATGGCCACCTACACGGATACCGCCTACGCGGCCGGAATCCCCATCTACTGCGGCGCGGATTCCATGGTCGCGGATGGAGGCTTTGCCACCGTCGGAGTCAATTATGTCCAGCTGGGAGAGCAGGTAGCCGACATAGCGCTTAAGATCATGGACGGCGCGGCGCCCTCCGAGCTTCCCTACGAAACTCTGAGTAATTACGCCCAGTATGTGAATCTCCAGGCTGCCGGCCGGTTCGGCGCCGATTTCCCGGAATCCGCCTATGAGGGCTACGAGGTTCTGGTGGAAGCCGACGGCACCAGCCATTTCAATCAATAAGGGAGCAGAACAGATATGGTTTTTTACAGTATGCTGATTTCCGCTTTGAGCCAGGGGATGCTTTACGCTCCCATGGCTCTCGGCGTGTTCGTAACCTTCCGGATCTTGAAAACGCCGGATCTGACCGTAGACGGAAGCTTTGTTTTCGGCATGACGGTCTGCGCGGCCGTTACCATCGCCGGCCATCCGGTCCTCGGCCTTTTCGCCGGAGCCGCCGCCGGCGCTCTGGCGGGCTTCTTTACGGCCTTCCTGCAGACGAAGCTGAAAATTGAGGCCATCCTGTCCGGGATCCTGGTGGCGGCCGGACTTTATACCGTCAACTACGCCGTCCTGGGCGGCCAGTCCAACCTGTATCTGCAATATACCACGACCAATTCCGTGGGAGCGCAGGTCAACGAAGCCAGTCCGACGATCTACAAGAATTTTTCCGCTCTTTTAAGCGGGATTCAATCCCCGTACTTGGACTCCAACGCGCAGGTTTTCCTGTTGACCGGCGTGATCGTTGTGATCCTGGTGGCGGCCTTAAGCGTTTTCTTCTTCACCCGGCCGGGCATGGCGGTGCGCGCCACCGGTGACAACGAGGAAATGGTCCGTTCCTCCTCCATCAACGCGGATCTGACCCGAACTGCCGGCGTCATGTTGGCCAATGCTTTAGTAGCCCTATCCGGCGCTCTTCTCTGCGAGCAGCAGCGGTACGCGGATTTGAACTGCGGCAGCAGTATGCTGGTCATGGGGCTGGCCTCCGTGATCATCGGCCAGGTCATCTTCGGTGACAGAGGGATCGTCGGCGGACTGATTTCCGCCGCGGCCGGTTCCCTGTTATACCGGATCATGATCCAGGCGGCTTACATGATCGATATGCCCAGCTACGCGGTCAAGCTTTTATCCACGCTGATCGTTGTGGCCGCTTTGGCGCTTCCTCTGCTGAAAAAGAAGCTGTCAGGCAATAAGAAAGGAGGCGATTCCCTATGAGCAGCAGCCCGCTCTCGATCCGAAAGCTGACGAAGGTTTTTGAACCGGGAACCGTCAATGAAAAGCTGGCCCTGGATCATCTGGATCTGGAGGTTCCGGCCGGACAGTTTATTACCGTTTTAGGCTCCAACGGTTCCGGAAAAACAACGCTTTTTAATACCATTCTGGGACGCCTGTTTCCGGACAGCGGCCAGATTTTTCTTGGAGACGAGGATATTACAAGGCAGAAGGACTACAAACGTGCCTTCAACATCGGCTGCCTTTATCAGAACCCCCTGCGGGGCACGGCTCCCAATATGACCATTGAAGAAAATCTGGCTCTGGCTTATACCCGGAAGGCCTCCCGTTCCTTCTTTGCCGTCAACCGGAAGGACCATGAATATTTCCGCGAGCTTCTTTCCGAGCTGGACATGGGTTTGGAAAACCGCATGAAAACAAAGATGGGACTTCTCTCCGGCGGACAGCGGCAGGCAGCCTCCCTTTTAATGTCCACCATTGCCCAACCGAAGCTCCTCCTTTTGGATGAGCATACCGCCGCCCTGGATCCGGGCGCCGCGGAAAAGGTAATGGCTGTAACAGAAAAAATCGTGGCCCGGGACCGGATCACGACCTTAATGATCACCCACGATATGGACTATGCCCTCTCCGTCGGGGACCGCACCATCATGCTGGACTCCGGCCGTATCGTCCTGGATCTTAAAGGAGAGGAGCGCAAAGCGATGACCTCGGGAAAACTGGCGGAGCTTTTCTATACGAAGCAGAGGCCCCGGCGTTAGCGCCGGAGCCTCTTTCTTCCAGTCTACAGGTTTCCGTTCCGCCCGTCAAGACCGCTCTGATCCGCGCGGCGGCGTCAGCTTCTCTAGCTTTCCGATCAGTTCCTTCGCCCGCTCCATCATCGGCCCGCAGTCCTTATTTTTCCGCTTCTTATCCTGATAAAGGATCACCGGATTTTCTCCCGGGATCAGGCGCATTTCGTTTTTATACTCCGCCGCCAGCGCCGGGATCCCCGACACGTCCAGCCGGGCTTTGGAAAACAGCTCCAGCCGGATTTCCTGGCGGTTAATATCCACCTCCGTCACGTAGGCCCGATGCGCCATCGCTTTCAGCTCCGCCACCTGGAGAAGATTCTCCACCGGCTGCGGGATGTCCCCGAAGCGGTCGATCAATTCATCCTGCATATCCATGTATTCCTCGTCCGTTTCGATGGCGGAAATCCGTTTATATACATCCAGCTTCAGATATTCATTCTTAATATAGCCGTCCGGAATAAAGGCGTCGATATCGCAGTCCACCGCCGTTTCAAAGTTCTCTTCCTCAGGCCGCTCGCCCTTTAAAGCCAGCACTGCCTCGTTTAACATCTTGCAGTACAGATCATAGCCTACGGCTTCCATATGGCCATGCTGCTCCGCCCCCAGAATGTTTCCCGCTCCGCGGATCTCCAGATCCCGCATGGCGATCTTAATTCCGGAACCCAGCTCCGTAAACTCCCGGATCGCTTGGAGCCGCTTTTCCGCCTCTTCCCTTAAAAGCTTATCCCGCTTGTACATCAAAAACGCGTAGGAGGTCCGGTTGGAACGGCCGATCCGCCCCCGGATCTGATACAGCTGAGACAGGCCCAGCCGGTCCGCGTCGTGAATGATCATGGTATTGGCGTTGGGGATATCCAGCCCCGTCTCGATGATCGTTGTAGAAACCAAAACGTCGATGTCGCCGTTGACGAAATCCAGCATGATCCGTTCCAGCTCCCGCTCATGCATCTGTCCGTGGGCAAAGGCCACCGACGCCTCCGGTACCAAGGCCGCGATATGGTTCGTGATCTCATCGATTCCCTTGACCCGGTTATACACATAGTACACCTGTCCGCCCCGGGCCAGCTCCCGGTGGATCGCCTCCCGCACCATCTCGTCATTATATTCCATTACATAGGTCTGGATCGGCACCCGGTCCACCGGCGGCTCCTCCAAAACGCTCATATCCCGGATTCCTATCAGGCTCATATGGAGGGTTCTGGGAATCGGCGTCGCCGTCAGCGTCAGGACGTCCACGTTCTGCTTCATCTGCTTGATCTTTTCCTTATGGGCCACGCCGAACCGCTGCTCCTCGTCGATGATCAGGAGTCCCAGGCTCTTAAATTCCACATCCTTTGATAAAACCCGGTGGGTTCCGATCACAATGTCCACATACCCCTTTTTCAATCCCTCCAGCGTCTTTTTCATTTCCGCCGGAGTCCGGAAACGGGATAAAAGATCCACCCGCACCGGAAAATCCTTCATTCTCTGGACAAAGGTGTTGTAATGCTGCTGCGCCAGGATCGTCGTCGGCACCAGATAGACCACCTGTTTTCCTTCCTGCACCGCCTTAAAGGCCGCCCTCAGGGCAATCTCCGTCTTTCCGTAGCCCACGTCTCCGCAGATCAGCCGGTCCATGATCTTCCGGCTCTCCATATCCTTTTTCGTATCCTCGATGGCCGTCAGCTGGTCCTCCGTTTCCTCATAGGGAAACATCTCCTCAAATTCCTTCTGCCAGACCGTATCGGGGCCGTACTGAAAGCCTTCCGCGTCCTGTCTGGCCGCGTAAAGCTCCACCAGTTCCTTGGCGATCTCCCGTACCGCCGTCCGCACCTTTGTCTTGGTCCGGTTCCATTCCGCTCCGCCCAGCTTGTTGAGCTTCGGCGCCTTCGCGTCCGAACCGGCGTATTTCTGGATCCCGTCCAGGCGGGTCGCCGGAAGATAAAGGTTCCCGCCGTCGGCATATTCTACTTTGATATAGTCCTTGATGACATGGTCCTGCTCGATTTTTTCGATTCCCCGGTAAATTCCCAGGCCATGGCTTTCATGAACCACAAAATCCCCGACGGAAAGCTCGGAAAAGCTGCTGATCTTTTTCCCCTCGTAATGGTACCGCTTCCGCTTTTTCTTCTGCTTTTCCGTTCCGAACATGTCGCCTTCGGTGATCACAACGAATTTGATCATCGGATACTCGAAGCCTTTATGGAGCTTTCCGTAGGTCACCAGGATCTCTCCCGGCTTCACCGGGCGGGACGGATCCTCCGGACAGTAAGCGAAAAGATCATATTCCCTTAAATCCCCGGCCAAGCGGCTGGCCCTGGTGCGGGAAGCGGATAAAAGCACCACTCTCCAGCCTTCCTTTTTCCAGCGTTTTAAATCCTTGATCAAAAGCTCAAAGCCATTCTGATAGGAATTGACGTTTTTTCCCGTCAAGCTGAATTTTTCTTTCACCGTCATGCCGGGAAGCCGCTGATCCAGACCGGTCATAAAAACCGTCTGCGGAAGCTCCAGCGCCGCCAGCACCTGCTTCGCGGAAAACAAAAGATCCGCCTGTCCCGGAAGCAGATAGCCCTTTTCCAGCCGCTGGGTCATGCTCTCCCGAAATTCCAGTTCCACCGTCTCCGCTTTTTCCCGCATCCGCTGGGGTTCGTCCAGAAAAACCGCCAGACCGCCGGCGCTTCCCGCCGCCTTCATGTAATCCAGGAAGGAAACCGTCTCTCCGCAGAAATACCGGATATATCCGTCCAGCCGCTGAACGTCAAAGCCCTCCCGCAGCGCCTCGCACAGCTCGTTCACCGCCGTGCGGATCCGGTGGGCTTCCTCATGCTTCCCAGCGTCCCGAAACGCCTTTTCCTGCCGCTTCCCATCGGCCTCGATCCCGGAAATTCCCGCCTCCAGCCGCTCCTTTGTCAGCGTCACCTCCGCCGCCGGGTAGATGGTCACCGATTCCATCTGCTGGATCGACCGCTGGCTTTCCGCGTCAAACGAGCGGATCGAATCCACCTCGTCTCCCCAAAGCTCGATCCGCACCGGCAGCTCCTCCGTCAGCGGGAAAATATCGATGATACCTCCGCGGACGGAAAACTGGCCCATACCGTCCACCTGTCCCATCCGCTCATAGCCCATGGCGGCCAGCCGGATTTTGATCTCTTCAATATCTAGCGGCATTCCCGCCTCTATGGACAGACACGCCTCATGAAGCATCGAAAGAGGGAGCAGATGATCCATCAGCCCATCGACGGTGGTCACCACCACGCCGCCCTCGTCCTCCAAAAGATGGCGGAATACCTGGAGCCGCTCCCTGGTCAGAAGATTTCCATGGATATCCGAACTGTAAAACAAAAGGTCCCGGGCCGGGTACAGCCAGGAATTCTTCTCGAAATACGTAAAATCCTCATAAAGTTCCCGCGCCCGGGTATCGTCGTAAGTTATAACTAACTTCCATGCCCGCCCCGACGAAAGCTCATGCATCACATGAACCTTCTGGGAATCCGTCACTCCGCTTGCCTGGATCGGCCCCTTCCCTTTATCCAGGGCCTGCTTCATGTCTATATATTCCGCCAGCTCCGTCAATGGATTCGCAAAAACCTCTCCCATTCCCAGCCCTGCTCCTTCTTGCTCCTGCTTTTTTCTATCTCTTCTTTGCTCTGCGTCTGCTTTCCTTCGCTTCTGCTTTTTCTACTTCTGCTCCTCTTTCCTGCGGTTGTGATCGTTCATCGCCTGCTCAATCCCCACGTTTACGATCTCGCAGATGGCGTCCGCCGCCTCTTTCGCGGCCTCCTCCATGATCTTTTTTTCTCCCGAGGAAAAATGTCCCAGAACGTAGTCCGCCAGATCCATCCTCGGCGGCTTTTCTCCGATTCCCACTTTTACCCGGGGGAATTCCTGGGTCCCAAGATGGGCGATGATGCTCTTAATTCCATTATGGCCGCCGGCGCTTCCCTTGGCGCGGATCCGCAGCTGCCCCGGCGCCAGGCTGATATCGTCATAGACCACCAAAATATCCTCCGGCGGCACTTTATAATAGTCCGCCGCCGCCCGGATGCTCTCCCCGCTGGAATTCATATAAGTCTGCGGCTTTAACAGGATCACCTTCTGCCCGCCGATCACCGCCTTTCCGCAGAGCGCCCGGTGCTTCCGCTCAGAAAGATCGGCCCCCAGCTTTTGGGCTAACGTATCCAAAACCAGGAATCCGGCGTTATGTCTTGTGTTTTCATATTCCTTTCCCGGATTCCCGAGACCTGCTATTAATATCATAGTCGAATCGTTCTCCTTTATGCCATTAAGGGCCCTTTGCAGCGCCCCTGGACTTATCATTCTAGCAGGTTTTTCCCCGCCGCACAAGACCTTTTAAAATGCCGGGGAGGCCAAAGTTTCAAAAGCCGGGGAGGCTAAAGTCAGTTTCCCGACCCGCCTCCCCGGCAAGTTTTTATCATTTCCGCGCATTACTGAGGAACGTCATGCTCCGATTTCTCATGCTCCGTATGCAAAAGCATATGGGACCGGTAGGACAACGGCGATCCGAAATATTCGCTGTAAAGCTTCTGGATATCCGGATTTTCATGGGAATAACGGATTTCGGCATGCTCATCCAGGAAATACAGCCGTTTCCCGCGTTCAAAGGCCCGCTCCTCTCCATCGTGGATCGGCTGGCCGCCGCCGCCGACGCAGCCGCCGGGACAGGCCATGACCTCTACAAAGTCATAGTGGACCTCGCCGCGCTCGATCTGCTCCAAAAGCCGCCTGGTATTGCCTAACCCGCTGACAACGGCCGTCCGCACCGTAATGTCTCCGATGGCAAACTCCGCCTCCTGGACGCCCTCGTTGGCGTTGAATCCGCGGCTCCGAACCGCTTTAAACGCGTCGGCCGGCGGATTTTCCTTCCGGATCAGGTAATAGGCGGAACGGAGTGCCGCCTCCATAACGCCGCCGGTAGCGCCAAAAATCACGCCTGCGCCGGTACCGTCGTGCATCGGGCTGTCGCTTTCGATCTCCTTTAATGTTTTAGGACTGATATGGGCGGCGCGGATCATTTTTACCAGCTCTCTCGTCGTAAGAACCGCGTCAATATCATGACCCGCATATTCGCCGTAATAAAGCTCCATCTCCCGCTCGCCCTTTTTAGCAACGCAGGGCATGATCGAGAGCGTATAGATCTTTTCCGGATCTACGCCGATCTTTTCCGCAAAATAAGTCTTCATGACAGCGCCGAACATCTGCTGCGGCGATTTTGCCGTGGACAGATATTTGACCAGCTGGGGGAACTGGCTCTTAGCAAACCGTACCCATCCGGGACAACAGGAGGTGAACATGGGGCGGTCCTTCAGCTCTCCGGAGGTGAACCGCTTTACAAATTCCGTCCCCTCCTCCATGATCGTCAGATCCGCCGAAAATACCGTATCAAATACATAATCCACGCCCATCCGTTTCAGCGCGTCAAAAATCTTTCCGATCGAAGCGTCCTTCGGCGCAAGTCCCAGTTCCTCGCCCCAGGCTGCCCGGACCGCCGGCGCCACCTGGGCTACGACGATCTTTTCCGGATCCTCGATGGCCGCCCATACCTTCTCTGTATCGTCCCGCTCCGTCAGAGCGCCCACGGGACAGTGGGTAATACACTGGCCGCAGAGGGAGCAGTCCGCCTGCTCGATGGTCTTAAGGCCGGAAACATTGATCGTGGTACGGGAACCGGTTCCCTCCACGTCCCAGATCCCCAGGCCCTGGACTTTATCGCAGACCTGTACGCAGCGCATGCATTTAATACATTTCTCCGATTTCCGGATCAGCGGAAACTCCTTGTTCCATTCCCGGTACTCCGGCTCTTTCTTAAAGGGGATCTCCAAAATATTCAAGTCTCTGGCAATGTCCTGGAGGCTGCAGTTGCCGCTTCTGGGACAGACCACGCAGTCCACGTCATGCTGGGACAAGATCAGCTGAACCGTATTGCGGCGGTGATTGCGGACCTTGGGGCTGTTGGTATGGATCACCATACCCTCCTCCGCCAGGTTGTTGCAGGAAGTCACCAGCCGGTTTTTCCCTTCCACTTCCACAACGCAGACCCGGCAGGCCGCGATCTCGTTGATATCCTTTAAATAGCATAGCTTGGGGATCGGAATCCCGCACTGGGCGGCAGCTTCCATGATCGTTGTGTTCTCTTTTACCGATAACCGGTTTCCGTCTATCGTAATGTTTACCATAACTTCTCCCTGCCTCCCTTAAAGATTCCATATCCAAAATGATCGCAGCGCAGGCATCTTCCCGCCTCCTGGTGCGCTTCCTTCTCGGTCATGCAGTTCTCCACTGCCTCAAAATCGCAGACCCGCTCTCCGGCCTCCCGCTCGGTCATGCTGACCCGTCCGCAGGGCAGCCGGTCTTCCATATTGGGATCCGGGATCTCTACGTCGCAGGTAATCTCATGCCGGTATCCCAGATACTCGTCAATGTTGGCCGCGACCACTTTCGCCGCCGCGATGGCCTGGATCACCGACGCCGGTCCGCTGGCGCAGTCGCCGCCGGCAAACACGCCCGGCATATTCTCAAAGTCTCCGGTGCTCTTGGTAATAATCTTTCCTCTGGAGACAGGCACGCCGGCCTCCTCGAAATGGGTGTACTCAATCGCCTGGCCGATGGCGCGGATCAGGAAATCACAAGGAACATAAACATTGGGCTCGCCTGCGGAACGCACGCTGGCCCGGCCGTCCTTGATCGCTCCGATCATCTGGCGGGCCGCCCAAACGCCGCGGATCCGGTTGTTTTCATCCACATCCAAGGCCGCCGGAGCCATTAAAGTCAGAAGCTCAACGCCCTCCGCCACAGCTCCCTCGATTTCTGCCTGCAAAGCCGTCATATCATGGCGGCGCCGCCGGTAGAGGATGCTGACCTTCTTCGCTCCCAGCCGCTTCGCCGTACGAACAACGTCCATAGATACGTTGCCGCCGCCGATCACTACTACGTTCTTTCCCGTCATATCCGGCAGCGATTCCAGTCCTACCTCCCGCAGGAATTCCACGGCGGAAAGAACGCCTTCCGCGTTCTCGCCCTCTAAGCCCAGCTTTTTATCGGCGCTGGCTCCGATGGTGATCAATACCGCGTCATAATTGTTCCGCAGCTGCTGGATCGTAATGTCCTGACCGATCTTAACCCCATATTTCACCTGGACGCCCGTCTTTAAGATCGTGTTAATATCATCCTCCAGCCGCGCCTTGGGAAGCCGGTAGTTGGGGATACCATACCGCAGCATTCCGCCCAGTTTGGGAAGCATCTCATACACCGTCGTTTGATGCCCCATTAGCTGCAGATAGTACGCCGCGCTTAAGCCTCCGGGACCGCCGCCGACAATCGCCACCCGCTTTCCTGTTGACGGAGCGCAGGCCGGCGGATCCACCTCGCCCGCGTAATCCGCAGCGAACCGCTTCAGCCCCCGGATATTGATGGGCGCGTCCACCATGTTCCTCCGGCAGCGGGCCTCGCAGGGATGCTCGCAGATAAAGCCGCAGGTGGTCGGGAACGGATTGTCCTTGCGGATCAGACGGATCGCGTCCTGGTACCGTCCCGCGCCGACTAAAGCCACATAACCCGGAATATCCACATGAGCCGGACAGAGCGTTACGCAGGGCACCGGCTGATTATAGGTACAGGTACATCTTCCATTTTTAATATGTCCGATATAGTCGTCCCGATAGCCGATCAGGCCCTTGTAGACCATGTTGGCGGCCTCATAGCCAATGGCGCAGTCCGCCGTTTCCCGGATCGAAAGCGCCGTCTTTTCCATCAGATCCAGCGTTTCCATCGTCGCTTTTCCATCCAGCACATCCCGGATCAGCTGGTTCAGCTGTCCGAGGCCAATCCGGCACGGCACGCATTTTCCGCATGTCTGCGCATGGCACAGCTCCAAAAACGCCCGCGCCATATCCACAGGACAGAGTCCCGGCGGGCTGGATTCGATCCGGCGTTCCAGATCCTTATAAAGCCCCTCCATCACGATCTTCGCCCTGTTTGGAGAAATGATCTCCAGTCTGCTCATAAGCTCCCATCTCCTTTTCCCTGAACTTTCTCAAGCAAAATACGCCGGGCTTCCTCCTTCTTTGGCCTAGCCGGACGCATTTCCCGCGCTATGAATTCATTCTACCATGCTCCCACGTCTTGAATCAAGTTTTATCTGTAATTATTTATATAATCTTATCACTATATGATTATAGATCAGTCAGTTTCAAAATTGAGGGAAAATTCAGAAAATAATTCGAGAAATAAAAAGAGCCTGCGAAAACGCGGTTTGGTATTTCCACAGGCTCCTTCTTCCTTGCCGACCGTACCTCTGAGCAGATTTTCTGCTTTCCTATCTCAGCAAAGGAATATTCCAGCAGATTAATATTCCAGCTTCCACATATAGCGGCGCTTCGTTAAAGGATGCTCCCGGACATTGGCCAGCTCCTCCTCAAAGACGCGGTACACGGCCGTATGAAGCAGCGGATTAAAGAATGTCGCCACCGAGCCGTCGATCACCGAGGACAGACCGTAATCCTTCGCGTCGATCACCGTGGTCTTCGCCTGGAATCTGTGAAGGAAGGTCAGCGCTCTGGAATCCACCGCCCGGGTCCGTCCGTCATTCATCAGCAGCAAAAACGGCACATCCTTCTCCACGATTTCAAAGGGGCCGTGGAAGAACTCTCCGGAATGGCAGTTGCCCGAATGGATCCACTGCATCTCCATCAGCATGCAGACCGACGTGGAATAGGCCACTTCCGTCGAAGCGCCGCTGGACATCACATAGATCACCGGGGCATTCTGGTACTCCTTGGCAAACTCCCTTGCCACCCGGCGGGACGCCTGGGCAGAAGACTCCGCCAGGTCAAAGATCTTGGCGAATCCGTCCAGCATTTTATCATAATGCTCGTACCCCTCTGTCTGCTGGAGAAGCTCTAAAGCCAGCGCCATGGTATATCCCATCCGCTCCAATTTGGCGGCATAGTTTGTCTCAAAATCATGGATCACGCAGTAATCCGCTTCCTTCGTAAGCGGAGATCCAGCCACATGCGTCACAGAAATCACCGTCGCCCCGGCCGCTTTTGCAACGGAATTTGCCTGCACCGTCTCCGGCGTATTTCCTCCCATCGATACGCTGATCACCACCGAGGTATCACCCAGCCATGCCGGCGTATTCCAGTTAAATTCGCTGGCGGTATAGTGGAAGATCCGCAGCTTTTTCGCGCAGGATTCCAAAAAATACCGGCCCGGATAAGACTCCGCCATGGACGCTCCGCAGCCGACAAAAACAATATTCTCAATCTTTACGCCCTTGGCCAGGATATCTGCCACGATTTCCTTCGGTCTGTTCATTTCAATGCTCATTCTTCTTCTCCTCTCAGCCTGCCCGTCATATCCAGAGGATTTCATACGCCTCCGTCTGATTCGGGCATTCGCTTTCCCTTGCATTTAAGAATGTTTTGTGTTTCTAATCATTATATCATTATAATGATTATATCCATATAATAATCCGCTGCTATGAATTTGTCAATCCCCAAAATAATAAATTGGAAGGCGCCGCAAATCTTCCGACCTTCATCCCAAACCGTGCGGCTGCAAAAATACCGGAGCGGCTGCGTCCTTTCGGCATCGCGTCCGCCCCGGTATTCCACACCGTCCTTCTTGACTCTATTTTTATGATCATTTTGTATTATATCTCGAATAGGTACCGGCTCCCCACATAATACTGCCGGCCAATACAAACCGGCCTCTGCTCCCGGTCCGTAAAATATGCGTTGAGATAAAACAAAGGCTCCCCCGCCGGAACCGCAAGAAGTCTAGCTTCCTCCGCCGACGCCCGCGTAATTTCCAGGGTCCTCCTGGCGAGCGCCTCTACCTTTCGTCCGCCGATCCGCTCAATGGCGCCAAAAATAGAGCAGTCCGTTAACTCTGCCTCCATCAGTTCCCTGTATTCCATATAAGGAAGGAAAATATTTTCCAGCAGCACCGGCAGTCCGTCCGCCGTACGCAGACGCTGGATATAAAGAAGCAGCCCGTCCTGTCCAACTCCGAAAAAAGCCTGTTCGTCCGCCCGGGCTGGAACGATCATCCGGTTAAGGAGCTTCGCGCCCGCTTTCATCCCCTGCTCCTCGCAGCACTGGGTAAACCCCTGGATCTGCTTTCCCTCCCGAACCTTCCGGTGAACTCTTGGGGAGCTGACAAAGGTCCCCCGTCCCTGCATTTTCACAAGATAGCCTTCGCTGCACAGCTCTTCCACCGCCCGGCGCACCGTGATCCGGCTCACCGAATATTCGGCGCTCAGCTCCGGCTCTGTGGGGATCTTCTCCTTCGGCTTATATTTTCCCTGTTCGATCGCCGCCTTAATATCCTCTTTTACCTGCTGATACAGAGGAACCGCAACATTTCCCGCCATTGGCCTCTCCTTTGCTTCTCCTTGAAATTTTTACAAGGATGTCTTTCTTCATGAATGCATTTATCATATCATTACTTCGGCGGGAACGCAATAACTCAACAGGTCAGCGATATTCGCAAAGACTCCTACGTCCATCCGCAGTCATCTATTTAATAGACTCCCTTCGTCTTTCCTCGCCGGCCTGCTGCCCAAAATACGCCGCGTACATCTGCGTTGTCGCCAAGTCCGAGTGGCCCATGATCGTCTGAACCGCCTTCATGTCCGCCCCGTTCCCCAAAAGATGCGCGGCGAAGGAGTGGCGCAGCGTGTGCGGCGTAATATCCGCCTCGATGCCGGCCTGCTGTCCGTAAAATTTAATAATTTTCCAGAACCCCTGGCGGCTCATAACACCGCCGCTGCAATTAACAAAAAGCCACTGGGATTCCCGGCCCTTTAAAAGCTGCTCCCTGGCGGATTCCATATACCGGGAAAGCGCGGCCCGCACCTCTTTTCCAAAGGGGATCGTTCTTTCCCGGTGTTCATCCCGGCAGGTAAGAAAGCCGACGGAAAGATTCACATCCTCCGCCTTCAGATGGATCAACTCTGAAACACGAAGCCCCGTCGCATACATCAGTTCCAGCATCGCTTTGTCCCGCAGCTCTTTCGCCGCAGTTCCCGACGGCTGAGCCAAAAGCCGTTCCACTTCATCCGGCGTTAAAATCGCCGGTTCTTTTTTTTCGATCTTGGGGGCATGGATCGACTCGGACGGATCCCTGCGGATATTTCCCAGCTTAAACTCATAATGAAAAAACGCCTTAATAGAAGCCAGCATCCGGGATATTGTAGACGGCGCTTTCCCGCTTTTTTCCATATTTATCAGAAAGGAGTTCAAAACCGTCTTCGTAACCTTCCCGCTTTCCGTAATCCCCTGCTCCTCCAGATAAGCAATCATCTGCTGAAGATCCCTCTGATAAGCCAGCCGGGTATTCTTTGACGCGTGCCGCTCCTGTTCCAGATAGTTAAAAAAGTTTTGAATATCCTCTTTCATCCTTCCGCCCCTATTTCCCCCATTTGGCCTTTAAAAGGCCAGTGTTCCTACATTATATCCCCTTTTTATGCAAAAATCAAACGGTTTTTCCCCACTTTTCTATTATTTTCCACTAATTTACATAACAAAACAATATCTTGTCCCA
>DVFQ01000070.1 GCA_018713185.1 Candidatus Copromonas avistercoris (nom. illeg.) | reverse complement strand
ACTATCCAGAACCTCCTAAAAGTTCATAAAACAGGTGTTTAGTATGTACAAATATGCCTTTATATGGCGTTTTGGTATTTAGCCCAGCCATTGCCATACAATACTTTCAGCGCTCAAAAATATTTCACGTCAAAAAGATTCCCTTTTCTCTATTTCCCATCTGCTGTCCCTTCCCGATCCTCCTGCTTCCCTCTATAAAAAAGCCAAGATAAAGAATCAATCTTCCGCAATGATCAAATATCTTCCCCCTGGTCCATCCTATCCTCCAGCCGTATAACCGCAGTACACACAGCTTCCCTTGTCCCCTTCCTCTTTATTTCTTTCCCCTCCTCTTCTCCTCCCTCTTCCCTACATCGACCCTTCCTGTGCCAGCACTACCTGCACGGTCTTAAGCAGAATCTTTAAATCCAGCTTCATACTCCACTCCCGGATGTAGGTCAGATCCAGCTTCACCACTTCCTCAAAGTCCGTGATATTGCTTCTTCCGCTTACCTGCCACATCCCCGTTACCCCAGGCTTAATCGCCAGCCTTGCGCGGTGATGCAGCTCATACTTCTCCCATTCGTCCTCCGTCGGCGGCCGCGTCCCCACCAGGCTCATATCTCCCTTTAAGACATTGAAAAACTGCGGGAATTCATCCAAACTCCAGTCCCGGATATAGTTTCCGATCCCCTTTTTAATCGTCCCATCTTTCAGCCTCCGGCTCCCAATGATCCTCGGGTCCCACTCCAGCTTGAACATCCTCCCGTCCTTTACCCGGTTCTCCTTTAGAAGCTCCTTCTTCCGCTCCTCCGCGTCCATGTACATACTCCGGAACTTATAGATCCGAAACCGCTTCCCGTTTTTCCCCACACGCACCTGGGAAAAGAAGATCGGCCCCGGCGAGCTGATATAGATCATCGGCGCCAAAATCACAAACAATATTCCCGTGATCAGGCACCCTACAATTCCTCCTGCGATATCCATCCCTCTCTTTAAAACCGCCTGGGCCGGCGTTACATAGTTAAGCGTGGAGGTCAGTACCGTATAGCCCCCCAGCCGCTCCACAATCCGCTTATTCCCCGATGGAAGAATGTTTCCCGTCAGCACCCGATGGGTCACGACCCCCATCTCCTCCAGCTTTGCTGCAAGTGCTGCCCCTTCTTCTGTCTGTTCCGAAAGATCAAATAACGCCTCATCCACCCAGCCGCGGCATACATATTCACATAGACTGGAAAGTCCCGTCACAATGGGTACGCCCCCTATAGTCTCCCCAGACGCATCCCGATCTGTTAGCACACCGATCAGGCGATATGGCTCAGTGCTGTTTTCGCGGATCGCCTCCGCCGTCTCTGCCATTTTTCTCTCAGGAGCAATAATCAATAGCGTACTTCCCCCGCGCACCTGCCCTCTTCTGTGATACGCCTTCTTTAAAATCATCCTGGTACCATAGGCAAAGACCGCGTACCATACGCCTGTCATGACCATGACGTTTCTGGAATAGCCTCCGCTCACATGGATCATATACAGGTAGAAAACCGAAAGGATTTCCACCAGGATCACCAGCTCTACCGTTTTCTTTAACTCCTGGTGATATCCCCTCTTTAATACGTTTTTAAAAGATTCCGTTAATCCCGCCGCGGCGATCTCAATGAGCGCCGTTACAAGAATCATTCCCCAATATAAGCTGCCCTCCGCAAAGGCCGCCGTCCCCATCCGCATCACAAACGCCAGGTACAGAGCCGCCTCCAGGCACACCAGATCCAGGATCCAGAAGTCCAGGTGCTTCTGCCATCCATTCGATGCCTTCTTATACATACTCATCCCTCCGGTCCGTCCTCAGGCTGTTCCTCCGAAAACTGCGGTTTCCTGCTTCAGCCCTTGCTTTTTAAAGCCATTCCTGCCGCAGCCGAAAGCGCCGCTCCGAGAAGTCCCACTCCCCCGATGGCAAGCCCTGCCGCAGCCACACTCTTTCTGTACAGCTCCATGACCGCTTCTGCCCCTAACACCGGCATTCCGCCTCTGAAAGCAGAAAGATATACCGTTCCTCCCAAAAATCCATAAAGCAGACTTCCCAAAAGCAGGGCTGCTCCCAGCCAGTACCAAAACTTTCTTCTCCGTTTCTGCAGAAAATACAGGAAAATACTCCCCAGCGCCGACAAACCAAAAAGGCATGCTGCAAGAAATGGAAATACCGCTTCCATTTCCGCTCTCTGTTCCTGCCATTCCGCTAGCCCTGGTACTGTTCCTTCCTCGTGAAACGCTTCTCCCAACTCTCCAGAAAGCCTTAAAATTCCGCCCTGGGCCTTTAGACTCAGCGCTGTATTCCCCGGCTCCTCTAACCGCCGTTCCATATCGCCCGCGATGGAAAGCCCCGAAAGCTCCGCCGCTGTCCCGCCTCGCCCGTACACCTGATCCCGAAGGCTCCGTAAGAAGGCGTCCCGATAATCCTCAAAGGATAAAAAATCCTCCGAAAGCCCCGCCGATAAAAGGCAGTCTCGAAACCGCACCTCCATGGCCGTCTCCCGCTCCTCATAATACCCGCTGGCTTCAAAGGCCTCTGCCAGTCCCGTCGGGTTATAGAGTCCGAACCGATAAAACAGCGTAAAAAAAAGGAGGGCCAGATCACATCCCAAAAGGAAAACCAAGATCCATCCCGCTGTATGTCTCTTCTTCCTTCTGTCTGTCATCCTGGCCTTCCCCACTTTCTTTTGTCATGATGCCGGCTGCGGCTTACCAAAAGCTTCCCTTTATAGGAAACTGCAAACAATCCCGCCATTCCGGCCGCACTCCCCCCGCAGACTGTCCATGCCGCCTGAATCGGAAATGCGAAATTCTCCGAGGAACTTGACGGAAGCTCTCCCGTCTCCTCTCCCGGACTCATGGCCCCTTCCGTCTCTTGAGAAGGCGCCTCCCCCTCATCGCCTGCCGCCGAGAGAACTTCCCCGGCATACTGTTCCAATGCTAGAATCTCCGGAGACGGTTCCGTTTCCAAAGGTTCTTCGTTTCCTTTCGATTCATCTCCTTCGGATTCATTTCCTTCGGTTTCGGTTCCTGCCCCCGTTTCGGCCCCTTCTGTGCCGTTTGCCCCGGACCGGTTCCCGTCTTCCATCGGATTTTCCGCTCCGGCCGTCCCGCCGGTTTCGGCCGCCGTATCCGGTGCTTCGCCCCCCTCTGCCGCAGGCGACACGGCCTGAGGGTACGCGGGCTCCAAGTATCCTTCATCGATTCCCTGCTGGATACTGGAATACATCGTATTGAGCGCTTTTTGCTTCTGTTCATCCGTACAGTCGATGTTATCCTGCATCAGGTAATCCTGAGCCACCTGGATATATTGGGACTTTACCCGGTAAGTTACCCCTTTATAAGTATAAGTCCCCCGGATAATGCTCATTAGCTCCTGCTCATTGGCATTGAGAGAACCGGCATACGCCGGCTCTCCCATATTGATGACCGCCAGTAAGGCGGACACCGCAATCCAAGCACATGCTTTTCTGCGCATCATTACTTAACAGTCACTGTATAAGCAGCCTGAGTATCGTCCGCATATGTAACCGTTACGGTGTAGCTCTTTCCCTTCAGATCGTTGAAGGTCTTCTCGCCTACCAAAGCTTCTAACTGTCCGGCAACCGTATCAAATGCGATCACGCCCGCTTCGGTTTCTTCCGTAACTGTGCGAAGAGCCTCAAATCCGCCGCCTGCAGTATTGCTGTATGCAATGCCAACGATATTCTCATCCTCCAGCATGTTCTCTACTTCTGCGATCATAGCGTCTGCTTCATCTGCAACTTTCGCAGTGGAATCTGCCGCTACGGTAAGGGTATAGTTGCCTTCTGCGCCGGATACTTTTACTTCATCGCTTTCAATGCTCTTAACTGCTTCATCCATTGCCTGAGCAACTTCATTCTTGCTCTCGGCTACCGTCTGAGTCGTGTCGCTGCTGCTTCCGCCAGAAGAGCTTCCACCGCCGCTGGGACGGCTTGCATGGGCCTCTACCGGTACTGCCGCTACGGTTCCGTTTCCGTTATAGGACGGGATCTCCGCACGGTTGTAGCTTCCGGAATTCATGCATGCGCCGCTTGCGTCAAAGGTATATGACACACCATCGATGGTGCGCACGCCCGTCGCCATAGCGCCCTGGGTTCCATCGGATACCGGGTTCAGATAGTAAACCGCTCCGTCTACTCTTACCCAGCCCGTTAACATTGCTCCGCTCGCGTCCGCGAAGTACCAGTTTCCATTGTCCCAGATCCAGCCGCAGCTCATGTAACCGTTTCCGTCCATGAAATACCATTTTCCTGCGTCCTGTACCCAGTTGTTCACTACGTAGCTTCCGTCCGCGTTCTCCCACCACCAGCCGGTCGTGTTCTGATTCCAGCCCGGCGCAGCGAAGGCTGTCATCGCGCTTCCCGCTGCCAGTGCCGCTGAAAGAGCTCCTACAAGGATCTTTTTCCCTCCAAGCTTTTTCATTGTTATTACCTCCTGTTTCTTTCCGCTGCTTCGCAGCTAGTTTTTATTTGCTTCACCATAATACTCTCCATAACCATACTTGTTATAGTACGTATTATAGTAACTGCCCTTGTTCACGTTGACTTTGTTGAGCACCACCCCTAAGATCCGGCAGCCGCTCCGCTCCATCTGCTCTTTTACCTTCTGCAGCGCCCGGTAGCTTACCGCCCCGCTCTCCGCAACGATTGCCACTCCGTCGCACTGCTTCCCCACGATAGCCCCGTCGATCACAGTCCCCACCGGCGGCGTATCCACAATGATATAGTCATACTCTGCCCGCGCTTCCTCTAACAGCCGCCCAAAAGCCGCTTCTTCCAATAATTCCGCCGGATTCGGCGCCACCGTCCCCGCAAAGATCACATGCAGGTTCTCCACGTTGGTCTCGCACACCACATCCTCTTTTGAGATCTGGCCGCTTAAGTATTCCGACAGCCCTGGCACCTCCACGCTTAGATGGTACCGGTTCAACAGCACCGATTTCCGGATATCCGTATCCACAAACAGGACCTTCTTCCCCATCTGCGCCATAGACGCCGCCAGGCTGAACGCCACCTCGCTCTTCCCTTCATTGGGCTGCGTGCTGGTAAACATCACCGTCCGCACGTTACTTCCGCAGAAGATCAGATTGGTCCGCAGCGTCTTCATCGCCTCATCGAATTTATAATTGCTCGGCGGCAGGATCAGCGTCACTTCCTTGCTCATGCGCTCCGCCTCCCTTTCTTCTCATGTCCTTTATCCTCATCCTTCCTCCGGTGTCCTCTCGCACTCCGGTCCGGCTTATCCGAATGTTTCCGGTCCACTGCCGGGATGACGGCAAGCGTGGAAAGGCCCAGGTACTTCTCTACGTCGTCTTCTGTCCGAACCGTATCGTTGGTGATCACCATAAGAGTCACGATCCCGCATACCAGCACGATTCCCAGCACGCCCCCGATGGCCGCGTTCCGGACTACATTAGGGCTTACCGGCTCCATGGACACCTGCCCGTACTCGATCACCTTCGGCGCTTCCATCTCCATGATGTTCCCGATGTACTCCGATACCCGGTCCGTAATGGCATCCACAATGGTCTTTGCCATCACAGGATCTCCGTCCGTTATGGTGAGGGTCAGAATACGGGTGTCTGCCGGATTCTCGATCTCCAGCTTTTTCGTCATCTCTTCATAGTCCAGATCCAGTCCCAGCTCCTCGATCACCACATCCAACACCGGCCGGCTGCTGACCAACACCTGATAGTCATTGGTCAACTGGGTACCGATCTGCAAATCCGCGAGAGACGTAAGCGTTGTTTCCTTTGATAATACATAAAGCATCGACGACGACGTGTACTGGGGCTTTAAAACCAGAGCGCTGAACGCCCCAAAGAGCCCGCAGCCGGCAAACGCCGCCAAAATGATCAACCACAGCTTTTTCTTAAACTCAAACAGCAGTTCCTTTAAATCGATCTCGATCTCATCCTCGTACTGGTGTTCCATCGTTCCCCTTTTTCCTTCTGCCTTTTTTCCTTCCGATAATTCTGATTATGTGAAGAATTCCTGAAGAATCTTACGGATAATATAACACTTCATTCAAGAAAAGTCAACCTTGCCGCACCCATGTTGGACAATCCAACGCATCTCAATTTCAATTTTTTCTTATATTTGACCTGCCTATTTCCCCTATTTTACATACATCATTTCCAGAAGT
>DVFQ01000069.1 GCA_018713185.1 Candidatus Copromonas avistercoris (nom. illeg.) | reverse complement strand
AATTTCCCGGCCGGTGCAGTCCTTCATCGGCTTTTTCACATAATCGCCGGGGACGTCCGTAAACAATCCATACACCCAGACGCAGACCTGTCCCGGATCCTGCTCCTTAAACTGTCCCTGACGGTTAATGGTCCAGCTCAAAAGCCACTTAGAATCCTTGCAGCTGACAATTCCGCCGGTTACGACCTTGCCCGTACGGGGATCCCGCTTGCAGATAGTCGTGATATACGGGATGATCTGATCGTCCAGCGTTGTGATCGTAGCCGATTCCCAATTGGTTTTCGCGATATCCGAGCAGAATTTTTCCGGCCGTCCAAATGCTGGATCCTGTTTCGCGATATTTTTCCACAGGTTCCAGCAGCCGCTGGTCCGCACCTCGGCGTCTCCGTTGGGAGCATGATCCTGATCTCCGTAAATCGTGCCCTCCGTGCAGCTGCCGTTGGTCACAAAGACCAGATCCTTCTCCGTTAAAGGAATCCCCATCTCTTTGCCGTCCGCCCGGTATTCGATCGCCGTCGCGACCTTCTTTCCTCCCCGATGCTCAAATAGGACATTGGTCACCTCTGTACCGAAGCAAAAGTCCACTCCCGCGTCCTCCAGATATTTCTGCATCGGCAGGATCAAGGATTCATACTGATTATAGCGGGTAAATTTCAAGGCGCTGAAATCCGGAAGACCGGCAATGTGATGGAGGAACCGCTGGAAATACAGCTTCATCTCCAGCGCCGAATGCCAGTTCTCAAACGCGAACATGGTCCGCCAATACAGCCAGAACGTAGAAGAAAACACCTCTTCGTCAAATACATCCTCAATAGTCTTGTCATACAGTTCTTCATCCGGCGTCATGAAAAGTTTCACGATCTCCATGCATCCCTTCTGACTCAGATCGAACCGCCCGTCCGTGTGAGCGTCTTGCCCCCGATTCACCGTAGCCCGGCATAAGGAATAGTTGGGGTCATGCTTATTCAGCCAGTAAAACTCATCCAAAACGGACGCGCCCGGCTTTTCTAACGAAGGAATCGAGCGGAACAGATCCCAGAGGCATTCAAAATGATCCTCCATCTCCCGTCCGCCCCGCATCACGTAGCCCCGGCTGGGATCATGAATCCCGTCGCAGGCGCCCCCGGCAACCTCCATCGCCTCTAAAATATGGATATGGGATCCGGGCATCTGACCGTCCCGCACCAGAAAACAGGCGGCGGCTAAGGACGCCAGCCCGCTGCCCACGATATAGGCGTTCTTTTCCTCAACGCCCTCCGGCTTTTCCGGGCGGGCAAAGGCCTCGAAATTCCCCTTGGAATAATAAATTCCCCGGCTGTTTTTCTTCTGCTTTCCCAGCTCCGTATTCCGATAACCATTATTTTCATGAGAAGAGCCTTCTTTCATCCCTTTCGTTTTCACGGTTTTGTGATTTTTGTCCTCCTTCAAAGTTTCCGATTCCCAATGCCGTTTGGCCCAAACGGCGGCGGCTCCCGCTCCTGCAAGTCCAATCGCTGCCGCCGCAAATGTTTTCTTATTCTGTTCCATATGATAACCGCCTTTCCAAATGAATTTGATACCCCTATCCTATCCCATTCCTTCCTGGCGCGCATGATACAGAAAGGGCCAGATGATCAAAAACTGAACATCTGACCCTATTTGTAAAATCGATTTTTGCAAAACCTGGATTTTTCAACAATAATAAAATAGAAAAATCGAAAATCAGCGCCTCGCGCCGGCAAAATTACCGATGGCGTTTCCAATCCCGCCTCGCACCGTCAGGCTGATATTCTGCACCAGCGATACATAATCCTCGCTCATTCCCCTCCGGATCCAGTCCAGCATCAGCCCCACAAAGCTGTATTTATAAAAATCCGCGATGAACGCCTTTTCCTCCTCCGAAATTTCCGCGTCCTTCGCCTGCTCCTCTACAACGCCCCGGATCAGGCCGTATGTAAGCTCAAAAAGGAACCGTTCCATCTGCTCTCTGCTGATACAGCGGTACGCATTCAGAACAAACGGCTTATTCTCCAAAACCGCCTCGAAAATCTGCGTCAGCCCCTCCTGCCAGGTATCATAGGTTTTCTTCCCCTGCAGAGCTCTGGAAGCATCCTCGATGCAAGCCCACTCCACCAGCTCGTAGATGTCATGAAAATGATAGTAAAAAGCCATGCGGCTGATTCCGCAGTCCTCCGTAATGTCCCGGATCGTAATTTTATCCAGCGGCTTCTTCAAAAGCATCCGTTTTAACGATTCCTCCAGCGCCCGCTTCGTCGTACTGCCTGCCATTGGCCGCCTCCTTTCCCGCTCCGCCGTCACTCAACCCATGCCACCGCCCGGGCAGGCGCGCCGTCGCTGTCCGCAAACTTCAGCGGAAAACACCCAAACCAAAACAGGCCGCTCCCGCAAAGCCCCAGATTTTTCAGATTCTCGATATTGATGATATCATGCTCCCGAAACAGCTTTTTATGCCTCGTCAGATTCTCATCCGCGATGGGATCCAGCCCGATCACATCAAAGCCGATCCCCTTATAATTTCCCTCCAGGATAAAATCCAGCACCTCGCCGTCAATACAGGGATATTCTCCAAAATACGCGTCCGTTCCCCAGCGCTCGTCCCACCCCGAATAAAACAGGAGAAAATCCGCTTCCCGCGCTTTCTCCCCGTACTTTTTGATCAGTTCCATGGAAATATCTTCGCCCTCCCGCAGGCCGCGGCAGTCGATAACCAGCGCTTTTCCGGTAAATTGTTCGATGGGAAATTGATCCAGCGTGGTTCTGCCCGCAAAAAGGTGCGCCGGCGGATCCACATGGGTTCCAGTGTGTGAATAAAACTGCAGCAAAGTTTCCTTAAAACCGTTTTCTTCATAGCTGTTGGCCGGGATCAGCTTCGGCGGTTCCGTCCCCGGATACACCGGCATCGTCTCATTGATGGTATGGGTCAGATCGATCACTCTCATGGTTTCCTCCTTCGGTATTGAATCATCCAGATTCCGTTGAGGTCTCTCTCCATTCTACCACACCCCCGCAGCCGGCGAAACAAAAATTCTTCTTTTTTCCGCCCGTTTCCTATGATATGATTGTAGCAAATAATGGAATTGCAGCAGGCAATGGAATATCTCAAACGAAAACACGCAAGGAGGAACCTTTATGCTCTATACAGCCACCTATCCCTCTCCCGTCGGCCTTTTGACCCTCGCCAGCGATGGAATGAATCTCTGCGGGCTCTGGCTGGAGGGGCAGAAATATTTTGGCGGTTCGATTTTAAAATCCGCTTCCAGCGAAACCCTCCGAAAGGAGCTGCCCGTATTTTCCAGGACCAGCGATTGGCTGGACCGGTACTTTTCCGGCAAAAAACCGCTTCCTTCTGAGCTTCCCTTAGCGCCGTCGGGCGGGGAATTCCGGAAACTAGTCTGGGAGCTTTTATGCGAAATTCCTTATGGCGAAGTAACCACCTATGGAGCCCTCGCGAAAAAAGCCGCCGCCAAGCTGGGCCGTTCCTCCATGTCCAGCCAGGCCATCGGCGGCGCCGTGGGCCATAACCCGATTTCCATCATTATCCCCTGCCACCGGGTTGTGGGCTCAAACGGAAGCCTCACTGGATACGCCGGAGGACTCGATGTAAAGAGAGCGCTTCTGAAGCTGGAGGGGCTGGATCTGTCCCAGTTCAAATAACCCGCGCGCCGCAGCATCTTTCTCATCAACAAAAATAAGCGCCGCAGGTTTCCGGCCGGAAGCATTCCTCTTTCCGGTGTCGAAAACCCGCAGCGCCTTTTTTATGTCATTTTATACGTTTATGCTGTTCTTTTTACGCGTTCTTGCCGCTGCCATTAGTTAGCGGCAGCTGCCTTCGCTTCTTTGATCTTCTGGGTCAGAAGCGGAACGATCTTATTCAGATCGCCGACAACGCCGTAATCCGCAACGTCAAAGATCGGAGCGGACTCGTCCTTGTTGATCGCGATAATAATATCGGACTCTTCCATACCAGCTACGTGCTGGATAGCGCCGGAGATACCGATCGCGAAATATACATGGGGACGAACCGTCTTTCCAGTCTGGCCAACCTGAAGATCCTTCGGCTTCCAGCCCGCGTCTACAACGGCACGGGAGCAGCTTACGGTTCCGCCGATGGCTTCTGCAAGATCGTCCAGGATCTTGAAGTTTTCGGGGCTTCCTACGCCGCGGCCGCCGGAAACAAGGATCTTTGCATCCATAATATCAGCCACATTGGATACGGCCTTAACAACGTCCATGATCTCAACGTATTTGTCGTTGGGTACGAATCCAGGATTAAATTCCTCTACCTCGGCTCTTCTTCCAGCCTCGCGGGGAAGCTTCTGCATAACGCCGGGACGAACCGTCGCCATCTGCGGTCTGAATTCCGGGCAGGCGATGGTAGCGATGGTGTTTCCGCCGAATGCCGGACGGGTCATCAGAAGCTGATTGTGCTTCTGCTCCTTGCCGGGCATGGGAGTCAGCGGGAAGTCTCCGATATCCAGCTGCGTACAGTCAGCGGTCAGACCGGTATGAACTCTCGCGCAGACACGGGGTCCAAGGTCGCGTCCGATGGCGGTCGCGCCGATCAGGAAGATGTCCGGTTTGTATTTCTCGATCACAGATGTAAGCGCATGGGTATAGGGCTCGGTTCTGTAATCCTTAAGCTCCGGATCGTCAATTACGATTACCTTGTCCGCGCCGTACTCGCCCAGCTCGTCCGCCAGTCCCTTTACGCCGGAACCAACCAAAACTGCAGTTACTGTCGTACCAAGATCCTTCGCCAGGTCTTTTCCTTTTCCGATCAGCTCCAACGCGATGCTGCTGACCTCATTGTCAACCTGCTGCGCAAAAACATATACACCCTTATATTCTGCTAAATTCATTATGGTTCACCACACTTTCCCTTTATTAAATCACATGCTTCTCTTCCAGCTTGCCGATGATGTAATCAACGGATTCTGTCGTATCAAGAGAAACCTTTTCGCCTGCGCCTTTTCTGACCTTATCGGAAGCCTTCGCAATCTGGGTCGGGGATCCCTTAAGTCCCAGGTTGGAATCCAGAACGTCCTTCAGATCATTTCTTCCCCAAACGGTGATCTCGCTCTTGTAAGCGTCGAAGATTCCGCCGGGAGTCATATAACGCGGCTCATTCAATTCGGAAAGGGCCGTGATCAGACACGGCATTTTTGCCTTCAGAACATGATACCGGTCGTCGAACTGACGCTGAACGATCACATAGTCGCCCTCAACCTTGATATCCTGCGCGTAGCTGATAACCGGGATTCCAAGATGCTCGGAAATCTGCGGTCCTACCTGAGCCGTATCTCCATCGATCGCCTGACGGCCGGTGATGATCAGATCATACTCCAGGTTGCGGATCGCGCCTGCGATGGTCTGGGAGGTTGCCCAGGTATCCGCGCCGCCCAGCACTCTATCGGTTACAAGGATTCCCTTGTCTGCCCCCATAGCCAGAGCCTCGCGGAGAACCTCCTCCGCCTTGGGAAGTCCCATGGTCACAACGGTAACCTCTGCGCCGTACTGATCCTTTAAGCGAAGCGCCGCCTCAAGGCCAGCCTTATCATCCGGATTCATGATCGTAAGCATTGCGGCTCTGTCCAGGGTTCCGTCCGGTTTAAACTTTACGCCGCCCTTGGTATCCGGCACCTGTTTGATACAAACAACTACTTTCACTGTATTTTCACTCCTTATTCCTAATTCTTAATCCCATCTCCGGGATATGGTTACGAAAAACCTGATCCGCCGGCATGATTGGATGCGCCAAGCGCGCCGGCCTTTGAATTCCTACTTTAACAGAGCGCTGGAGATTACCATTCTCTGTACTTCGCTGGTACCCTCGTAGATTTCCGTAATCTTTGCGTCACGCATCATACGCTCTACGTCGTACTCTCTGATGTAACCATAGCCGCCGTGAAGCTGAACTGCCTTGGTCGTTACTTCCATAGCAACCTCTGCCGCGTACAGCTTTGCCATAGCCGCCTCTACGGAATAGGATTTCTGGGTAGCCTTCGCCATAGCCGCACGATATACCAGATACTGAGCAGCCTGAACCTTGGTCGCCATATCAGCAAGCTGGAACTGGGTGTTCTGGAACTGGCCGATGGCTCTTCCGAACTGCTTTCTTTCTTTTACATAAGCAACGGTTCTCTCAAGAGCGCCCTCCGCAAGTCCAAGAGCCTGAGCGGCGATACCGATTCTTCCGCCGTCCAGAGTATGCATGGCGATATGGAAGCCTTCGCCCTTCTTGCCCAGCAGGTTGTCCTTCGGGATCCGGCAGTCGGTGAAGATCAGCTCATAGGTAGCGGATCCGCGGATACCCATCTTCTTCTCCTTCGTACCGAAGGTGAAGCCCGGAGTTCCCTTTTCTACGATAAACGCAGAGATCTCCTTCTGCATTCTGCCGCGCTTTTCAACGGTTCCGGTAACTGCGATGATAACATAAACGTCCGCTTCCTTACCGTTGGTGATGAAGATCTTGGAGCCGTTTAATACCCACTCGTCGCCGTCAAGAACCGCCTTCGTCTGCTGTCCCTGCGCGTCGGTTCCTGCGCCCGGCTCTGTCAGTCCGAATGCGCCCAGCTTTTCGCCTTTTGCAAGCGGAACCAGGTACTTCTGCTTCTGCTCTTCCGTACCATAAGTCTGGATCGGGTCGCAGCAAAGGGAAGTATGAGCGGATACGATAACGCCGGTGGTGCCGCAGACCTTGGAAAGCTCCTCTACGCACATCGCGTAAGCGAGGGGATCGCAGCCCTGGCCGCCGTACTCCTTCGGGATCGGAATTCCAAGGAAGCCGACCTTCGCCATCTTCTCAACGGTTTCCCTCGGGAAATGCTCCGTCTCGTCTACCTCCTGAGCAAGAGGCTTTACTTCCTTCTCGGCGAAATCACGGAATAATGTTCTCGCCATCTCATGCTCTTTACTCAATGTAAAATCCATGTGTTTTGTTCCTCCTTAATGCATTGTTCATATATAACACGGACCAATGTGGATGCTTCATTCGTCCGGTGTCCTCTTGTTAAGAATCTATCGTTAAAATATTAACATTTTTATCCCTAAAAAACCGCAGAAGATGCCGCCAAAGAATATTTCCCCCAAGAGGATCCCCTGCAGTTTTTTATTATGTACGGTTCCGATTTCTCTCTGACTCTACTTGCTGTAATCGTAGAAACCTTTTCCGGTCTTCTGGCCCAGCAGGCCGCCGCGAACCATCTTCTTAAGGAGCGGATGCGGACGGTACTTGGGATCTCCGGTCTCTGTTTCCAGGACCTCCATGATCGCCAAAACAATATCCAGACCGATCAGATCGCCCAGCGCCAGCGGTCCCATGGGATGATTTGCGCCCAGCTTCATCGCGGTATCGATTCCTTCAACAGAAGCTACGCCCTCCGCGTAGATGCCGATCGCCTCGTTGATCATCGGAACCAGGATCCGGTTTACAACGAAACCAGCGGCTTCCTCAACCTGGACCGGGGTCTTTCCGATCTCCTCAGAAATCTTCTTTACCGCCTCAACCGCTTCGGGCGCCGTATTCAGTCCGGCAATTACCTCTACCAGCTTCATAACCGGAGCCGGATTGAAGAAATGCATTCCCACCACATGGCGGTTGATCCCGGAACCGATTTCCGTAATGGAAAGGGAAGACGTATTGGTTGCAAAGATGCATTCCGGCTTGCAGATCGCTTCCAGCTCTTTAAAGGTCTGCTTCTTGATCTCCATGTTCTCAATGGCAGCCTCTACGATCAGGTCGCAGTCTCCGCAGATATCCTTTACGCCCGTTGTGATCTTGGAAAGGATCTTGTCCGCCTCTTCCTGGGTCATTTTGCCTTTCGCGATCCGTTTCTCGAATCCCTTGGCAATTTTATTCTTTCCGTTTGCGGCAAATGTCTCATTAATATCGCACAGCATGACCTCGTAGCCTTCTGTCTGTGCAAACGCCTGTGCAATGCCGGAACCCATGGTTCCGGCGCCGATAACGCCAACCTTCATGGCCGTACCTCCTTGTTTTCGTCTCAGCTTTGCGAATCCGGCCTCCGGGCAGTCCGCCCGAAGGCCCATGCCCGTCTTTTATCTGTTGTGGAATTCCTCCACTTTCCGTTTTTCCAGGAACGCCTTCATGCCCTCTCTCTGGTCCTCTGTCTCAAAGCACTCGGAGAAATATTTTTCTTCGATGGAGACTGCGTGATCCAGATCGGCGAGGAATCCCTCGGTCATCGCCATCTTGCAGTTTCTCACGGCGATCGGAGCGTTGGCGGCGATCCGCTTTGCCAGCTTCATCACCGTCGGCATCAGTTCTTCCTGGGTGCATACGCCGTTCACCAGGCCGATCCGATAAGCCTCGTCCGCTTTGATATTCTTCGCGGAATAGATCATTTCCTTCGCTTTTCCGATGCCCACAAGACGGATCAGTCTCTGGGTTCCGCCGAAGCCCGGCGTAATTCCTAAGCCCACCTCCGGCTGTCCGAAAACAGCGTTCTCGGAGCAGTAGCGGATATCGCAGCTCATGGCCAGCTCGTTGCCGCCGCCCAAAGCAAATCCGTTGACTGCGGCGATGGTAGGGATCGGGAGAATCTCCAGCTTGCGGAAAATATCGTTTCCGAACTTTCCGAATTCCCGGCCTTCCTGTACGGTCATATTGCTCATAGCGGCAATATCGGCCCCGGCCACAAAGGACTTGGAGCCCGCGCCCGTTACGATGACGGCTCTCGTGTCATTTAAGCTGATCCCGTCGATTACCTTGTCCAAATCTTCAAGAACCTGAGTATTCAATGCGTTCAAAGCTTCCGGACGGTTGATCGTGATGATGCCTACATAGCCGTCCTGCTCATATGTAACATAGCCCATCCCCGTATCCTCCTGTTCTTTTTTATGTAATCCTTCATCTCTCTATAGGTCTGATCCCGCTTCGCGGTTTCATCCCTCGCTGCGGCTTAATCTCTCTTTACGACCGCCGCGCAGCCCATTCCGCCGCCGATGCATAACGTCGCAAGACCGGTCTTGGCGTCCTTCTTCTCCATTTCATGAAGTAAGGTTACAAGGATCCGGCATCCGGACGCGCCTACCGGGTGTCCTAACGCGATGGCGCCGCCGTTGGGATTCAGCTTGGAAAGGTCAAAGCCCAGCTCTTTTCCTACGGCAACGGACTGTGCCGCGAAAGCCTCGTTGGCTTCAATAATATCGAAGTCTCCGATGGACATTCCGGTCTTTTCCAGAACCTTTCTTGTAGCGGCAACCGGGCCGATTCCCATAATTCTCGGCTCAACGCCTGCCAGAGCGCCGGCTACCCAGGTAGCCATCGGCTTAACGCCCAGCTCCTTGGCCTTCTCTTCGCTCATAACAACAACCGCGGCCGCGCCGTCGTTGATTCCGGAGGAGTTTCCTGCCGTTACCATTCCGTCCTTCTTAAAGGCGGGACGAAGCTTGCCAAGGACCTCAACGGTGGTTCCCGGACGGGGGCCTTCATCGGTATCTACCATTACGGTTTCTTTTTTCTTCTTTACTTCTACCGGTACGATCTCATCCTTAAACGCGCCGTTCTTCTGAGCCTCTTCGCACTTTCTCTGGCTCTCGGCCGCGAACCGGTCCAGTTCTTCCCTGGTCAGTCCCCACTGCTCGCAGATGTTCTCAGCAGTAATTCCCATATGGTAATCATTGAACGCATCCCATAACGCGTCCTTGATCATAGTATCAACCAGCTCCGCATTTCCCATCCGGTATCCGTAACGGCCCTTCATCATCGCGTAGGGAGCCATGGACATATTTTCCATTCCTCCAGCCACAACGATATCCGCGTCGCCGGCCTCGATCATCTGAGCCGCCATATTTACGCACTGTAAACCGGAGCCGCAGACAACATTGATCGTCACCGCCGGAACCTCGATCGGAAGTCCTGCCTTAATAGACGCCTGGCGTGCGGGATTCTGTCCCTGACCAGCCTGGATCACGCAGCCCATATAAACCTGGTCTACCTTCTCCGGCGCTACGCCGGCTCTGTTGAGCGCTTCTTTGATTACGATCGCTCCCAGGTCTGCTGCAGGTACTGTGCTCAATTCGCCGCCCATCGTTCCGATCGCGGTACGGCAGGCGCCTGCCAGTACAATTTTCTTTGCCATATGATTTTCCTCCTCATGATGCGATTGCCGAAGGGCCCACTTTCCCCGGCCCCAGGCATATTAATGTAATAATCATAGCACCAA
>DVFQ01000068.1 GCA_018713185.1 Candidatus Copromonas avistercoris (nom. illeg.) | reverse complement strand
GAGGTTCAGATTCAGACTAGAGAAGGGCTAATTGTTGGAAATTATATGGATCTGCTCCTCGTGTCAGAAACCTCTGTGATCCTTGAAAACGGCGTCGTGCTAACAACTTATCACTTACGGGAGAAAACGGCCGTAGAGAAGCGTTTGGAGGTCTTAGAAGCCAGCCAGGAGGTCCAGGATGGAGCAATCAGTGATCTCGGCAGCGCAACTAGCGCATTGGCAGAGCAGATGGGAGGCGAACAGTAATGGGACAGTTTTATGGCATAAAAATTTTGAATAAGGAAATGGAATTAGCTGATGTACCGAAGCTTTGGAAAGCAGCTACAGAAAAGTGGCTGTCTGAGAATATAAAGGAAGGATGAGGAAAATATGATGCAGAAATATCTGGAATTGATTATGCGAAATGAATTTGTCCGGCTGGTTCTGATCTGGATTGTTTTGGACACGGTTTTGGGGTGCCTGAGAGCTGTGAAGCAAAAGAAATTTAACAGCGCCTTTGGGATTGACGGCGCCATTCGGAAATCGGCCATGGTGGTAAGTGTAGCTTTTTTAATGCTGGTTGACGTTTTGGTTGGGGTTAATGTGATCTCCTGGCTTCCCGAGTCTTTTCAGCAGGCAACGGGGCTTACAAAGATTGGGATTGGAGAGTTCTATTGTGTACTTTTTCTCTTATACGAATCTGTCAGCATCCTAAAAAACTTGTATCTTTGCGGCTGCCCGACGCCGAAATGGTTAAAGGAATGGCTAGAACAATTCTTGGCCAATATGACGGGAGAGTTAGAAACAAAATAAGTAATCAAGTAGTGTTGCGATGTCGCAAAAGACAGAAAAGGGGAAGGCCGGCGGAGAACTGATCGGGGCGCCGGCCTGCCGTGATACAGATATATATTTGGCCTGTCATAAATATAAACGCAAGAAAAATCATTTTGTGACAGTAAGGAGGGATTTTTTTGAAAATTAATAAATTGTTGACACCATATAACCATAATCCTGGCACCACAGATCGAATCAAATATATCGTGATCCATTACGTCGGAGCGCTGGGAGGGGCAAAGGCGAACTGCCAGTATTACGCAGGCGGATCCCGCGGAGCCAGCGCACATTATTTTGTGGATTTTGACGGGAGTATCTGGCAGAGTGTTGAGGATCGGGATATCGCCTGGCACTGTGGCGCGAAGTCTTACCGCCATCCGGAGTGCAGGAATGCGAACAGCATTGGGATCGAGTTGTGTGTCCGCAATTCCGGAAGCAAGGCCGATACCAGCAGAGACTGGTATTTTGAGGATGCGACCGTGGAGGCGGCCGTGGCGCTGACACGGGAGCTGATGGCAAAGTACGGGATCTCCGCGGATCACGTGATCCGGCATTATGATGTGACGGGCAAAATCTGCCCTAACCCGTACGTCTATAACCACACGGCTCATACCTGGGATGAGTTTAAGGCGGCGATCAGCGCTGATCCAGAAGAAGAGGAAAAGAAATCCGGCTGGCAGCAGGAAGACGGCGGCTGGCGATATTATCTGGGAAATACCGGTGAACCGATCCGGAATGACTGGCATGAGGAGCCGGATGGAAGTTGGTATTGGTTTGACGGCGCCGGAATGATGGTGACAGAGGCCTGGAAGACGGCCAGTGACGGCCGGTGGTATTACCTGGGTGCAGATGGGAAGATGGTAAAGAACTGCGTCCTTGGGATTGGCCCAGAGGCGTTCGCGTTTGGGGGAGATGGTGCTATGCTGGAAGGGAACCTGTCCCTTCACACCAACGAGCGCGGGGCGCTGATTCCATTAAAATAAGAAGCGATATGCGTGTACGCAATAGCAATCTGGATGACCCAGTGGGGCTCCTGCGAGCTGGGGGAGCAGGGCTACAGCCCCATCGAGATCCTGCGGCATTTTTACGGGGATGATCTGTATATCAATACGGCTGAGCAGATTTCCGGCATACCGGCGTCCTGGCCGGGCGCGGATCTGACCGTCGGAAGCAGCGGCGAAAAGGTGCGGCAGATCCAGGAGCAGCTGGATACCATATCGGGGATCTATACGGCGATCCCTCCCGTAACGCCGGACGGGATCTACGGCCCCGCCACGGCCCGGTCCGTGGAGGTATTCCAGTCTGTCTTCGGGCTTCCGGAGACAGGAGCTGTCGATTTTGCAACCTGGTACAAGATTTCCCATATTTATGTGGGGATCACAAGGATCGCGGAATTGTCTTAAGTCGGTTATGGTGTCGATTTAAGTCGAAAATTATCCGCATCATTCTGTTTTCGTCTCGTTGGAATCATACTACAATGTAAGAGTAAGCTACAAAAGAAAGGGAGGAGATGCGGATGACGCGGAAGGAACATGCGTCCCATAAGCTGCTGCGCCGGCTGGGAGCCAACGGCAGCTACCTGGGCTTTTACTACACAGCAAGCGCCATCGACCTGGTAATGGATTCCGGGGAACCGATTTATCAGTGCAAGTGGCTGTACGGCGAGGTCGCGAAAATGTATCACACGACGCCGTACTGTGTGGAACGGAATATCCGCACGGTGGTGGACGCGATCTGGAGCCAGGGGAACCGGGAGCTTTTAGTGGAGATCATCCCCTATCCGGCCAATGCAAAGCCCAAGAACGCCCAGTTCATCGACGGACTGGTCAGCTATCTCTCGGATATGGAGGAATAGCCTCTCTTTTTCATGATTTCAATTCTGTGCCGGGTTCTTAGAGAAACTCCGGAATTTTCATACAGCATGTTCATACAGCATACGGGGACGGATTCCATGATCGGGGATATTATGGAAAAAGAAACCCCGGTAGAAGAAAAATTGACGGAAAAAGACTGCTCTTGCGGGGCAGTCTTTTTTCATGCGGGCAGCCGTTTTCGCAGGTTGCCAAACCGGATAAACTGCTATATAATGAGGATAAGACTGAGGGAGACTGAGGACAAGACTGAGGACAGGAGGAGGATCCAATGAAACTGGTGTATTCGGACGAGAAAGAATATCATATCGGCGTAGGAAAAGGCGACGTGGGACGGTACGTGATCCTTCCAGGGGATCCGGGACGGTGCGAGAAGATCGCGAAATATTTTGACAATCCGGTGAAGGTGGCCCAGAACCGGGAATATACGACCTATACGGGAACGCTGGAGGGAGAAACGGTCAGCGTGGTTTCCACGGGAATCGGCGGGCCGTCCGCTTCCATTGCCATGGAGGAGCTGATCCACTGCGGTTCCGATACCTTTATCCGTGTGGGAACCTCGGGAGGAATGCAGCCGGAGGTTTTAGGCGGCGATCTGGTGATCGCGACGGGGGCGATCCGTTTTGAGGGAACGACAAAGGAATACGCGCCCATCGAATATCCGGCGGTTCCGGATTACGCGGTCGTACAGGCGTTAAAGGCCGGCGCCGAGAAGCTGGGATATCGCTACCATCTGGGTGTGGTGCAGTGCAAGGACAATTTTTACGGCCAGCATTCCCCGGATACGATGCCGGTGGCGGCGGAGTTAAATGAGAAATGGAACGCATGGCTGGCTTGCGGGGCGCTGGCGTCGGAGATGGAATCGGCGGCGCTTTTCATTGTAGGAAGCGTACGGCGGGTGCGGGTAGGCTCCGTCCTGCTTTCCATCGCGAACCAGACGAGACGAGCCATGGGACTGGAGGACGTGCAGGTCCATGACACGGAGGGAGCCGTGCGGACGGCGGTTGAAGCGCTGAGGCTTTTGATCCTGGAGGATAAAAAGAAGAAAGAAATGTAAAAACCTATTGCAAAATGTCGAAGTTTGTGATAGGATATTAAAAATTTGGGCTTGCGCCGGGATCGGGCCGGTTTGACCGGCCCGGACGGCGGCTGCCAGAGGGCGGCCTGAACTTGGAAGCGGCTGCGGATTCCAGCGGGAAAGCGGCTGCTTTTTTGCGGGAGCGCATATTTCAAACGGAACACCAATCAGAGAAAGGAAGACGTCATGAAAGCATTTTTAATTCTGGAAGACGGAACCGTATTTGAGGGCGTAAGCATCGGCTCAAAGCGGGAGATCATCAGCGAGATCGTCTTTAATACGTCTATGACAGGTTATTTGGAAGTCCTTACGGACCCGTCCTATGCGGGACAGGCGGTCGTAATGACTTATCCGTTAATTGGCAATTACGGCATCTGCCTGGAGGATATGGAATCAAAGCAGGCATGGCCCGACGGTTATATTGTCAGAGAACTATCCAGGATCCCCAGTAATTTCAGAAGCGGGGATACGATCCAGCATTTCTTAGAGCAGCAGGATATTCCAGGTATCAGCGGTATCGATACAAGAGCCCTTACAAAGATTTTAAGAGAAAAAGGAACCATGAACGGCATGATCACGACGGTCGAGTACGGAGATCTTACGGACGTCCTTAAGAGGATCCGGGAGTATTCGGTGACTGGCGTGGTGCTGAAAACGACGACGAAGGAGCCCTATGTGCTTCCGGGAGAGGGGAAGAAGGTGGCGCTGCTTGATTACGGCGCGAAAAGAAACATTGCCCGCTCCTTAAACGAGAGAGGCTGCCAGGTGACGGTATATCCGGCGGACACGCCGGCGGAGACGGTTTTAGCCTCCAAGCCGGACGGCATTATGCTGTCCAACGGCCCCGGAGATCCGGCGGAGAACGTGGAGATCATCCGGGAAGTAAAGAAGCTTTATGATTCCGAGGTGCCGATTTTTGCCATCTGCCTGGGACATCAGCTGATGGCTCTTGCCACCGGAGGAAAGACCTATAAATTAAAATACGGCCACAGAGGCGGAAACCATCCGGTAAAGGATCTGGAAACCGGCCGGGTGTACATCTCCTCCCAGAACCATGGATACGCGGTGGATATGGACAGCTTGGATCCGAAGGTGGCCGTGGAAGCCTTTGTCAATGTCAACGACGGGACCAACGAGGGACTGAAATACGTGGGAAAGAATATCTTTACGGTTCAGTATCACCCGGAGGCATGCCCGGGACCGCAGGATTCCGGATACCTGTTTGACCGCTTTATTCGTATGATGGAGGGAAAATAATGCCAAAGAATCCAGATATTAAAAAAGTGCTTGTCATCGGCTCCGGCCCCATCGTCATCGGCCAGGCCGCTGAATTCGACTATGCCGGAACCCAGGCCTGCCGTTCCTTAAAAGAAGAGGGGATCGAGGTCGTCCTGTTAAACTCCAACCCGGCTACGATCATGACGGATAAGGATATTGCGGACCGGGTGTATATCGAGCCGCTGACGACGGAAGTGGTGGAGCAGTTAATTATTAAGGAGAAGCCGGACAGCGTTCTTCCGACCCTGGGCGGCCAGGCGGGATTAAACCTTGCCATGGAATTGGAGGAGGCCGGCGTCCTGGCGAAGAACAACGTCCGCCTGATCGGAACCACGGCCCTCACCATCAAGAAGGCCGAAGACCGGGAAATGTTTAAGGAGACGATGGAGAAGATCGGGGAACCGGTGGCTCCGTCCGAAATCGTAGAGGATGTAAAGACCGGCCTGGCTGTGGCGGAGCGGATCGGCTATCCGGTGGTGCTGCGTCCCGCCTATACCCTGGGCGGCTCCGGCGGCGGAATCGCTGAAAACGCGGAGCAGTGCGCGGAAATCCTGGAAAACGGCCTTCGTCTTTCCAGGGTAGGGCAGGTCCTTGTGGAGCGCTGCATCGCCGGATGGAAGGAAATCGAGTATGAGGTAATGCGGGACGGCGCCGGGAATGTTATCACGGTCTGCAATATGGAGAATATCGATCCGGTGGGCGTTCATACCGGCGACTCCATCGTTGTGGCTCCCTCCCAGACGCTGGGCGATAAGGAGTACCAGATGCTCCGTACCTCCGCGTTAAAGATCATCACCGAGCTGGGGATCACCGGCGGCTGCAACGTCCAGTATGCCCTCCATCCCGAAAGCTTTGAATACTGTGTTATCGAGGTAAATCCCCGTGTAAGCCGTTCTTCCGCGCTGGCCTCCAAGGCAACGGGCTATCCCATCGCCAAGGTGGCGGCAAAGATCGCCCTTGGCTATACGCTGGATGAGATTAAAAACGCGGTGACAAAAAAGACCTATGCCAGCTTTGAGCCCATGCTGGACTACGTGGTCGTAAAGATGCCCCGTCTTCCCTTTGATAAGTTTATTAGCGCCAGCCATCGCCTGGGCACCCAGATGAAGGCCACCGGCGAGGTAATGAGTATCTGCACCAACTTTGAGGGCGCGGTCATGAAGGCGATCCGTTCCCTGGAGCAGCATGTGGACTGCCTGCTTTCCTATGACTACAGCGGCCTTACCGACAGCCAGCTGATGGAGAAGCTAAAGGACGTAGACGACCGCCGGATCTGGGTGATCGCGGAGGCGCTGCGCCGGGGCATTTCCTACGAAGCGATCCACGACATTACGAAGATCGATATCTGGTTTATCGACAAGCTGATGATCCTGGTGGAGATGGAGAAGGCGTTAAAGGAAGCGGGACGCGGCCTTACGCCGGAGCTTTTAAAGGAAGCGAAGCGGATCGAATTCCCGGATAACGTGATCAGCCGCTTAACGGGGATCAGCCAGGAGGAGATCAAGGGGATGCGCCATGAAAACGGCATTATTGCCGCTTATAAGATGGTGGATACCTGCGCGGCCGAGTTCGCCGCGGAAACGCCCTACTACTATTCCTGCTTCGGCAGCGAGAATGAAGCCGACGGAACCTCCGACCGGAAGAAGGTTTTGGTCCTTGGCTCCGGTCCCATCCGGATCGGACAGGGAATCGAGTTCGACTTCTGCTCGGTCCACAGTACCTGGGCCTTTGAGAAAGAGGGCTATGAAACGATCATTATCAACAACAATCCGGAGACGGTCAGCACCGACTTCGATATTGCCGACAAGCTGTATTTTGAGCCGCTGACTCCCGAGGATGTGGAGAGCATCGTCGATATTGAGAAGCCGGACGGAGCCGTGGTCCAGTTCGGCGGCCAGACCGCCATCAAGCTGACGGAAGCGTTGATGAAGATGGGCGTTCCGATCTTAGGAACGGCGGCCGAGGATGTGGACGCGGCCGAGGACCGGGAGCTGTTCGACGAGATCCTGGAGAAATGCGGGATCCCGAGACCCAAGGGACGGACCGTCTTTACGGCCGAGGAAGCGAAGCAGGCGGCGGCGGAATTAGGGTATCCGGTTCTGGTGCGTCCTTCCTATGTGCTTGGCGGACAGGGAATGCAGATTGCCATCAGCGATGAGGACATCGACGAGTTTATCGGCATTATCAACCAGATCGCCCAGGAGCATCCGATTCTGGTGGACAAATATATCATGGGCAAGGAGATCGAGGTAGACGCCATCTGCGACGGAACGGATATTTTGATCCCCGGAATCATGGAGCATATCGAGCGTACGGGAATCCATTCCGGCGACAGCATCTCTGTATATCCGGCCCAGAGCCTGACGGAAAGCAATAAAAAGACCATTGTGGAATACACGAAGCTTCTGGCCCAGGCGCTCCACGTAAAGGGAATGATCAACATCCAGTTTATCGTGGACGGGGAGAGCGTATATATTATCGAGGTGAACCCCAGGTCCTCCAGAACGGTTCCCTATATCAGCAAGGTAACGGGAATCCCCATTGTTCCGCTGGCGACTCAGATCATCTGCGGCCATACGATCCGGGAGCTGGGCTACACGCCGGGACTCCAGAAGGAAGCCGATTATTTTGCCATTAAGATGCCGGTATTCTCCTTCGAGAAGATCCGCGGCGCGGACGTGAGCCTGGGGCCGGAGATGAAGTCCACCGGCGAATGCTTAGGAATCGCGAAGACCTTTAACGAGGCGCTTTATAAGGCGTTCCAGGGCGCCGGGATCAAGCTGCCCAAATATAAAAACATGATCATCACGGTTCGGGACTCGGATAAGGAGGAGATGGTGGAGATCGCCTCCCGGTTCCGCGCTCTTGGATACCGGATTTTCTGTACCAACGGAACGGCCCGCTATTTCTACGAGCATGGACTGGTGACGATTCCCGTAAGAAAGATCGAGCAGGAGTCGCCCAATATCCTGGATCTGATTTTGGGACACGAGATCGACCTGGTTATTGATATTCCGGCTCAGGGAGCGGAGCGCAGCCACGACGGCTTTATCATCCGCCGGAACGCGGTGGAAACCGGCGTTACGGTTCTGACGGCTGTGGATACGGCCCGGGCTCTCGTGACCAGCATGGAAAACCGGGCAAAGGAGCTGACCTTGATCGACATCGCGACGATCTAAGCCCCGCTGCTTAAGAATCATTCTATGAATCTCATAAGGCCGTCTGCCGGATGACAGGATGCCTGTCGGGGCGGGCGGCTTTTCTGTGGTTTGGCGTTTATGCATAAAAGAAGAGGAAATATACAGCGAAGAAGGTAATTTATGCATAAAAATAGAATAAAATCAAAAAAAATGCAAAAAACCTCTTTACAAAAGTATAATTATGCACTATAATGCATATCAACATAAGCAAGCGGGAATCGAAAGGGCGTCGAAAACAGCCTATACGTCTCCCGAAAAGAAAAAGAGGAGAGTGGATGATTATGAAAAAGAAAAATTTAATCCTTGCGGCAACAGCGGCAGCGATGATAGCGGCAATGACCGGATGCTCCGGCGGCGCTGAGGAGACGACGGCGGCAGAAACGACAGCGGCCGAGACAACGGCGGCGGAGACCGAGGCCGAGGAGACGGAGGAAACAACCGCGGCGGAGGCTGAGGAAACGGAAGCGGCTGGAGAAGAGACGGAAGCCGCCGGAGAAGCCGGCGCGGAGAACGGGACCCTGGAGGCGGTGGCCAATATGAGCGCGGACGGCGAGCTGGCGCAGATCATCGAGGCTGGGAAGATCGTTCTTGGAACCTCTCCGGATTTCGCTCCCTGGGAGTTCCAGGATGTCAGCTCCGGAACAACGGAATATGTAGGAAGCGATATCGAGCTGGCAAAATATATTGCCCAGAGGCTGGGCGTTGAGCTGGAAATCAAGCCCATGGAGTTTGGAGCGATCCTTCAGGCTCTGGCGTCGGATACCATCGATATGGGGATTTCCGGATTCGCTTATACGGAGGAGCGCGCCGAAGCGGCCGGGCTTTCCGATCCCTATAACCAGAATTCGGCGGCCGGACAGGGGATCCTTGTATTAAAGGATCAGACGGCGGATTACAATACGGCCGAGACCTTTGCCGGTAAAAAGATTGCCGCGCAGAACGCGTCGCTTCAGATGCAGCTGGTACAGGCGCAGCTTCCCGCGGACGTAGAAATCCAGCCGGTGACTACTGTTTCCGAAGGCGTTCTGATGCTGATTAACGGCCGTGTGGACGCGGTGGCCGTATCCGGAGACAACGGCATTTCCCTTTCCGAATCCTACCCGGAGGTAGCCATGGCGGAATTTAAGTTCGACTATGAGAACGACGGAAACGTAGTCGCTGTCAAGAAGAGCGAAGAGGAGCTTTTGGGAGCTATCAACGAGATCATGGCGGACGTAAACTCCGAAGGCCTTTACGAGCAGTGGAAAGCGGACGCGGTTGAGCTGGCTCAGTCCCTTGGAATTGAAACAAAATAATAAATGAGCAGTTTCCGGTCTTCCCGGCTCTGGCCGGGAGGACCTTTGTCTGCCCTTGAAGGAGGAAATACCGGATGGAATTTTTATCGATTATGATGCAGGTCTGGGAGCGCTACTGGTCGCTGTTCCTGGAAGGCCTGGGAATGACCGTCTATATGGGACTCGTCACCGTACTGATCAGTACGGTCTCCGGATCTCTTATGGCGTTAATGCGCAGGAGCCGCTTAGGGGTTGGAAAATTCAGGCCCATCAGCTGGATCGCGACGGTCTATGTTGAAGTGATCCGCGGCACGCCGATCCTTTTACAGCTGTATTTCTTTTATTTTATGCTGCCCCAGTGGCTGCCGTTTTTGAATTTAAGCGAGTTTACCTGCGTGATGGTTGCCTGCTGCGTCAACTCTACAGCGTATGTCTGCGAGATTGTCCGGGCCGGCATCCAGGCCGTGGATATCGGACAGACGGAGGCGGCCCGTTCTCTTGGACTGACCGGCCGCCAGACCATGATCCATATCGTTCTGCCCCAGGCGGTAAAAAATATTCTTCCGGCTCTCTGCAATGAGTTCGTGGCCATCGTCAAGGAGACTTCCCTGGCGTCCACCTTCTTCATCGGCGAGCTGATGACCCAGTTTAAGACGATCCAGGGAATTACCTTCCGGGTTCTGGAGCCGTTAACGATCATCGGTATTATTTACTTCCTGCTGACCTTCGTGTTATCGAAATTAATTGCCTTACTGGAGAGGAGGATGAGTGCAAGTGAGCGATAATCAGGTATTAATCCGGGTGGAGGACTTACATAAATCCTTCGGCAGCCTTCAGGTGCTCCAGGGGGTGACGGAGCAGGTGGAAAAGGGCGAGGTGGTTTCCATTATCGGCCCCTCCGGCGGCGGAAAAAGCACGTTTCTGCGCTGCCTGAATCTTCTTGAGGTTCCCACCTCCGGCCATATTTATTTTGAGGGCGTAGACATTACCGATAAAAACGTGAACATCAACCTGCATCGTCAGAAGATGGGAATGGTGTTCCAGCATTTCAACGTATTCAACAACCTGACGGTGTCAAAGAATATTACGCTGGCTCCGGTGCTTCTGGGAAAGAAGACCCAGAAGGAGGCGGACGAGATGGCGAAGGAGCTTTTGGCCCGCGTGGGACTTTCTGAAAAGTGGGACCAGTATCCCAAAAAGCTGTCCGGCGGACAGAAGCAGCGTCTTGCCATTGTCCGGGCATTGGCCATGGAGCCGGACGTGATGCTGTTTGACGAGCCGACCTCGGCGCTGGATCCGGAAATGGTAGGAGAGGTACTCCAGGTTATTAAGGAGCTGGTAAAGACCGGTATGACGACGCTGATCGTAACCCATGAGATGGGATTCGCGAAGGAGGTTTCCGACCGGGTATTCTTTATGGACGGCGGCATTATCGCGGAGAAGGGAAGCCCGGACGAGGTATTTAACCATCCGCAGAATCCCCGGACGCAGGAATTTTTAAGCAAGGTGCTGTATTAAGCGGGAATTTCCGGCGGTGGAAGGCGAGGCGTCTCCGCCGCCGGAAAAGCAGAAGCAGAAAGGAAAAGGTGCAGACGCATGACGGAAAGTAAAAAGAAGGTTCTTTCATATATTGACGAGAAGGCGGATGTGATTACCGGCGTATCGGATCTGATCTGGGATTATGCCGAGCTTTCTCTGAGGGAATTTCAGTCGGCTGAGCTTTATGTAAAGGTATTAAAGGAAGAGGGCTTTACGGTGGAGTGTCCCTTTGACGGGATCAAGACGGCGTTTCGGGCCTCCTATGGTTCCGGGAAGCCGGTGATCGGGATTTTGGCGGAGTACGACGCCCTGACCGGTCTTTCCCAGGAAGCGGGAGCCACGGAGCGCAAGGAGCTGGTGGCCGATGGAAATGGCCATGGCTGCGGTCATAATCTTTTGGGCGCCGGGTCCATGGCGGCCGCTTTTGCTTTAAAGAAGTATCTGGAGGAAAAGGGAGAAGGAAGCGGAACCGTCGTGTTTTACGGCTGTCCCGGCGAGGAAGGCGCCGCCACCAAGGCCTTTATGGCAAGAGACGGAAAGTTCGCCGAATGCGACGCGGCCTTAACCTGGCATCCGGGAAACGTGAACCAGGTGACCTCCGGAACCTGCAATACCTGTATCCAGACCGAATATAAGTTTACGGGCGTGGCGTCCCACGCGGCCGGCGCGCCGGATAAGGGCCGTTCCGCTTTGGACGCGGTGGAGCTTATGAATATCGGCGTTCAGTTCTTAAGAGAGCATATGCCGGACGGCTCCAGAATCCATTATTCCATTACCGACGCCGGCGGCGATTCGCCCAACGTGGTTCAGCCCAGGGCGCAGGTTCTTTACATGGTCCGTTCCGTATGGGCCAAGGACGCGTTAGCGCTGCAGGAGCGGGTGGACCGCATTGCCTTAGCGGCGTCCATGATGACCGATACGAAGATGGAGAAGAAGTTCATCGACGGCTGCTCCAATACGGTTCCCAACAAGGCGCTGGAGTCCCTGTTATGGGAGAATTTTCATGAAGTGGGACTTCCTTCCTATACGGAGGAGGAGGTATCCTACGCGAAAGCTCTGTATGATTCTGTCGAGATGAAGAGCGATAAGCTTCCGGGCGACGCCGTAGAGGAGGACGACGCGGTTTATGAATATGTGGACGAGCATTCCAAGCATGGAACCGTTCCCATCAACAATTTCCTGATTCCCTATCATTACATGGAGAAGGCCAGAATGGGCTCCACGGATGTGGGCGACGTCAGCTGGTGCGTACCCACGGCCCAGATCAATACGGCCACCTTCCCGGCTCAGGCGCCGGGGCATTCCTGGCAGAACGTATCCTGCGGACGGACCTCCATCGCCCATAAGGGAATGCTGTTGGCAGGAAAGGTACTGGCGGCCGCGGCCATCGATCTGATCGAAAAGCCGGAGACCTTGAAAGCGGCCAAGGATGAGTACGAAAAGAAGATGAAGCGCTACGGCGGCTATTTCTGCCCTGTTCCCGAGGGAGCGGAGCCGGTGGTCCCGGGCGAGAAGATGTAGGAAGATCGTGATCCTGCGGGGATCCACATTTAAGAATAGGAATAAAGAGGGACTGCCTCAAGGCCGTTTGGGCCTGGGCGGTCCTTTTCTTGACTTTGGGGAAACGGCGGTATATGATGGTAGCAGGCAGCGGAAGCCGTTTACGAGGAAACGATAGCAAGGCAGCAGCGGGAAAACGCTGGCGAGAAATCGGGGAAGGAACAAAGGATGAAGCAGAGAATTTTTGGAGTTACGGCGGTTTTTGTATTGATATCCGCGTTTATTCTTATGGGCTGCGGACAGGGCCTGGGGAAACGAACCTATCGGGAAATCCCCAAGTCCGCTTATCCTGCCGCGAATGAAGAGAGCTCCTCCGAGGGAACGGCCCATGTGGTGCTGAATCATGGGACGCTGGATCGCGACGCGTCCGGGGAGGAAATAAGCGAGGCCAAGGCCGGAGCGGACGGATCCCAGGAAGATCAGACCGTAAGCGTCGTTTTTGCCGGGGATATCCTCTTTGATGAAAGCTACGCGATCATGGCTTCCATGAAGCAAAGAGGCGGGAGAATCGAGGACGGGATTTCCGAGGGGCTTTTAAAGCGGCTGCGGGCGGCGGATATCTTCATGGTGAATAATGAATTCCCCTATACGGACCGGGGAACGCCGACGGCGGGAAAAACCTTTACCTTCCGCGCCCGTCCGGAGTATGCCTCCTATCTTTTGGATATGGGCGCCGATCTGGTATCCCTGGCCAATAATCATGCCTACGATTACGGGGAGATTTCCCTGCTTGACAGTCTGGATACCTTAGAGGGGATCGGGATTCCTTACGTGGGCGCGGGACGGAATTTTGAGGAGGCGTCCGAGCCGGTTTATATGGAAGCAAACGGCCTTACCATCGCCTTTGTGGCGGCGACCCAGATCGAGCGGATGGCTTCGCCGGATACGAAGGGAGCGACGGAAACGTCCGCCGGTGTGTTCCGCTGCCTGGAAATCGGGCCGCTTTTGGAGACGGTTCGGGAAGCGAAGGAAAAGAGTGATTTTACCATTGTCTTTATTCACTGGGGAACAGAGGGGACCGACGCCCTGGATCATTGGCAGCTGGAACAGGCGCCCCAGATCGCCGAAGCCGGAGCGGATTTGATCATCGGCGCTCATCCCCATGTGCTTCAGCCCGTGGGCTTTTTGGGAGACGTCCCGGTGGTGTACAGCTTGGGGAATTTCCTGTTTAATTCCCGGACGTTAGATAGCTGCATCGTGGAAGCGGAGATCGGGAAAAACGGGCTGGTACGCCTTCAGTTTCTTCCTGCGGTTCAATCCAATTGCCGCGTTTCTCTCGCGGAGGGCGCCGAGAAGGAGCGGATCCTCCAGTATATGCGGGAGATTTCACCGGAGGCGGAATTTGACGCCGACGGAGTGATCCAGCCGAAATGACCGGCGAAAGGATTATGACAAATTCGGTATTTACAGGGAAATAAAGCTGTGGTAAACTGTAAAGCATGTGACGGCAGCGCGCTGTCTGGCGCGAATATTAAGAATATCATGAATATCGGAAAAAGGATGGGATGAAAATGGCAACTTTGCTGGAAAATTGGAGAAACCTTGCTTACGGCGACGGTCTCAATGATAAAAAAAGAGAAGATTTGTGGAAGAATTATTTCGCGATTGAAAAGGGAATCTATGAAAAGATCCTTTCCAATCCGACGGAAGTAGTAGAAGGCACCGTGAAGGAGTTGGCGGAAAAATATGAGACGGATATCCTGATCATGACCGGCTTCTTAGACGGGATCAACGAGAGTTTAAAGGGCTATGAGAATCCCATTGAGACGATGGACGAGGATACGGCGGTAAAGATCGAGATCGATCCGGAGAAGCTGTATTACAATATGGTCGAGGCAAAGGCCAGCTGGCTCTACGGCCTGCCGCAGTGGGATCAGATCCTTTCGGAGGAGACAAGAACGGAGCTTTATAAGAAGCAGAAGGCATCCGGGACGGTACGCCGGGAAGGACACAAGATCTACCCCAACGATCCGTGTCCCTGCGGAAGCGGAAAGAAGTATAAAAAGTGCTGCGGCCGTAATGTATAATATGCGGAGGACGGAGGGGATGCTGGAGGATGCAGCATCTCCTTTTCTTTTTGATTTTAGGCCAAGTCTGTGCTTTTTAGGAAAGAGAGGAAAACGTGGAAGCCTATACGGGATTTGCCGCCGTTTATGATACCTTTATGGACAACGTGCCCTATGAGGAATGGTGCGGATACATTAAGAGCCTGCTGACGGAACAGGGCGTAAAAGAAGGATTGGTGCTGGATCTTGGCTGCGGGACTGGAAGCCTTACGGAGCTTCTTGCGGCGGCGGGCTATGATATGATCGGCGTGGACGCGTCGGAGGAAATGTTGGAGTTGGCCTATGAAAAGAAGGCCGTCTCCGGGTCGGATATCCTCTATCTCTGTCAGGATATGCGGGAGCTTGAGCTGTACGGCACCGTAGAGGCGGTGATCTCGGTCTGCGACTGCATGAACTATATTTTGGAGTACGAGGATCTGGTGCAGGTGTTCCGGCTGGTGAACAATTATCTGGATCCGGGCGGCGTCTTTATTTTTGATCTGAATACGGAATATAAATATGAAACCGTGATGGGAGACTGCGTCATCGCGGAGGACCGGGAGGACGCGGCGTTTATCTGGGACAACCAGTACGACGCCAAAGAACGGATCAATATCTATGATCTTTCCATCTTTGTAAAAGAGGAAGGACAGGAAGAGGACGGGCTGTACCGGAAGTATCATGAAACCCATTATCAGCGGGCTTATTCCATCGATGAGATCATGAAGGCCGTCGAGGAAGGCGGCTTAAAGCTGGATGCGGTTTACGACGCGTTTACGAGAGAGAAGCCGAAAGAGGACAGCCAGCGGATCTACGTGATCGCGAGAGAGCAGGGAAAGAGCAGGGAGGAAGAAGGAAAATGAAGGATTATCTGATTCGGGCGACTGCGGCGAATGGGCAGGTCAGGGCCTTTGGAGTAACGTCCAGGGAGCTGACGGAAACGGCGAAGAACGCCCATGACACAAGCCCGGTAGCCACGGCGGCTTTGGGACGGTTAATGTCGGCGGCGGTTATGATGGGAGCGGATCTGAAAGGAGAAAACGACCTTTTGACATTAAGAATGGAGGGCGACGGCCCCATGGGAGGTCTTTTGGCGACGGCCGATTCCCATGGAAACGTCAAAGGCTATGCCTTCCATCCGGAGGTGCTGCTGCCGCCCAACGCCAAGGGCAAGCTGGATGTGGGCGGCGCTTTGGGGGCCGGGATGCTGAGCGTGGTAAAGGATATCGGCTTGAAGGAGCCATATGTGGGCCAGACGAACCTGGTTTCCGGAGAGATCGCCGAGGATCTGACCTATTATTACGCCACATCGGAGCAGATCCCCTGTTCCATCGCGCTGGGTGTTTTGATGAATAAGGACAACACGGTGCGCCAGGCCGGCGGCTTTATGATCCAGCTGCTTCCGGGGGCCTCGGACGAGCTGATCGACCGGCTGGAGGAGCGGCTTGGAGAGCTTCCGTCGATCACCGCTCTTTTAGACGCGGGAAAAACGCCGGAAGAGATCCTTTCCGGTCTTTTAGGGGATTTTGACATGGAGATCTTGGAGAAAAAGCCAGTTCAGTTCCACTGCGACTGCAGCAGGGAACGGGTGGAGCGGGCCATCGTGAGCATCGGAAAAAAAGAAATCCGGGAAATGATCGAGGAAGGAAAGCCCATTGAGGCTGGATGCCAGTTCTGCAATAAAAAGTATTCCTTTTCCGTGGAGGAGTTAGAGGAGCTGCTGCAGAAAGCGGTCCGTCCATAATCGAGAAGGAGCGAAGGAAGCGCAATGAACGAGGAAAAACGAAACATTCAAGACAATCCCCAGGATAGGGAGCAGAAAAGCAGGTACAGAAAAAATGCCTGGCATCATTTCCTCACTATCACCCACCACAAGCTGGTGGTGATGGGGGGATGCTTCCGGGTGGGCCTATGGAAACAGGGACTTCTCCATGATCTGTCCAAGTATTCCTGGGAGGAATTCCGCACCGGCGTGCTGTATTATCAGGGCAACCGGAGCCCCAACGCGGCGGAAAAGGAAGAAAAGGGATTTTCCAGGGCTTGGCTTCACCATAAGGGCCGCAATAAGCATCATTTTGAATACTGGACGGATGTGTCCGGAAAAGAGGATCACTGGAAGATCGTGGGCGTAAAGATGCCGGTCAATTATCTGGCGGAGATGGTGATGGACCGCATCGCCGCCTCCAAGATCTATCAGGGAAAGGCCTATACGGACGCGTCCCCCTATGAATATTTTTCCCGCAATAAGGACTA
>DVFQ01000067.1 GCA_018713185.1 Candidatus Copromonas avistercoris (nom. illeg.) | reverse complement strand
TGCAAATTTGCGCTGTGAGGCATTTAGCGTGCGAATGCACGCGAGCGAGATGAAGCGAAGCGGAATCGAGCTTGCCCTGCGCAGCAGAGGCGTCAGGGGATTGGTGCTTGCACGAATAAAAGCTTGAGTCTGGCGTCAGCCCCAAAACGCAGCGGCATAGGCGCGGGAGAGGATGGAACAGAAACGGTGAGAAAAAAGCTTGCGGAGCTGCAGCGGGCGGCCCGCAGAAAACTGGCGGATTCAGGACAGCATCCTGCGGAATGGTACCGGCAGCCGGAAAAGGAAATGGAAGGCGAGCATATTCTGGTATGCCTTTCTTCGGCGCCGTCGAATGCGAAAATTATCCGTTCCGCATCAAAAATGGCGGCGGCCTTTGGCGGCCGCTTTACGGCATTATTTGTGGAAACTCCGGATTTTTCAGCCCAGACCGAAGAGGATAAGCGCCGGCTGGAGGAAAACAGAAGGCTAGCGAAGCGGCTGGGCGCGAGCCTGGAAACGGTTTACGGCGACGACGTTCCTTATCAGATTGCGGAGTTTGCCCGTCTGTCGGGCGTAACAAAAATCGTTCTTGGGAGGAGCGCGGCCCGGAGGAAGCTGTTTTGGGGAAGGCCGGCGCTGACTGAGCAGCTGATTTCCTATGCGCCGGAAACGGATATTTATATTATCCCCGACCAGAACGCGGACAGCTCCTACCGGCCCAAAACCTTAAAGGAACGCCGGAAGGCGGATGTGGCGAAAAATATTCTGAAAAGCGGACTGATCCTGGCGGCGGTGACGGTGCTCAGCCTGCTTTTGGAGCGGATCGGTTTTACAGACGCCAATATTATCATGATGTATATTCTGGGGACGGTGCTGACGTCTGTCATTACTTCCCATTGGAGCTACAGCCTGGTTTCCTCGGCGGCGGGCGTGTTTATTTTCAATTATCTGTTTACGACGCCCCGGTTCTCTTTGACGGCTTATGGAACCGGCTATCCGGTTACCTTTGTGGTCATGTTCCTGACCGCGTTTATCACCGGCTCCCTGGCGCTTCGGTATAAGGAGCAGGCCCTCCAGTCTGCCAGGATCGCCCACCGGACGAAGATTCTTTTTGATACCAACCAGATTTTGGCGAAGGCGGAAAACCGGGAGGAAATCTTTGCCGCGTCGGCGGTGCAGATCGGGAAGCTGACCGGCTGCGATGTGGTGATGTTCGACGGCTCCGGAGGGAAGCTGTCGCCGCCGCACTTTTTTAACGCGCCGGAAGACAGCGGAATGCAGTACGATGAGGAAAAGGACCGCAGTCTGGTTGCCTGGGTATTTGAAAATAATCATGCGGCCGGAGCGACGACGGAGAAGTTTCCAGACTCCGAGTATCTTTACCTGGCGCTTCGGGTTGGGGAGCGGGTTTACGGCGTGACCGGTATCCGGGTAGGAAGCGTGCCTCTTGACGCGTCCACCAACGGGATCCTTCTTTCTATTCTGGGCGAATGCGCGCTGGCGCTGGAGAATGAAAAGAATGCCAGGGAGAAAGAGGAGGCGGCGGTGCTGGCGGAAAGCGAACAGCTGAGGGCCAATCTCCTGCGGACCATCTCCCATGACCTGCGGACGCCTCTGACTTCGATTTATGGAAGCGCCGGGATCCTTTTGAATAATGAAAAGGGGCTGGATGAGGAATCCAGGCGGGGGCTCTATCTGGATATTTACAACGACGCCGTCTGGCTCATCGACCTGGTGGAGAATCTTTTATACGCGACCAGGATCGAAGAGGGGAGAATGAAGCTTAGAACTTCGGCCGAGCTTTTGAGCGACATTATTGACGAAGCGGTCCGCCATATCGGCAGGAAGGCGCAGGGACGGCGGCTGACGGTGGAGTATGAGGATGAACTGCTCCTGGTAAAAGCGGACGGACGTTTGGTGGAGCAGGTGGTTGTGAACCTGGTGGACAACGCGTTAAAATATACGGATCCGGAATCGGACGTCAGCATTTTTGCGCGAAAAGCGGGAGGGATGGCCGAGGTTCGGATTGCCGATCGCGGGCCGGGGATCCCGGATAAGGAAAAAGAAAAGATTTTTGACAAATTTTACTGCGGACAGCATAAAATTGCGGATAACCGCCGGAGCCTAGGGCTGGGCCTGTTTCTCTGCAAGGCGATCGTGGAGGCCCATGGAGGCACGATCCATGTGGAGGATCAAGAGCCTCATGGTGCGGTGTTCGTTTTTACGCTTCCGCTGGGGGAGGTTGTGCTGCATGAATAAATTATTGATTCTGGCGGTGGAGGATGACGTGCCGGTTTTGAATCTGATCACAACGACATTAAAGGCCCAGGGATACCGGTTCTTGTCCGCCCAGACCGGAGAGGCGGCGGTCATGGAGACGGCTTCCCATAATCCGGATATTGTTCTTTTGGATCTGGGGCTCCCGGATCTGGACGGCATCGAGGTGATCCGCCGGATCCGGAGCTGGTCCAATGTCCCGATCATCGTGATCAGCGCCAGGAGCGAGGATACGGATAAGATCGACGCGCTGGACGCGGGAGCGGATGATTACCTGACAAAGCCGTTTTCTGTGGAGGAACTTTTGGCCAGGCTCCGGGTGACCCAGCGCAGGCTGGCGCTGATGCAGGGAGCGGGCGCGCAGGAATCCGTGTATCAGAATGGGGAGCTTAAGATCGATTATGCCAGCGGCTGCGCATATTTCGGTGGGGAAGAGCTTCATTTAACGCCCATTGAATATAAGCTTTTATGCCTGCTGGCGAAGAACACAGGAAAGGTTCTGACTCATAAATACATTACCCAGAGCGTGTGGGGCAGTAACTGGGAAAATGACGTGGCTTCCCTACGGGTTTTTATGGCGACGCTGCGGAAAAAGCTGGAGAAGGGTTCCGGCTCCACCCGGTATATCCAGACCCATATCGGAGTCGGGTACCGGATGCTGCGGGTCGAATAAAAGCATTCTGCGGGTCATGTAGGCCGAATAAAGGCTTTCTGCGGGCCGGATGTTGACAGAAGCTGCCGGTCTGGATATACTGGGCATAAAAAAATGGAGATGGTGATCGGAAAATGGAATGGATCAGCAGCAGTACGGTGCTCTATATTCTGGCCGTGAACGGAATTACATTTCTGGCTTTTGGGCTTGATAAGTATAAAGCGGTTCATCACCGCTTTCGGATCCGTGAGGCCACGTTATTTACCCTGGCGCTTTTGGGCGGCGCGGCCGGCGGACTGGCGGGAATGCATTGCTTTCACCATAAAACCAGGAAGCCGGCTTTCGCGGCTGGCATGCCGCTGATCCTGGCCCTGCAGTTCATTGGAGCGGCGTTCTGCTTTAAATAGGAAAGAGTTTGGCGGACATTAGAAAATTAATAAATCCATAAGAAATACCTTACAAAAATTTGCGGAAATTTAGCGAAATCAGGTGACAGAAGTTACAAAAGGTAGTATAGTATCTTTGTACATATTAAATATTTCAATAGCAAGGGGGATTTGCATGGATTTATTCAATAAGCTGTTAACGGACACCAATAATATCCTTACGGGCTATGTTCTGCTGGTGGCTCTGGTCGGCGGCGGTATCTGGTTCACTTTCCAGCTGGGCTTTGTTCAGATCCGGGAGTTTAAAAGAGGCTTGAATCAGGTATTCGGCTGCCTGTTTAAAAAGGATAAGGCCAAGTCCTCGGAAAACGGCGGACTTTCTTCGTTCCAGGCGCTGACGACGGCCATCGCGGCTCAGGTCGGCACCGGAAACCTGGCTGGCGCGGCGACGGCGATCGCGGCCGGCGGCCCGGGAGCGATCTTCTGGATGTGGGTTTCCGCCTTCCTTGGAATGGCGACCATCTTCTGCGAGGCGACCTTAGCCCAGGTGTACAGAACCGTCGGCCATGACGGACAGGTAACCGGCGGCCCGGTTTACTACATTCGGGCGGCATTTAAAGGAACCTTCGGAAAGGTCCTGGCCGGAATCTTCGCGGTTCTGATTTCTCTGGCTCTGGGCCTTTTCGGAAACGCGGTTCAGGCAAACTCTATTACCGACGCGTTCCATACGGCGTTCTTCTCCAACGTGGGAAGCGTAACCTTATTTGGACAGCAGTTTTCGCTGGATAAGATCATCGTTGGAATTATCCTGGCGGTGGTTGCATGGATGATTTTCGGCGGCGGTATTTCCAGAATCGGACAGATTACAGAAAAAATGGTTCCGATCATGGCCGGCTTTTATCTGTTAGGCGGACTGATCATCATGATCATGAACATCGAAAATATTCCGTATATGTTCGTTTCCATTATCCAGGGCGCCTTCAATCCCAGAGCAGTCTGCGGCGGCGTTTTCGGCGTGGCAATGAAGGAAGCGGTTAAAAAGGGCGTTGCGAGAGGCCTGTTCTCCAATGAAGCCGGTATGGGTTCTACGCCCAATGCCCACGCGCAGGCAAACGTAGACCATCCCTGCCAGCAGGGCCAGGTTGCGATTGTTTCCGTATTTATCGATACCTTCCTGGTATTAAATATGACGGCCTTCGTTATTATCGGCACCAAGATGCTGGAGCCGGGCTCTGTGGCTTATGTTGACGGCAAGCTGCTGGACGGCATTTCCCTGACGCAGGCGGCGTACACCTCTGCTTTTGGTTCCTTTGGT
>DVFQ01000066.1 GCA_018713185.1 Candidatus Copromonas avistercoris (nom. illeg.) | reverse complement strand
TAATCTCTCATGAAGAGTTTTGGTGATAGCAGCTGTCAGAGTGGTTTTACCATGGTCAACGTGTCCAATGGTACCAATGTTACAATGCGGTTTGGTTCTTTCAAACTTAGCTTTTGCCATTTTTAAACGTCCTCCTTAATTTGTGCCCATTGGGCAATTCTTTATTAACTAGGCTGAATACCATTATATTCTATTAAAAAAGGTTTTTCAAGCCTATTCTTGCTTATTTCGCGCCTTTTCTCTCGGCGATGATCTTCTCCTGAACGCTCTTGGGAACCTGCTCGTACTTTTCAAAGAACATGGAGTAGTTTCCGCGTCCCTGAGTCTTGGAACGAAGGTCGGTGGAATAACCGAACATTTCCGCAAGCGGAACGTACGCCTTTACCATCTTTCCTCCGCCGATGTCCTCCATACCCTCGATACGGCCGCGGCGGGAGTTGATATCTCCGATCACGTCGCCCATATATTCCTCAGGCATGGTAACCTCAACCTTCATGATCGGCTCAAGAAGAACCGCTCCTGCCTTTGCCATCGCATCCTTGAAGGCCATGGATCCGGCAATGTGGAAGGCCATTTCAGAGGAGTCAACCTCATGGTAGGAACCGTCGAACACGTTGGCATGAACGCCCAGTACCGGGAATCCGCCGAGGATACCGGACTTGGTCGCCTCTTCGATACCTTCGCCGACCGCCGGGATATACTCCTTCGGGATCGCGCCGCCCACAACGGAAGACTCGAACTTGAAGGTCTCCTCGCCGTTGGGATCCATGGGCTCGAAGTGTACTTTACAGTGTCCATACTGTCCGCGTCCGCCGGACTGTCTCGCGTACTTGCTGTCCACGTCGACTGCCTTGGTGATGGTCTCTTTATAAGCAACCTGCGGAGCGCCTACGTTGGCCTCTACCTTAAACTCGCGAAGGAGACGGTCAACGATGATCTCAAGATGCAGCTCGCCCATACCGGAGATGATGGTCTGTCCCGTTTCCTTGTCCGTATGAACGCGGAAGGTAGGATCCTCTTCGGCAAGCTTGGCTAACGCTTCGCCCATCTTGTCCTGACCAGCTTTTGTCTTGGGCTCGATGGCGATATCGATAACCGGCTCCGGGAACTCCATGGATTCCAGGATTACCGGATGCTGCTCATCGCAGATGGTGTCGCCGGTGGTCGTGATCTTAAAGCCTACGGCCGCGGCGATATCGCCGGAATATACCTTATCAAGCTCGTGTCTCTTGTTGGCATGCATCTGAAGGATACGGCCGACACGCTCTTTCTTGCCCTTCGTTGCGTTTAACACGTAGGAACCGGAATTCATGGTTCCGGAATAAACGCGGAAGAACGCAAGCTTTCCTACGAACGGGTCCGTCATGATCTTGAACGCGAGAGCTGCGAACGGCTCCTCGTCAGAGGAGTGACGAACGATCTCGTTTCCGTCCATATCAACGCCTTTGATCGGCGGGATGTCAACGGGAGACGGCATATACTCCAGGATCGCGTCCAGAAGCTTCTGTACGCCCTTGTTTCTGTAAGCGGAACCGCAGCATACCGGGATTGCCTGGCATTCGCAGGTGGCCTTTCTTAAGACCTTCTTCATCTCTTCAACAGACGGCTCTTCGCCCTCCAGATACTGCATCATCAGGTCGTCATCCAGCTCACAGACCTTCTCGATCAGCTCGCTGCGGTAAAGCTCCGCGTCGTCCTTCATATCCTCCGGGATATCGACGATGCTGATGTCCTCGCCCTTCTCGTCATTGTAGATATAAGCCTTCATCTCGAACAGATCGATGATTCCCTTGAATTCATCCTCTTTTCCGATCGGGATCTGAACGCAGATGGCGTTCTTTCCCAGTCTGGTGCGGATCTGCTCAACGGCTCCGTAGAAGTTGGCGCCCATGATATCCATCTTGTTGATGAATGCCATTCTCGGTACATTGTAGGTATCAGCCTGACGCCATACGTTCTCGGACTGAGGCTCAACGCCGCCCTTGGCGCAGAATACGCCGACCGCGCCGTCCAGAACACGCAGGGAACGCTCAACCTCAACCGTGAAGTCTACGTGACCGGGAGTGTCGATGATGTTGATCCGATGCTCCAGGGCACCCGCCTTCGGCTTGCAGTTTTCCTGAAGAGTCCAGTGACAGGTGGTAGCGGCGGAAGTAATCGTAATTCCTCTTTCCTGCTCCTGCTCCATCCAGTCCATGGTAGCCGTGCCTTCATGAGTATCGCCAATCTTATAGTTTACGCCAGTATAATAAAGGATACGCTCGGTCAATGTGGTCTTACCCGCATCGATATGAGCCATAATTCCAATATTTCTGGTTCTCTCCAACGGATATTCTCTTCCAGCCAAGGATTTTTCCTCCTTTAGAATCTGTAGTGAGCAAATGCCTTGTTGGCCTCGGCCATTCTATGCATTTCCTCTTTTCTCTTCACGGCTGCGCCAGTGTTGTTGGCCGCATCCATGATCTCGTTTGCAAGTCTCTCCATCTGGGTCTTCTCAGATCTCTTGCGGGAGAACTGGGTCATCCAGCGGAGCGCCAGCGCCTGTCTTCTCTCCGGCTTTACCTCGATCGGCACCTGATAGGTAGCGCCGCCGATTCTCTTTGCCTTAACCTCGAGAACAGGCATAATGTTGTTCATCGCTTCTTCAAATACTTCTACGGCGTCCTTGCCGGTCTTTGCTGCAACCTCTTCAAATGCGCCGTAAACAATCTTCTGTGCAATTCCCCGCTTGCCGTCCAGCATGATATTGTTGATCAGCTTGGTAACGACCTTGTTGTTGTACATCGGGTCTGCCAATACATCTCTTTTCTGGGTATGTCCTTTACGTGGCACGTTGCTTCCCTCCTTAACCATTCATTGATTAGCTCTTCGGTACTCACATGTTTCCATAAAATGTGTTCGCGCGCGGTCCTTCTCTATCTTTCCTGCAACCTACAGGTTCAATATCACCGGCACTAACTTTACACTTTACTGCTGTTAGTGGTCCTACTTTTTATCTTTCGGTCTCTTTGCGCCGTACTTGGAACGGGCCTGCTTTCTGTTGGCTACGCCGGCGGTATCAAGAGTACCTCTGATGATGTGGTATCTGGTACCGGGAAGATCCCTGACACGGCCGCCGCGGATCAGGACAACGGAGTGCTCCTGAAGGTTGTGGCCCTCGCCCGGGATATAGCTGGTAACCTCGATTCCATTGGAAAGACGAACTCTGGCGATTTTTCTCAACGCGGAATTCGGCTTCTTCGGGGTAGCAGTCTTAACAGCCGTGCATACGCCTCTCTTCTGGGGAGCGGATGCATTGATAGCCTTCTTGTGAAGGGAGTTGTAGCCTCTCTGTAAGGCCGGAGCTGTCGATTTCTTAACTGCCGTCTCTCTTCCTTTTCTTACTAACTGGTTAAATGTTGGCATTCGTTTCACCTCCTGTGATATTGACTGTCGGTTGCCTTTTTTCAGCCTTCTGCATGCATTTTCCCGCATTTTCCCACACAAAAAGGGAACGCGCTTTCATGCACGCCCCCTTATTATATACAGACTTTAAAAAGCTGTCAAGGAAAAACCTTAAAAATTCTTTGAGATCTCCGGGTTTTTCGTTGATGATACGCCCGGATAGGTTGTCTTGCGTCTACTCGCCGGTGCAGAACATGTCCACCGTCGCCTCCGCCAAAAGAGTCCCCTTCTCATCCGTAACCACAGAGCGCAGGATGGAGATGGTCTTCCCTCTCCGGATCATCTCGCCCTTCGCGGTCACGACGCCCTCGGAAACATTGCGGATAAAATTAATATGGGCGCTCTGGGTCACATACCGCCTTCCGTCGGCCCGGGCTGTAATTCCCGTCACCACGTCCGCCAGCGCGTACAAGAGCCCGCCGTGGACCTGGCCGCCAAGGTTCAGAGAGTCCGGATTCACCCGCAGGCGGATCTCGCTGCACTCCGGCGAGATCGTCACGATCTCCATATGATTATACTTCATAAAGGGATTATGGTTTAAGTATTCCTCCGTATCCAGGTAGTTAAAGCCTCTGTCTGTCATTGCCGTTCGTTCCTCCATCTTATCCATGATTCTGTCTGTCTAGTAGTCTGTCTCGTTTTCCGTCCGTCTATCCGTCTGTTTTGTTTATCGCTCCGTCCACTCAGCCGCCCAGGCCCGGGCGCAGGCCACGGCCCGGTTCCATCCCGCGAGCCGCTGATCTCGCTCCTCGTTTCCGATTTCCGGCTGGAAGATTCGGTCGATGGACCAGTTTTTGATCACATCCTCCTTATCTTCCCAATACCCCACCGCCAGACCGGCAAGATACGCGGCTCCCATAGCCGTCGTTTCCACGCAGACTGGTCGGTGGACCGGCGCCTGGATCAGATCCGCCTGGATCTGCATCAAAAGATCGTTGGCGCTGGCGCCGCCGTCTACCTTTAAAGCCGCCAGCTGGATTCCCGAATCCGCCCGCATGGCACGCAGCACATCGTTTGTCTGATAGGCGATGGATTCCAAAACCGCCCGGATGATGTGATACCGGTTGACGCCTCGGGTCAGGCCCACGATCGTTCCCCTGGCATAGGGATCCCAGTGGGGAGCGCCAAGACCTGTAAAGGCCGGGACCACATAGCAGCCGTTGGTGTCGGCCACCATCCTGGCCATTGGCTCCGAATCCGCGGCCCTATCGATCAGCCTTAACTCGTCCCGAAGCCACTGGATCGCCGCTCCCGCCACAAAGATCGAGCCTTCCAGCGCATAGGACACCTTTCCGTCCAAACCCCAGGCGATCGTCGTAACCAGCCCGTTCTTGGAATCCACCGGGCGCTCTCCCGTATTCATTAATAAGAAGCAGCCGGTTCCATACGTATTTTTCGCCTCTCCCGGCTGAAAACAGGTCTGGCCAAACAACGCCGCCTGCTGATCGCCCGCCGCTCCGGCGATGGGGATCTCGCCTCCGAAAAATTTAGGAGAAGCTTGTCCATAAACGAAACTGGACGGCTTTGCCTCCGGCAGCATACAAGCCGGGATCTCCAGTTCCCGCAGGATTTCCTCATCCCATTTCAGCTTATGGATATCAAACAACATGGTACGGGACGCGTTGGAATAATCCGTCACATGAACGGCGCCTTCCGTCAGCTTCCAGATCAGCCAGGTCTCCACAGTTCCAAAGAGCAGTTCCCCTTTTTTTGCCCGCTCCCTGGCTCCCTCCACATGATCCAGGATCCATTTTAACTTCGTCCCGGAAAAATAAGCGTCGATCACAAGGCCCGTTTTTTTCCTGTACGCCTCCGTGAGCCCCTTTTTCTTTAACTCGTCGCAGGTTTCCGCCGTTCTCCTGCACTGCCAGACGATGGCATGGCAGACCGGCTTTCCCGTACTCCGGTCCCATACGACCGTCGTTTCCCTCTGGTTGGTGATCCCGATGGCGGCAATGTCCGCCGCCGACGCGCCGATCTTTAGCATCGCCTCTACCGCGACTCCCAGCTGCGTCGACCAAATCTCGTTGGCGTCATGCTCCACCCAGCCGGGCTTTGGAAAATACTGGGTAAACTCCTTCTGGGCCATGCTGCAGATCCTTCCATTCTTATCAAACAGGATGCACCTGCTGCTGGTGGTCCCCGCGTCCAGCGCCATAATGTATTTCGCCATAAATCGATTCCCTCCCCGATCCATCTGTGCCTGTCCGGTTTTCATCCCGGTCTAAGACTCTGTCTTAAGTACCCGCCGCTTCGTAAGCTCGACGGCTTCCTTGCCGGTAATATGCTCCGGCGTCAGCTCCAGCATACATAGCGGCTTCCAATCCTTCTCGATCGCCGCCGCGCGGTTTTGGGCCGAATCCTCCGGCGCGTATTTAAGCGCCAGCTTTTCAATCGCCGTCCGTTTTTCCTGTTCCTCCTCTATGATCCGCATTGTGCCGAACACGATCACGCTGCGAAAATACGTGGTATATTCCTCCGGCACCACCTGATCCCGGTCAACGACACAAAAGGAAGCCTTGGGATTCCCCGCGATGGCGTCCAGCTTATGACCGCTTTTCGCGCAGTGAAAGTACAGCTTCTCCCCGTCATAGACATAGCTCATGGGAACGGCATAGGGATATCCTCCGTCTCCCATGAGGGCGAGAACGCCGGACGTTCCCCTCTTTAAAATATCCGAACAGTCCGTTTCCGATAACGCCTGCCGTTTTCTCCGCAATTCTCTGAACATTCGTTTTCCCCTTCCTTCTTTTTATCCCCGTATTCTAAGGCCGCAGTCTGGCCGCCGCGCGGCGGCCTTTGCTCACCGCGCGGCAGCGCCTGTCAAAAAGTTCTGATTCTTTCGTTAATCCAGCTTCCGCACGGAAACTCCCGTATTGGAAAACTGCTGGTTGGTTCCAATGGAATTTAAGGTAATGGTCACCGGGGCCGAGGTTACGTCGACGATCGCCGTTCCCGAAAGAGCCGCCTGGTCGTTGGCGTTGGCCACGTTGGCCGCGGAAGTGGTTCCCGGGATCTCCGTGCCGTCCTCCTGCAGCTGAACGCTGGTCGTGCCCGCGCCGGTGGTATCCGTTCCTACGGTAGAGTAGGAAATCTGGTACACGCCGTTTTCCGTAAGCGTAATGTCGCTGCTGCCGCCCGTATGGGTGACCGCCGTTCCTTCCGCCAGCTGGGTGGTATCAAAGGTCAGCGGATCGCCGGTGGCCGCCGGATTCTGGGTTCCAGTATTGGTGGCATATAACGCGTTTAACGGCGGAGCGGCTCCCGTGGGGCCAGTTGCTCCCGTTGCGCCTGTCGCGCCGGTTGCTCCCGCCGCCCCCGCGGCTCCCGCCGGGCCTTCCGGACCGGTTGCTCCCGTTGCTCCCGTTGCGCCGGTGGCGCCAGCCGCCCCCGCGGCTCCTGCCGGGCCTTCCGGACCGGTGGCTCCCGTTGCTCCCGTCGCTCCTGTGGCTCCCGCTGCGCCTGCGGCTCCTGCCGGACCTGCCGGACCGGTGGCTCCCGTCGCTCCCGTGGCTCCTGCCGCTCCTGTGGCTCCTGTCGCACCCGTCGCTCCTGTTGCGCCTGTGGCTCCGGCCGGGCCTGTCGCGCCCGTCGCTCCTGCAACCGTGATCAGATTGTAATCCGGAGACATTCCAGGAAGGCCGGTCGGGTTATTCTGGGCCACCTGGTAAAGAGCGCCGTTATAAAAGACCATCGCGCCTCTCGCGTAGGGCGTTCCGACAGAAAATTCAGAAACATTTTCCAGTCCTGCTCCTGCCGGGCCAGTAGCTCCTGTTGCGCCTGTCGCACCCGTCGCTCCTGTCGCTCCTGCGGCGCCGGGAAATCCCATGGGGCCCATCGGACCGGTAGCTCCTGTTGCTCCCGTAACGCCCTGAGGCCCCATCGGGCCCATTGGTCCCATCGGCCCCATTGGACCCATCGGGCCGGTCGGACCCGTCGGGCCATAGCAGCAGTACCGGGGATAGCACGGTCTTCCGCAGCCGCAGGAGCATCCGCTGACCTCCCGGCCGCCGTCCGTCTCCGCCGGCGAATATTTCTCATCGGAGCGCTCCGTCTCTTTTCCCGTAAAGCCCCGCATTACTTTTGATAAAGATTCATAAGGATGAAACATGTTGTTCTCCTTGGCTTGTTTTACTTTATCATATGCGGGACGTCCGGTTTTGCCCCGGTCTTCCGAAAATACCGCCGGTTTTGTTCGCAGACCTCGGAACCGGGCCGGAAGCGGTCCGCCATTTCATTATACCGGGCGGCAAGCCCCCGTTTCCCCATCCGGTCATAGCAGACGCAAAGCTGGAGGCAGGGGACGTATCCCCGCAGCTCCTCCTGGATAAAGCCTTCGTTTCCGGCTGTTTTCCGGTTCTCCAGCGCCCTCCGGTACCACCAGGCCGCCTCCGGATACCGTTCTTTTCTAAAAAACCACCAGCCGATATCGCAGCAAAGCTCCGGGCGGGGAATGGAGAACCGCAGTCCCTCCAAGAGCGCGGACAGCGCTTCTTCTTCCTCGGACAGCCCATACAGGCAGTAGGCGCGGTGGCGGCAGGCGTCTACCTGATCCTCCCGCCAGCCGTCCGGACGCTTTAAAAATTCCGCCAGCGCCCGCTCCGCCTCCCGGTATTGCTTATGGTAATATAGTTCCTTTCCATAATAATACTGATCTCTTGTCCCCAGGCCCTCCGTCCTCTGCATCTCCTTAAGGATCCTCAGATTCCGTCCCGCGTCAGAGGTTTTTCGCTTATGGTGCTCGATGGTGATCTCTTTCTTGATCACCGTTCCAAACGGCGGGATCACCTCATGGATCCTGCCCCGCCAGACGGCGTTGGGGCCTCTTTTGATCATCCGCTCCCGGAAAAAGGAAAAAACCGGCCGGCCCGACTCGTCAAATCCCACCGCGTAGTTCATCATCACAACATCCGGCAGCGGATCCTCAAGAGACGCCTTTAAATCCATTAGCTTCGTAAGCTCCTCTTTGGGGATCACATCATCCGCGTCCAGCCAGAACAGGTAATCTCCCGTCCCTTTTTCAAAGGCGAAATTTCTGGCGGCGGCAAAATCATCCCTCCAAGAAAAATCATAGATCTTATCTGTAAACTGCCCGGCGATCTCCTTCGTCCGGTCTTTGGAACCGGTATCCACGATGATGATCTCATCCGCGAAATCCCCAACGCTCGTAAGGCATCGGGAAAGAACCGCTTCCTCATCCTTTACGATCATGCATAGACTGACAGAAACCATGTAAAAACTCCCATCGGTTCGCTTACTGCCAGTATATGCCTGTTTCCTTGGCCGCGCGCAAAACAGCCCGCTTTACAACAAACCCGATCAACCGGTTTTTGCAAAGCGGGCCTCCTTTTTTCACTGCCGTTTTATCGCTGCGCCGCCGTCAAAGCGGCGCTCACGCATTTTTAAGCAGCTTCCTCCAAAAGAGCGTACATCTCCTGATACCCTTCCGTGGACGGGAGTTCAAAATTCACTTCCTGTCCGGGATTGTTGTAGGTCATGTCCATATCGATCTTATAGCCGACATCCATGCTCTCGCCTTCCGCGGAGATCGTTGCCGACATATCCATATAGATGCTGGCGGCTTCATAATAGCCTTCGCTGTTGATGGTCATGGTGCCCTCGCAGCTGTTGATAACAACCTGGTAGTCCGCTCCCATGGCGTCATAAGCGCTCATATCCATCATCGCCGAATCCATAATGGAATTCATCGCCGACGGATCCATCGTATAGGAGATCACCGTATTTCCGTTCTCCGTATGCATCCGCATTCCGCGCATCGCGGAGAGATCCACCTCGACGCCGGACATGGTGCTGTTGGCCTGAGCCACCGCCTCCATGGCTTCCATCGGCTGTTTGGTCTTCTGTCCCATGGTATCCGTGTACATATAGCCGTCCGTATAGAACATGGTCATGGGGATCTCCGCTCCCAAAAGATCCATGGTTCCGCTGGCTACGTATTCGATGTTATCCGGAAGCCCCTTCATCTTCATGTTCATATCCATTCCGATATCCAGGGTCATTCCCTCCATCTCCATGGACATCACATAGCTGGCGTCCACATCCGCGGAGGTCAGAGCTTCGTTTTTCGCATAGGCAGCCCGGTACACCTCCTCGGCGGCCGGATCATTTTCCATTCCCGGGACCGGAACGTACTTTTTCTGGACCTCGCCGTCCACGGTCCAGGCTCCACCCTCGTTGATCTCCCAGCCATCTACCTGTCTGGTGCGCATCGCCACGTATCCCTGGTTATTGAAATAGTAGCATTCCGCCCATCCGTCCTGGTCTCCGTCGATCCACTCCCAGCCGTTGCGGTAATAGGAGCCGTCGTCCGTTTCATACCACCAGCCGTTCATATCCTGGTGCCACTCTCCCGCAAATGCCGGAAACGCAAGAGCCATGGTCATCGGAACTGCGGCCAGCACGATCTTCCACCTTTTCATTGTAATCCTCCTCCTTTTTGACAGACTTTATATCAGGATCATACCATAAATTCAAAAAACAGGCAACTTTTTTATCTCGTTACCGCATCATAATGTTCCGGATCCGTATTCCCTTCCGTGGAGATCAAAAGGATTCTGGCGTCCTCATTCAGGCCCATCGCCTTCCGGGCCTCTTCATACTCCGGCTTTTCGCAGAGGCTCATGATCAGCCCCAGGCCCACAGCTCCCGATTCTCCGGAGATCACCGGCTGGTCGCTTCCCTCGGGATGGGCGTACGTCCGCATTCCCAGCTCCGTCACCCAGTCGGGGCAGGAAATATAGAAGCTGGCAAAATCCCGCAGGATGGGCCAGATGCAGATGCTGACCTCGCCGCAGTTCAATCCGGCCATGACCGTCTGCGGATTTCCTCCGATGGCCACCCGCTCCCCGGCCTTTGCGGAAGCCAGAACGCAGGCGGACTCATCCGCCTCGATGATCGACGTGACCGGAAGCTTCTCGCCGTACCGGTTTGCCAGATAGCCCAAGACGCCTCCCGCCATGGTGCCGACGCCCGCCTGTAAAAATACATGGGTCGGCCGCTCTACGCCCTTTTTCGCAAGCTGCTCCAGGGCTTCCCCGATCATCGTCAAATAGCCCTGGGCGATCAGATCCGGGATCTGCGTATAGCCGTCGAAGCCGGTATCCTGGACAAAATAATATCCGTTCTCCTTCGCGAAATTCCAGGCATAGCGGACCGTATCATCATAATTCCAGTCCGTCACCGTCACCTTCGTCTCCCCAATGGCGGCGATGGCCTCCACGCGGCAGGTCCGGGAACCCTTCGGCATAAAAACAAAGGCTCTTCCCCCCGCTTTCCAGGCGGACCAGGCGACTCCTTTGCCGTGGTTTCCGTCGGTGGCGGTCACAAACACCTTCCCTTTTCCGCCGGGAAACGCCGGATGGACCGTATCCGCAGCTGTTCCCGCGGCCGAGCCAGCATTCATTCCCGCGGCCCCGCCGGCGTTCTCCGCATTCTGTCCGTACTGGGCGGACAAAAGCTCATGGACCGCATAGGACGCCCCCAGGGCTTTAAAGGCATTCAGCCCGAACCGCTTGGACTCGTCCTTAACGTAGATCCCGCCGACGCCCAGCCGCTTCGCCATGGAATCCAGGGATACCAGCGGCGTTTCGCAGTATTCCTCCAAGGACCGGTGAAAGGCCCTTACCTTCTTTGCCGCGTCCTCCCCAAGAAAGGACGGCGGCGTCCCGCCCGGCCGTTTTCCCTGATACACCGTGATCGTTTGATTCATATTGCTTGTAACCCTCCTTATATGTAGGACTGCTCCACCTGGACCACGGCAAAATAGTTGTCCCAATGCTCCGCTACCAGGCGTTCAATCCCTTCTTTTACTTCCCCGTCACTCTTATCATAACCGTAAGGAACCACCGCGTCAAATATTAAATTCGTATGGGTCGGTCCCTGGACCATGCGGAAGTCGTGGATGGAAACATCGGGATAGGCATTCGCCAGAAGCTTCACCAGTTCCTTCTTCGTTTCCGACACCGTTAAGTCGTCCGCCTGGATCGGGTCCATATGGATCACCGCCTCGCAGCCCATCTTCTGGTTCAGCTCCTTCTCGATGCGGTCGATCACATCATGGAGCTCGTAAATATCCCCGTTTCCGGAAACCTCCCCATGAAGAGATACCATCCGCCGGCCGGGCCCGTAATCATGGACCACAAGGTCATGGATCCCCAGGATCTCCGGATGGCTCATCACGATCTCCCGGATCTGCTCCACATATTCCTTCGACGGCGGCTGTCCCAAAAGAGGATTCAGCGTATCCTTTGCCGCCTCATAGCCGGCGTACAGGACAAAGCAGGCCACAAGGCAGCCGCACCAGCCGTCGATCTTTAGCTCCGTAAAATAGCCGACCGCCATGGAAAACAGGACCGCTCCCGTCGCCGCCGAATCGCTTAAGCTGTCCATTCCCGCCGCCTTCATAGCTTCCGAGCCGATCCGGGCACCGATTTTCCGGTTATAATACGACATGTACAGCTTGACGCAGATCGACGCCGCCAGGATTGCCGCCGGCAGAAGTCCCGCGTTTACCGGTTCCGGATGCAGGATCTTTTCCACCGAGGTCTTTAAAAGCTCCACGCCCATCAAAATGATCACCACGGACACGCCGAACCCGGAAATATACTCGATCCTTCCATGGCCGAAGGGGTGGCTGGCGTCCGCCTTCATCCCGGAAAACCGGAAGCCCACCAGCGTAATAAAGGAGGAACCCGCGTCCGACAGGTTATTAAACGCGTCCGCCGTAATGGCGATAGAGCCGCTTAAAACGCCCGCCAGATATTTTCCCGCAAACAGCAGCACGTTGAGAAGGATTCCCACGATGCTGCACAGCATTCCATAAGCCCGCCGGACACTTCCGTCCTCCATCCGGTCCCGGTCTTTAATAAAAAAATGTGACAATACGGTTATCATAACTAGTTTTCCTCTTCTAACCTTCCATAACGTACGGCAGGGGACCCCGCCGGCCGTAAATGGAAAGCTCCAATCCGATCCTGCGGCATCCCCTGCCAAAATTTCCTTATTCGTTTTTCTTAAATTTATTCTCCGTCAGGAGTGTCCGATTCCCCGGAAGTTTCTTCCGGAAGCGGCTCTCCGCCGTTCTCCGGATCCTCAGAACCGTTCAAAGCCTCAGCGCCGTCCTCATCCTGGAAATCGTCCGGATCCTTAGGATCTGCCGAAGCTTCCTCCAGAACGGGATCCTCCGCCGGCTCCACCTCTTCAGTGTCGTCCTGGTTCAGGATGATCTCCTCAGCTTCCCCAAGGGGAGCCGTCTCCTCCTGGAGCTCCTCCTCCGGCTTCGGCTCCTCCTTCTTAACGTCGGTGCTCAGCCGGATGCTTCTATAGCGCTTCATTCCAGTTCCGGCCGGGATCAGCTTACCGATCAGAACATTCTCCTTCAAGCCGATGAGGTGATCCACCTTGCCGTTGATGGCCGCCTCAGTCAGAACCTTAGTGGTCTCCTGGAAGGAGGCTGCGGACAGGAAGGAATCCGTAGCAAGGGACGCCTTTGTAATTCCCAGCATCACCTGCTTGCCCTCCGCCGGCTTCTTTCCTTCGGCGATCAGCTTCTCGTTCATCTCGTTGAATTCCAGAACGCTCATGGAGGTTCCCGGAAGGATCTCGGAATCTCCGCTCTCCTCTACCCGTACCTTCTTAAGCATCTGGCGGACGATCATCTCGATATGCTTATCGTTGATCTCAACGCCCTGGAGACGGTAAACCCGCTGTACCTCGCGGAGCATGTAGTCCTGAACGGCCCGCACGCCCTTAACCTTTAACAGGTCATGGGGGTTAATGCTTCCCTCTGTCAGGACGTCTCCGGCCTCCAGCACCTGGCCGTCGGTCACCTTGATCCTGGATCCGTAGGGGATCAGATAGGTCTTGGAATTGCCCGTCTCGTTATCCGTCACGATGATCTCGCGTTTTTTCTTTGTATCCTTAATGGTCACGACGCCGCCGAACTCAGCGATGATCGCCAGTCCCTTGGGCCGTCTGGCCTCAAACAGCTCCTCGACACGGGGAAGACCCTGTGTGATGTCGCCGCCGGCCACGCCGCCGGTATGGAAGGTACGCATGGTCAGCTGAGTACCCGGCTCACCGATGGACTGAGCGGCGATAATGCCGACCGCCTCGCCGACCTGGACCGGCTGGCCCGTCGCCATGTTGGCGCCGTAGCACTTGGCGCAGACGCCGATGTGGCACTTACAGGTAAGAACGGTACGGATCTTTACGGAATTCCGTCCCAGCTTCTCCAGAACCTTGACCACAGCGGCCGCGCGCTTAGGCGTACACATATGGTTGGCTTTCACCACCACTTCTCCCGTATCGGGATCCGTAATGGTTTCGGCAATATATCTTCCTGTGAGACGCTCCTCCAGGCTCTCGATGGTTTCTTTTCCATCGGAGAAGCCGGTGATCTCCATATACGGGATATCGCCCTTGCCCTCGCAGCAGTCGGTTTCCCGGATGATCAGATCCTGGGATACGTCTACCAGACGTCTCGTCAGATAACCGGAGTCCGCCGTACGAAGGGCCGTATCGGACAGACCCTTTCTGGCGCCGTGAGCGGAAATGAAGTATTCCAGTACGTCCAGTCCCTCACGGAAATTGGACTTGATCGGAAGCTCGATGGTATGTCCCGTCGTATCCGCCATCAGTCCGCGCATTCCGGCCAACTGCTTGATCTGCTTATCGGAGCCTCGGGCTCCGGAGTCCGCCATCATGAAGATGTTGTTGTATTTATCAAGACCTGTCAGCAGGTCGTGGGTCAGCTGGTCGTCGGTGGCCTTCCAGGTATCGATCACTTCTTTATAGCGCTCCTCCTCGGTGATCAAACCGCGGCGGAAGTTTCTGGAAATCTTATCCACCGTCGCTTCCGCGTCCGCCAGAAGCTGCTTCTTCGTTTCCGGAACAGTCATATCGGAAATAGAAACCGTCATCGCCGCCCGGGTGGAATATTTATAGCCGATGGCCTTGATATCGTCCAGGGTAACGGCGGTCTGGATCGCGCCGTGGGTATTGATAACCTTCTCCAGGATCTGCTTTAACTGTTTTTTCTTTACCAGGAAGTCGATTTCCGGCTTCAGCTCGTTTCCAGGAATGGAACGGTCCACAAAGCCCAGATCCTGCGGGATAATCTCGTTAAAGAGGATCCGTCCCACCGTCGTGTCGATGATTCCGCTCTTTACCGTGCCGTCGGGCATGGTCTTGGTTACCCGAACCTTGATCCGGGCATGGAGCGTTACGACTCCGTTCTCATAGGCGAGGATCGCCTCGTTGGGGCTCTTGAAGAACTTGCCTTCTCCCTTGTCTCCCGGACGCTCCTGGGTCAGGTAGTAAATACCGAGAACCATATCCTGAGACGGAACCGCAACCGGGCCGCCGTCGGAGGGCTTCAACAGGTTGTTGGGCGATAAGAGCAGGAACCGGCACTCTGCCTGAGCCTCCATGGAAAGCGGAAGATGAACCGCCATCTGGTCGCCGTCGAAGTCGGCGTTAAAAGCCGTACATACCAGCGGATGGAGCTTGATCGCCTTTCCTTCTACCAGGATCGGCTCAAAGGCCTGGATTCCCAGACGGTGCAGCGTAGGAGCACGGTTTAGCATAACGGGATGCTCTTTAATTACATCCTCCAGCACGTCCCAGACCTCGGTCTGCAGGCGCTCCACCATCTTTTTCGCGTTTTTAATGTTATGGGCGGTTCCGTTGGCTACCAGTTCCTTCATAACAAAGGGCTTGAACAGCTCGATGGCCATTTCCTTGGGAAGACCGCACTGATAGATCTTTAATTCCGGTCCTACAACGATAACGGAACGTCCCGAGTAGTCCACTCGTTTTCCCAGAAGGTTCTGACGGAAGCGGCCCTGTTTTCCCTTTAACATATCGGAAAGGGACTTTAAGGCGCGGTTTCCGGGACCGGTTACCGGCCGTCCCCGTCTTCCGTTGTCGATCAGGGCGTCCACCGCCTCCTGAAGCATCCGCTTCTCGTTGCGGACAATGATATCCGGCGCTCCCAGCTCAAGGAGTCTGGCGAGACGGTTGTTCCGGTTGATGATCCGACGGTACAGGTCGTTTAAGTCGGAGGTGGCGAACCGGCCGCCGTCCAACTGTACCATGGGACGGATATCCGGCGGGATCACCGGAATTACATTCATGATCATCCATTCCGGCTTGTTTCCGGAATTGCGGAAGGCGTCTACTACCTCCAGGCGCTTAATGATCCGCGCCCGCTTCTGGCCCGTGGACTCCTGAAGCGCCTTCCTTAACTCGGCGGAATCCTTTTCCAGATCGATATTCTTAAGAAGCTCCTGGATCGCCTCGGCGCCCATTCCAACCCGGAAGGTGCCGTAGCCGTATTTCTCAACGGCGTCCCGGTACTCCTTCTCGGACAGCACCTGCTTTAACTGCAGGCCGGTGGTTCCGGGATCCAGAACAATATAGGAAGCAAAGTACAGGACCTTCTCCAACACTCTCGGAGAAATATCCAGGATCAGTCCCATCCGGCTGGGGATCCCCTTGAAATACCAGATATGGGAAACCGGAGCCGCCAGGGCAATGTGGCCGATACGCTCACGGCGGACGCTGGATTTGGTAACCTCAACGCCGCAGCGGTCACAGATCACGCCTTTATATCTGATTTTCTTGTACTTTCCGCAATGGCACTCCCAGTCCTTGGTGGGTCCGAAAATCCGCTCGCAGTACAGGCCGTCTTTCTCCGGCTTCAATGTCCTGTAGTTGATGGTTTCCGGTTTTTTAACCTCGCCGTGGGACCATTCAAGAATCTTTTCCGATGAAGCAAGTCCGATCCGGATCGCGTCAAAGGTCATCGGCTGATACGTTTCATTTATCTCAGGCATGAACGGTACTCCCTTCTATTTATTAAAACTCATCGGCGTCATGTTCCGTATAATCGTCGTCGATATAATCGTCGTCCGCGGAATCCTCGGTGTAATCGTCGTCCTCCACGTCCACAAGCTCCTCGCCCTTAAACTCCTGCTTCTGGAAGCCGTACTCGCCAAGGTTCTCTTCCTTGTCACGGTAATTCCGGTCGCCTTCGATGATGGAGCGCAGGTCGTAGTTGGTATCGGAGTAGTCGATATTTTCGGACATATCCACTTCCTCGCCGTTGTCCCGCAGCACCCGCACATCCAGGCCCAGAGACTGCAGCTCCTTTAACAGGACCTTGAAGGACTCCGGAATACCCGGCTCCGGAATATTCTCGCCCTTGATGATGGCCTCGTAGGTCTTTACACGGCCCACCACATCGTCGGACTTGACGGTCAAGATCTCCTGCAGCGTATAGGACGCGCCGTAGGCCTCCAGGGCCCATACCTCCATCTCGCCGAACCGCTGTCCGCCGAACTGGGCTTTTCCGCCCAGAGGCTGCTGGGTAACCAGCGCGTATGGGCCGGTGGAACGGGCATGGATCTTATCGTCTACCAGATGGTGCAGCTTTAAGTAGTGCATGTGGCCGATTGTCGTCGGGCTGTCGAAATATTCGCCGGTCCGTCCGTCTCTCAAAAGGACCTTTCCGTCTCTCCGGATCGGAACTCCCTTCCAGAGAGCCCGATGCTCCAGATGCTCGCCCAGATACTCCATAACCTCCGGACGCAGCAGATCCTTATATTTCTCCTGGAACGCATCCCATTCCATGTTGACATAATCGTTGGCCAGCTCCAGCGTATCCTGGATATCGTTCTCATCGGCTCCGTCAAAGACCGGAGTGGATACGTTAAAGCCAAGGGCCTTGGCCGCCAGGCTCAAGTGAATCTCCAGCACCTGTCCGATATTCATACGGGACGGCACGCCCAGAGGATTCAGTACGATATCTAACGGACGTCCGTTGGGAAGGAACGGCATATCCTCCACCGGAAGCACCCGGGAAACAACACCCTTGTTTCCATGACGTCCGGCCATCTTGTCGCCGACGGAAATCTTTCTCTTCTGCGCGATATAGATCCGGACGGTCTGGTTTACGCCGGGCGCCAGCTCGTCGCCGTTCTCTCTCGTAAACACCTTCGCGTCTACGACGATCCCGTAAGCGCCGTGGGGCACCTTTAAGGAAGTATCCCGAACCTCTCTGGCCTTCTCGCCGAAAATGGCCCGAAGGAGCCGCTCCTCAGCGGTCAGCTCCGTCTCTCCCTTGGGCGTTACCTTGCCCACCAGGATATCGCCGGCGCGAACCTCCGCGCCGATACGGATAATTCCTCTCTCATCCAGATCCTTTAAAGCATCCTCGCCGACGCCGGGAACGTCTCTTGTGATCTCCTCCGGCCCCAGCTTGGTGTCTCTGGACTCCGCCTCATATTCCTCGATATGGACGGAGGTATATACGTCGTCCTGCACCAGCCGCTCGCTGAGCAGTACGGCATCCTCGTAGTTGTATCCCTCCCAGGTCATGAATCCGATCAGCGGGTTCTTTCCCAGGGCGATCTCGCCGTCCTTTGTGGACGGGCCGTCGGCGATCACCTCTCCCGCTTCCACATGGTCGCCTTTGAAAACGATGGGCTTCTGGTTGTAGCAGTTGGACTGGTTGCTCCTCTTAAATTTCGTCAGGCGGTACACATCCCGGTTTCCGTCGGAATCCCGCTTGATGATGATTTCATTAGAAGCGGAACGCTCCACAACGCCGGCGTTCTTTGCAAGGACGCAGACGCCGGAGTCAACCGCCGCTTTTCCTTCGATTCCCGTTCCTACTACCGGAGCCTCCGTCGTAAGAAGCGGAACGGCCTGACGCTGCATGTTGGAGCCCATCAGGGCGCGGTTGGCGTCGTCATTCTCCAGGAAGGGGATCATGGAGGTGGCCACGGAGAATACCATCTTCGGAGAAACGTCCATCAGATCAACGGAACGCTTCTGGAAGGAGGATGTCTCTTCTCTGAACCGGCCGGAAATATTGTTGTGGACAAAGTGTCCGTCCTCATCTAACGGCTCGTTGGCCTGTGCCACGATATAATTATCTTCCTCATCCGCCGTCAGGTAGATAACCTCGTCCGTAACCCGCGGATTGGAAGGATCGCTCTTATCGATCACCCGGTAGGGCGCCTCCACAAAGCCGTACTGGTTGACCCGCGCATAGGTCGCCAGAGAGTTGATCAGTCCGATGTTGGGACCTTCCGGCGTCTCGATGGGGCACATCCGGCCGTAGTGGGTATAATGAACGTCACGCACCTCGAATCCGGCCCGCTCTCTGGAAAGACCGCCGGGACCCAGGGCGGAAAGACGTCTCTTGTGGGTCAGCTCGGACAAGGGGTTGTTCTGGTCCATAAACTGGGACAGCTGGGAGCTTCCGAAGAACTCCTTCACCGCCGCCGTCACCGGCTTAATGTTGATCAGGGACTGGGGAGTAATTCCCTCCATATCCTGGGTCGTCATACGCTCCCTTACCACGCGCTCCATTCTGGAAAGGCCGATGCGGTACTGGTTCTGCAAAAGTTCTCCCACGGCGCGGATCCTTCTGTTTCCAAGGTGGTCGATGTCGTCCTTGGTTCCGATTCCGTACTCCAGGTGCATATTATAGTTAATGGAAGCGATAATATCTTCCTTCGTAATGTGCTTCGGCACAAGGTCATGAACATGGCGGTGGATCTCCGCCTTTAACTCCTCCTCGGACAGATCCTTCGCCTTTTCCAGGATCTCCTCCAGGACCGGATAGAAGACCATTTCCGTCACGCCGGCCTCTTTGGGATCGAAGCTCACATAATGAGCCATATCCACCATCATGTTGGAAAGGACTTTCACCTTTCTCTCTTCGGTCTGCACCCAGACATAGGGGATCGCCGCGTTCTGGATGGCGATCGCCTGCTCCTTGGTGATCGGTTTTCCCGCCTCCGCCAGGATTTCGCCGGTGGAAGTGTCCACCACGTCCTCAGCCGCGGTCTGGCCCGCAAGACGATTCTTAAAGTGCAGTTTCTTATTAAATTTATATCTTCCCACTTTGGCAAGGTCATACCGCCGCGGGTCAAAGAACATGCTGTTTAACAGGCTTTCGGCGCTGTCCACAGACAGGGGCTCGCCGGGACGGATCTTCTTATATAATTCCAAAAGGCCGTCCTGATAATTCTCGGAAGGATCCTTTCCAAAGCAGGCAGCGATCTTCGGCTCCTCACCGAACAAGGCGGTAATCTCCGCATTGGTGCCGTATCCAAGAGCGCGGACAAGAACCGTAACCGGAACCTTTCTGGTGCGGTCTACCCGAACATAAAACACATCGTTGGAATCCGTCTCATATTCCAGCCATGCGCCGCGGTTGGGGATCACGGTACAGGAAAAAAGTTCTTTTCCGATCTTGTCATGATCGATTCCATAATAAATACCGGGGGAACGTACCAGCTGGCTTACGATAACACGCTCCGCACCATTGATCACAAAGGAACCCGTATCGGTCATCAACGGCAGATCGCCCATGAAAATCTCGTGTTCATTGATCTCGTCTTTATCCTTGTTGCAGAGTCTTACCTTTACTTTTAAAGGCGCAGCGTAAGTCGCATCCCGTTCTTTGCACTCTTCAATCGTGTACTTGGTGTCATCTCTGCAAAGCGTGAAGTCCACAAACTCCAGGCTCAGGTGACCGGCAAAGTCTGCGATCGGGGAGATATCCTCGAAGACCTCTTTCAAGCCTTCGTCCAGGAACCACTGATAGGAATCCTTCTGGATCTCGATCAGGTTAGGCATCCCGAGGACTTCCTTCTGTCTCGAGTAGCTCATTCTTACGCCTTTTCCGGCCGGAACCGGACGTATTCTGCTTTTCTCCATTGACGTTTCACCCCTGTTTTCTTTCTCTATATTCAATCCTGTTTTTGGGCATAATGGTACCATAAGGCACATGATACCACAATAGTGCATTTCTCATCTTATCACAGTAAAATCAATAAGTCAAGGAAATTTCTTTCTATTTTCCAGTTTCTTTCCAAAAATGAAGATTCTATCCTTTTCCCCATGTTTAACTTTTGTTTATAATGTACAAACCATCTTGTGTAAATCCAGTTTCTTGTGGTAAAATTAACGAATACGAGGCTGGAGAGATGTCAACTCCCTCCAGGCAAAACGGCCGCAATTCAGGGAACCCCCGCCCCGGCGCCGTAAAAATCAAGAAAGGAGCTGTTAGCTTGGCACAGATTAACCTCGAGACCCTTGACCGGATCCTGAAGGCCCATGATTACGACCCGACTCTCGTCATCGGCATCATGCAGGATATCCAGAAGGAATATCACTATCTCCCCCAGGACGCCCTGATCTATACCGCGAAAAAGCTTGGGATCAGCGAAGCGAAAATTTATGGAGTCGCTACCTTTTATGAGAATTTTTCCCTGGAGCCAAAGGGAAAATACATTATTAAAATCTGTGACGGAACCGCCTGCCATGTAAGAAAATCGGTCCCCATTCTGGAGGAGATCCGAAGCATTTTAGGCGTTACCGAAAAGAAACCGACGACCGATGACATGCTGTTTACGGTGGAAACCGTATCCTGCCTGGGCGCCTGCGGACTGGCGCCGGTATGTACCGTCAACGACCATGTCCATCCGGCCATGACCCCGGAGAAGGCAAGAGAGATCATCGAAGACATCCGCAAGAAGGAGGGCCTCTGTCCATGAGCGTAACGAAAATCCATACAAGAGAAGAGCTGGAACAGAAGCGGGAAGAATATCGCAAAGCGCTGAACGCTCAAAAAAAGCAGATCTTGATCTGCGGCGGAACCGGCTGCGTCGCCGGCGGCTCTTTAAAGATCTATGACCGGATGAAGGAATTAATGGAAGAACAGGGGATCCACTGCGCGGTCAAGCTGGAGAAGGAACCCCACGACAATACCGTCGGCCTAAAAAAGAGCGGCTGCCACGGCTTCTGCGAGATGGGCCCGCTCCTTAGGATCGAACCCATGGGCTGGCTCTATATTAAGGTAAAGCCGGAGGACTGCGAGGAAATTATTGAAAAGAGCATTCTGGGCGATACGGTAGTGGACCGGCTGGTCTACCGGGATAAGGACGGAGTCCCCTACGAGCGGCAGGATGACATTCCTTTTTATAAGCAGCAGATGCGGGTGGCCCTGGAGCACTGCGGCCATATCAACGCCGAGTCCATCGTAGAATACATCGCCGTCGGCGGCTACAGCGCCGTCGCCAAGGCCCTGTTTGATATGACGCCGGAGGAAATCGTAAAAGAGGTATCCGACGCCGGGCTGCGGGGACGCGGAGGCGCCGGCTTCCCCACCGGAAAGAAATGGGAACAGGTGCTTCGCCAGACGGAGCCGGAAAAGTACATCGTCTGCAACGGCGATGAAGGCGACCCCGGCGCGTTCATGGACCGTTCCATGATGGAAGGCGATCCCCACCGGGTCATCGAAGGCATGATGATCGCCGGCATCGCCACCCAGGCGCATCACGGCTACATTTATGTGCGGGCCGAGTATCCTTTAGCCGTAGAACGGCTGACCACCGCCATTGAAAAGGCCAGAGAGCGGGGGCTTCTGGGTACCAATATCTTAAATTCCGGTTTTGATTTCGATATCAAGATCAGCCAGGGAGCCGGAGCCTTCGTCTGCGGAGAAGGCAGCGCCCTTACGGCTTCCATCGAAGGGAACCGGGGAATGCCCCGGGTAAAACCGCCCAGAACGGTGGAACACGGTCTTTTCGATAAACCCACCGTATTAAATAATGTAGAAACCTACTGCAACGTGGCACCCATCATCAACCGGGGCGCCGCCTGGTATCAGACCATCGGTCCGGAAAACAACCATGGCACCAAGGCCTTCGCCCTCACCGGCAACGTCAACAACACTGGCCTCATTGAGGTTCCCATGGGCACCACCTTAAGAAAGATCATCTTTGATATCGGAGGCGGCGTAAAGGGCGGGAATTTCAAAGCCGTCCAGATCGGCGGCCCCTCCGGCGGCTGTCTCTGCATCAGCGCTACCGAGGATCATCTGGACATCCATCTGGACTTCGATTCCTTAAAAAAAGTAGGCGCGATGATCGGCTCCGGCGGACTGGTGGTCATGAACGACCAGAGCTGCATGGTGGAAGTAGCCAGATTCTTTATGAACTTCACGCAGAACGAATCCTGCGGAAAGTGCGTTCCCTGCCGCGAGGGCACCAAGCGGATGCTGGAACTTTTGACGGATATCGTCGAAGGCCGGGGAACCGTGGAACATATCGAGCTTTTGGAGGATCTGTCCTCTACGATTTCTGAGACGGCCCTCTGCGGACTGGGAAAATCCGCGCCGTCGCCGGTCAGCAGCACCCTAAAATATTTCCGCGACGAGTATATAGCCCATGTGGTGGATAAAAAATGTCCCGCCGGCCAATGCAAGGCCCTGATCACCCTTTCCATCGATCCCGAGCTTTGCCGGGGCTGTACCAAGTGCGCCCGGATGTGTCCTGTAGGCGCCATTACCGGCTCCGTAAAGAAGCCTCATGTGATCGATCCGGACAAATGCATCAAATGCCGTGCCTGCCTGGAGGGCTGTCCCTTCGGAGCGGTAAAGGAAGGATAGGAGGGATACGCCATGGCAAAATATATGATGATTGACGGGCTCCGCGCGGAGTTTACGGATGAAAAGAACATTTTACAGGTAATCCGGAAAGTCGGCATTACGATCCCGACCTTCTGCTACTATACGGATCTGTCCATTTACGGCGCGTGCCGGATGTGCATGGTGGAGGATGAGCGAGGAAACATTATCGCTTCCTGCTCCACGCCTCCCAAGGACAAAATGGTGATCCGCACCAACACACCTAAGCTTCACCACCACAGGAAGATGATCCTGGAACTGCTTTTGGCCTCCCACTGCCGGGACTGCACGGTCTGTGAGAAAAACCAGAAATGCCAGCTGCAGTTTCTGGCCCGCCGGTTCGGCCTGGATCATATCCGCTTTAAAAATAACCGGCCGGATTATCCCATCGACGACTCGTCGCCGGCCATCGTCCGCAACATGAACAAATGCATCCTCTGCGGCGACTGCGTCCGGATGTGCAGCGAGATCCAGCATGTGGGTGCCATTGATTTCGTCAACCGGGGGGCCAACGTGATTGTGTCTCCCGCCTTTAACCGGAAGCTGGCGGAAACGGAATGCGTCAACTGCGGCCAATGCGCCGCCGTCTGCCCGACGGGAGCGATCACCATTCGAAAGAGCATCGCCGACGTTTGGAAAGCCATCTACGATCCGAAAAAACGGGTCATCGCCCAGGTGGCTCCGGCCGTGCGGGTAGCCCTGGGTGAGGAATTCGGCATGGCTCCCGGCGAAAATACCATCGGAAAGATCTATGCCGCTCTGCATATGATCGGCTTCGATCTGGCCTTTGATACCAGTGTCAGCGCCGATATGACCATTATCGAAGAGACCAACGAGCTGGCGGGGATCCTGGAAAAGGGCGGGGAACGGAAATATCCCCTCTTTACCTCCTGCTGCCCGGCCTGGGTCCGCTTCGCGGAAACAAAATATCCGGAGCTGATGCCCTACATCTCCACCAGCAAGTCGCCTATGGAAATGTTCGGCGCGGTTTTAAAGGAATACTATAAACCCTCCGACGAGGAATGCGGTCTGGAAACCTATAATGTGGCGATCATGCCCTGCACCGCCAAAAAGATGGAAGCCGGCAGAAAAGAATTTATCCGGGACGGAAAGCCGGATATCGACGCGGTGATTACCACCAAGGAACTGGCCTCCATGATCCGCGAGCTGGGAATCCAGTTCCCGGAGTTAGAGCCGATGGCTCCCGATATGCCCTTCTCCATCCGTTCCGGCGGCGGCTTGATTTTCGGCGCCAGCGGCGGCGTTATGGAAGCCGCCTTAAGACGGCTTGCCGCCAGAACCAACGCGGCGCTGCAGGAGATCCAGTATTCCGGCGTCCGGGGTGTTGAGGGAACCAAGAAGTTTTCCATTGAAATCGGCGGACGCACCGTCCATGCCGCCGTGGTCAGCGGACTGGGCAACGCCGAAAATCTGATCCGGCTCATTGAGAGCGGCGAAGAGCATTTCGACTTTGTCGAAGTAATGGCCTGCCCCACCGGCTGTATCGGAGGAGCGGGACAGCCCGAAGGCTTCATGGCCGATAAGGTCAAGCGCTCCCAAGGACTCTACACCGCCGACAAAGGCGCCCTGGTCAAGCGCTCCGACGAGAACCCCGTCGTCATGCAGCTTTATGAGGACGGCCTCTTGAAATACCGGGCTCATGAGCTGCTGCACGTTCATTATGGAGCAGCCGGGCAGGATTAAGTTAAGCTGGCTTCTCCTATGAAAATCCGAACCGCCTGTCCTGACGGCCGAGTCGATCGGTCCGTGAGGCAGGCGGTTTTCTTTGTCTTGGAGCAATCCATAGTTTGCCTATTTATAATAGCCCTAATGGTCTGTAAATTTTCTTCTCAGTATATCGAGCATTTCTCTTGCCGATATGATGTATTGGTCTTTAGGAAAGTGCTTTAAATTACCAGTCACCAAATAAATCTGGTTTTCTCTGTTTCCACATATCGCCTCATAAAACGGCAGATCCTTCGGATCTGGGAGAACGATGCCGCTGTTAAACGAAACCGTCATGATCCCAACATTCTCAATCCAAGATAAGATATATGAAATTTTCAGCGGATCAAATTTAAATTTCTCCCGATACAGGACATTTTTGTATTCATCCATAATTTCTCTGCTGTAAACCGGTACTATTTCTCCGAAAAACATGCTTTTTACAAGCTGAACCGTTGCAGAATCTTCATAGGGAGAAAGCAACGCAGCAACAAGCACATTTGTGTCAAACACTGCGTTACATCGCATTTTACTTTATCGCCTCCTCTCCATATCTGGCCTGGCGTATTTCTTCATTTATTTCTTCCAAAGACATTCCCTCCGGAAAATTTTGAGATGCCTGTTCTCTAAGAGCCTCGAATGCGCGTATCGCCTGTTCCTGCGTCATATCCGTTTTCGTCGCTGCTATTTCAAATGGAATCCTTCGCTCCCGAATTACTGCCTTTGCAAATACGTTAATCGCTGTTGAAGCTGTCATCCCAAAATCTGCGCATAAAGAATCAAATTGACGTTTTAATGTCTCATCCATCCGTACACTAAAAGTTATTTGCGCCATATTTTCACCTCCTACTATATAAATTACACCTATTCGGTTTGTTTTGTCAATGTTTCAAACCGAATAGGTGTAATTCTCTTTTTCTACTTCCTCGGCCGCCGCTTCCGCCCGCTGGCCGTCAGCAGCACCACCGACGCCAAAATGCATACGACGCCAAGAACTGTTTTTCCCGTCATCTGCTCGCCGTGGAAAGCGACGCCCGCCAAAACACTGGTCAGCGGCTCAAAGGTACTGAGAAGCGACGCTTTTTCCGGGCCGATCTTCTTCGCGCCAATCTGAAAAAATACAGTGGCCAGAAAGGATACCATAAAAGCAAAGCCAATAATCATCCCCCATGCCTTTAACGGAAGCCGGATCACCATCTGCCCTGTGGCAAGAGCCGCCGCCAGAAGAAGAGCCGACCCAAATGCGGACAGATAAATACTTAACTTATAGGGATCCAGCGCCGTCAAACCGCTTTTCGTATAGTAAAGGACATAAAACGCATAGGTGATCCCGGAGCTGAAGGCCAGAATCATTCCCGTCAGTCCCGCCTTCTCTCCCGGCGTATAAAAGCATAGGATTCCCGCCGCGCAAAGACCGGCGCAGACGGCTTTTACCTTCGTAAATTTTTCCCGGAACAGCACAACGCTTCCAAACAAAACCAATACCGGATAAATAAAGTGGATCGTCGTCGCCATTCCCGAAGAAATGTACTGATAAGACTGGAACAGCAGAAACGGCGTTCCCGCACAGCCCAGTGATAAAATAAAAATCTTTTTCGCTTCCTCTTTTGTGATCGAAAACGTCTGTCCCTTTTCTCCCTTTACCACCGCGCATAAAAATGGAATACTAAACAGAAAGCGATATACGCACAAAGAAAGGGCGGTGCCGCCCATCGCATAAATTTCTTTTGCTAAAAGCGGCATCAGCCCAAATAAAACCGCCGATGCGATTACCATCACATATCCATTTCCCATTGTCATTTTCCTCCAGGCAGACGATGGTTCCCGTCTGCGCTTTGCTGTTACGAAGTCAGTCCATTGATCAGTTCAGCGGCGGAATCCATGATCTCCGAAATCAATGTAAGGCCGCCCCGCCAGATAATATCTCCGCCGTAGATCACCACAAGCACAAGGAACAGAAAGACCCATACCGACATCTGCTTGGGACGGGCATTCTCCTCCTTTAGCGCTCGCTTTTTCCTTTGCGCCGCGCTCCACTGGGTACGGAATTCCTTCCCTTGATCCACAATTTCCCGGATCCCGCGGCCAGTCTGCGTCTCCTTTTTCAAACCGCGTCCCGGCTCTCTCCAGCCGCGATTTTCCTGCGGCCGCCGGTTTTCCTTCACCTGCCGGTTTTCCTGCGGCTGCCGGTTGGGCATAACTCCCGTTTGAAGATCCCCGTGGAACTGGCAAATTTCTTCCCACACCGGATGCTGCGTATTCAAATAATAATCCGTCTCCTGCTCGTAAGGATGAAGGACCAAACGCTTACAGCCCCGGCAGTAAATTCCTGTTATTTCCTGGTCACAATACGGACAATATTTCTTCTTCATTTGACTCCCCTTTTTCCCCAGTATATTGGTTTTCTCCGAGAAAAGCAAGCGGAATTATAGCAAATACCACGCGCCGGATGCCATGCGGATGACGCGCCAAAACATATCCAGGCGTATCGTCAAAAATGCCGGAGACCTTAAGAATATCCATTCTCAAAATCTCCGGCATTCTATTTTCGACACAATTTACGCCCGGTTTAGAATCTCCATAAATTCTTCTCCAGTGATGGTTTCCTTATCTAACAGGTAGCCCGCGATCTCGTTTAATTTCGCCGCGTTCTCCTTCAAAATTCCCATCGCCTTCTCATACTGCTGCCTTACGGTGCGGATCACCTCGTCGTCGATGGCTTTCGCTGTCTCCGGGGAGCAGGCCAGGGAAGTATCTCCGCCCAGGTACTGGTTATTCACCGTTTCCAGCGCCACCATGCCAAACTGGTCGCTCATGCCGTACCGGGTGATCATGGCCCGGGCCAGCTTGGTGGCCTGCTCGATATCATTGGAAGCGCCCGTGGTAATGGAGTGGAACATGAATTCCTCAGCCGCCCGGCCGCCGGTAAGGGTCGCGATCTTGTTTAGCGCCTCCTCCTTGCTCATCAGGAACTTTTCTCCCGACTCCACCTGCATGGTGTAGCCCAGAGCGCCCGAGGTTCTGGGAACGATGGTAATCTTATGAACCGGGGCAGAGTGGCTCTGCATGGCGGCCACAAGTGCATGGCCGACCTCATGGTAGGCGACGATCCGCTTTTCCTGCTCGGATACAGCCGCGTCCTTCCGCTGGTAACCGGCAATTACCGTCTCCACGCTCTCCTCCAAATCCGCCTGGCAGACCACCCGGCGTCCCATCCGCACCGCCCGCAGCGCCGCCTCATTGATAATATTGGCAAGCTCCGCGCCGCTGGCGCCGTTGGTCGCTCTTGCGATGGCGTTAAAGTCCACCGTATCATCCATCTTGACATCCTTGGCGTGAACCTTAAGGATCGCTTCCCGGCCTTTAAGATCCGGAAGCTCCACCGGGATCCGCCGGTCAAAACGGCCCGGTCTTAAAAGCGCCGGGTCCAGGGATTCCGGCCGGTTTGTGGCCGCCAAGATAACAACGCCCTTTCGTCCGTCGAAGCCGTCCATCTCCGTCAAAAGCTGGTTTAAGGTCTGCTCCCGCTCATCATTTCCGCCCAGGCCGCCGCCGTCCCTCTTTTTTCCGATGGTATCGATCTCGTCGATAAATACGATACAGGGCGCTTTCTCGTTGGCCTGCTTAAACAGATCCCGCACCTTGGCCGCGCCCATACCGACGAACATTTCTACAAACTCGGAACCGGAGATCGAGAAAAAGGGCACATGGGCTTCCCCGGCCACCGCCTTGGCAAGCAGCGTTTTACCAGTTCCGGGAGGGCCCACCAAAAGAGCTCCCTTGGGAAGGGTCGCGCCGATGTCCGAATACTTTTTCGGCTCATGCAGGAAATCCACGATCTCCTTTAGAGCTTCCTTCGCCTCTTCCTCTCCGGCCACGTCCGCAAAGGTAACGCCCGTTTCATTCTCCGCGTAAATCTTCGCGTTGGCTTTTCCAAAGGTCATGGCGTTGCCGCCCATCCGCTTCGTCATCATCCGGGTCAGAAGCTGCCAGAAAATCACCATGACCGCAATCGGCAGAATCCAGTTGGTAAAAAAAGCCATGATCGCCGATTCCTGCTCGACGATCACCTCGCCGAAGGGAACGTCCGCATCCCGCAGACGGCTGGTCAGATCCGGATCATCCCACAGGCCGGTCTTATACACCTGCTCGTTTCCCCGTTCGTCCTTGGCCAAAAATAAAATTTCTTCCGTATCCTTCTGTACCCGCTCCACCTGGCCGCTCTCTACCATGTCCAGAAAATCATTGTAGCCCACTTCAATGATCTGGCGCTTTGTCATGGAGGGAACAATCAGGCCATTTAAAAGAATCGTCACTACCAGCATAACGACCATATAAATGATCAGGCTCTTATAGTAGTTGTCAAATCCTGATCCCGGCTTCTTTCCGCCGTCCTTCGCACCCATACATGTTCTCCTTTTCTGTTATTTTCAATCAATTTTCTTTATTTCCTTCTCTGAATCCAGATTTCATAAGAGAAGCAGATCAAAAGTGACAACCTGTCACCTTCGTGTCAGACCTATCTTACCGCCAAAAAAAATTTCTGTCAAGGAAGTTCACAGAAAATTCTAAAAGTTATTCTTTTTTAAGAAATGCCCCAGCCCGCCGTAAACAGAACCATCTGTCCGCGCGGATTCCGGGGCTTTTTTTATTTTATTATCGATTCCATTATATCTTGATATTCATCCACTTTCCGCTCTTGAACCGCCAGGTCGTAAGGCAGAACCGGGAAAACTGGTCCACCGCGATTCCCAGCCAGATCCCGATCAATCCCAGCCCGCATGCATAGCAGAGAAGATAGGAGAAGATCGGGCGGATAAAGGTAATGCTTAAGGTAGAAGCAATGGTCGTAAAAATAACGTCGCCGGCTCCTCTTAGACAGCCCATATAGATCACCTGGGCGATCTGCAGGAGAACGATGATCGTCAGCGCCCGGGCAATGTCCACGCCCATGGCGATAATCTCCGGTTCCTCGAAAAACAGGTGGAACAGCAGCGCGCCGCAGGTCAAATACAGCACCGCCAAGACGATAGAGATCATATTTCCGATCCGCTGGCAGATGGTTCCGTACATTTTCGCCGCATCCGGTTTGCCCTCTCCCAGGCTCCTGCCGCAGAGGGCGACCGCCGCCACCTGCATTCCGTCTCCAAAGGAAAAGGACAGGTTCATAATATTCATTCCCACCTGATGGGCCGCGTAAGCCGCCGTTCCCAAATTCGCCACCATGATCGAAACCGTAAGGAAACCGATCCGCATAAACACCTGCTCCGCGAAAACGCTGGAAGCGATCTTGGCCATATTTTTCGCCGGCTCCAGCGTGATCCGCACCCGTTCCTTTATAATATATGGAATGCTGATAAAATGATCCTTGGGAAGAATGGAACAGACTGCCATGACACAGGCCACAACCGTACCGAGAACCGTCGCGATGGCGGCTCCGGCGATCTCCAACCGGGGGAAGCCAAAATTTCCGCCGATCAACAGATAGTTGAAGACCATGTTTACCAGGTTGGAGGTTACGTTGGTGCGCATGGCGATCTTCGTATTTCCCGCGCCTCTCTGGGCCGCGTTGATCACCATGGTAATAATGTTGAACATCATGCCGCCCATGATAATACGGAAATAGATCACGGCGCTCTCATGGGTATCTTCGTTGGCTCCGCAGAAAGCGATAATGGGATTCGCAAAGGCAACACAGATCAGGCTGATCACGGCTCCGGCAAGAACCGTGAACGTCACCGCCATTAAAAGCACCTGATTAGCGCCCTTCTTATCTTCCTCGCCCCGGCGCCTGGCAACCAGCGCGGAAACCGATACGTTCATCGCAATGAACAGGCAGAGACCGATAAATTTGGGCTGGGTCGTAAGTCCTACGGCAGCCACCGCATAGGCTCCAAGGGAGCTTACCATCAGCGAGTCCACCATACCCGCAAGAGCAATAAAAAAAGATTCCATAACGGCAGGCCACGCCATATGGAATGCCGTCTGGTAACCTTTTTTTGAACCGCCCATAAATTTCCCGATCCGCTTTTGTAGATTCCCTTCCATACCCACAGCTCCTCTTTTTCGTATTCGATATCGATTCATCGTGATACTGCTATTATAATCTTAAAATTATGGTATGGCAAGGAAATTTTCTCTATTGCGCCAAAATTCAGACAATGTTTTTTAAGGCCGCCCGGCCCTCTTCCCGAAATACCGCCGCAGTCAGGATCAGATCCCAAGCACTGCCAGAAGGACCCTAAGCACTCCGGCGGACAGCATCACGGCAATCGGATTCCAGTTCAATTTCTTTAAGAAAAGAACGCAAAGGGCAAAAATCCCGACCATCCACCACCTTGTGCTTTCCAGAGAACCAATCTGGTCACCGCCCCAGAAAGCGGTGATCAAGATCGAAATTCCGGCCGCCGCCACCATGGCCACCACCGCCGGGCGAAGCGAGCCCAAAATTCCTTGAAGAAGGGACATATCCCGATATTTTAAATACAGCCGCGCCAGCAGCGTAACGATAACGCAGGAGGGAAAAACGCATCCCACTGTCGCCGCGATAGCTCCCGGCACTCCCGCGATTTTCATTCCCACAAAGGTGGCGGAGTTGATGGCGATGGGACCCGGCGTCATCTGGGAGATCGTGATCAGATCCGTAAACTCCGGCATGGACAGCCAGCCGTGGGCCGTCACCACCTGATCCTGGATCAGCGGCATCGCCGCGTAGCCGCCGCCGAAGCTGAAAAGGCCGATCTGAAGAAAGCTCAAAAACAACTGAAGATAGATCATGAACGGCCCTCCTTTCTTCCAAGAAACGTCCGCGCCGCGCCGATCAGGCCGCAGACGATCACCACCAGCACCACGTTGACTCCAAAGACGCAGGAGGCCAGAAACGCCCCCGCCATGATCAAATTGGAAGTCCAGCTTTTTCCACGGACGATCCCGCTTCCCATTTCATAAACCACAACGGCGATCACGGCTCCCACGCCTGCCTGCATTCCTTCCAACATCAGGCCGATCACCAGGTTTTCCCGAAACGCGTTATAAAACAGGGATACCGCTGAAATTACCACAAAAGGCGGGATTACGGTCGCCAAAATCGCGGTCGCCGCCCCCAAAAGCCCCGCCAGCTTATAGCCGATCACGATCGCTCCATTGACCGCGATGGCTCCCGGCGAAGACTGGGCGATGGCCACCAGATCCAGCATTTCATCCTCTTTGATCCATCCGTATTCGTCCACAAATTTCTTTTTCATCAGCGTTACGATCACATAACCGCCGCCGAACGTAAACGCGCTCAGATAAAGCGTGGACCAGAAAAGCTTGGCCAGAATCCTGCTTTTTGCCGGCGCATCCATTTTTTCCCTATCCAGCGCTTCCGTTTTTGCGGCGCCCGGTGCTTCCGCTTTTCCAGAATCTCTCTCCGTCATAATTTTCTCCGTCCGTCTTCCAAACCCATGGCAGCCATAAGCTCGCCTTTTATCTCCAGCAAGGCGTCCTTTAATTCCAGGATCCGCTCCCGGTCCATCCGGCTTGCGGGCGCGGAAATACTTAACGCGTAAACCGGGCTCCGGTGATAATCCAAAAGGCTCACTGCCACGCAGCGGACTCCCGCCTCGTTCTCCTCGTCATCGACCGCATAGCCGTTTTTTCTGACCTCTCCGACCCGCTCAAAAAGCTCCGAAAGCTCCGTGATCGTATGGGGAGTCAGCTTTTTGATCTCCGACTCGTTCCAAACCGCGCGGATTTCCTCCTCCGAAAGCTCCGAAAGCAGCGCCTTGCCGACGCCGGAGCAGTACAGCGGAATCCGGCTCCCGACCCTGGAAACCATGCGGATCGAGCCTACGTTCGATTCCACCTTATCAATATAAACCGCTTCCGTCCCCTCCCGGCGGACCAGATGGACCGTCTCCCCGGTCAGATCCGACAGTTTTTTTAGATACGGATGCGCAATGGACGCCATGCTGGTCTGCGCCAGGATCCGCCCGCTGATCTCCAAAAACTTTAAGGACAGACCGTACTTCATCGTTTCCTCATCCTGCCGGATATAGCCTAGCTGCTGCAGAGAAGACACCAGCCTGTGAACCGTGCTTTTATGAAATCCCAGGCTGGCGCTGATCTCCATGATCCCCATGGGACCGTGCTCCGCCAAAAGCTCGATCACCTGGAACAGCCGGGCCGCCACCTGGATCGGGTTTTTCCCCGTTTCTTCCATCTTCTATCCTCCCGGTCTTAATAAAATCGGATTTTTTTCGCCATTTCCACAAATTCCCGGTTGGTTCTCGTTCTGGAGAACATATCCAGGATCTTCTCCACCGATTCCTCCGCCTTCATGGAATTTGTGGCCTTGCGGATATTATCTACGGCCTCCGCCTCGTCGCGGTTTAACAGAAGGTCATCCCGTCTGGTACCGGATTTTAAAATATCGATTGCCGGGAAGATCCGCTTCTCCGAAAGCTTCCGATCCAGCACCAGTTCCATGTTTCCGGTTCCCTTGAATTCCTCGTAAATCACATCGTCCATCCGGCTTCCGGTATCCACCAGCGCCGTCGCCAGGATGGTCAGGCTCCCGCCTTCCCGCATATTTCTGGCCGCTCCGAAAAACCGCTTCGGCATATGAAGGGCCGCCGGATCCAGGCCGCCGGATAACGTCCGTCCACTGGGCGGAACCACCAGGTTATAGGCTCTTGCCAGCCGTGTAATGCTGTCTAACAGAATCATAACGTCTCTGCCATGCTCCACGAGGCGTTTCGCCCGCTCGATTACCATCTCTGACACCCGTTTATGGCGTTCCGGAAGCTCGTCAAAGGTGGAATAGATCACCTCAACATTGGGGCCTACCACCGATTCCTTCATATCCGTTACTTCTTCGGGGCGCTCGTCAATTAAAAGGATGATCAGGTGCATATCCGGATAATTGGTGGTGATCGCCTTTGCCACCTGCTTTAACAGAGTCGTTTTTCCTGCCTTGGGCGGGGAAACGATCATCCCTCTCTGGCCCTTTCCAATGGGAGCCAAAAGATCCATCACCCGCATGGCCACCGTATTTTTCCCGCCGCGCACCTCCAGATTCAGACGCTGGTCGGGGAAAATCGGCGTAAGATCCTCAAAATTGGGGCGCCGCTCCGCCGCGTAGGGGGGATACCCATTGATCGAAGTCACATAAAGAAGGGCCGCAAATTTTTCCGTCGCCGTTTTCACCCGGCGGCTTCCGCGGACAATATCGCCGGTTTTCATATTGAACCGGCGGATCTGAGACGGGGCCACATAGACGTCATTCTCTCCGGGAAGAAAATTCTCACAGCGGATAAAGCCGAACCCGTCGGGCATTACTTCCAGGATTCCGTTAGCCTCGATGCCGCTGTCCAGTTCCTGAAGCTCGCTCCTGGGTTCCGGAGCGCCTCCCGCGCTGCTATGATTCTGCGCCTGCTCGCCGTTTCCCGCGCGCTGCGTATGGGCCTGTGCCGCCTCGCCGTTTCCCGCACGCTGCGTATGGGCCTGTGCTGCCTCGCCGTTTCCCGCGCGCTGTGCATGGGCCTGTGCCCCCTCGCCGTTTCCTGCGCGCTGCGTATGGGCCTGCGTCTGCTCCTCCTCCTTCTTCTCGCCTTCCTGCTCAGAAATGGCGCAGAGCCGGTCGATCAGCTCCGATTTCCGCAGGCTGCTGACATTGCGGATCCCTTGGCTCTTCGCCAGTTCCCGAAGCTGCGCCAGCGGTAAAGTTTCCAGTTTTTCACGCATACATGTTCTCCTTACTATTTGTCATTCCGTTTTCATTATCATTTGGGGATTCATTTGCGAAGTTGTTTTTGACCTCATAGTTTAGCATTATGCTGCTCTGCTTGCATGTCTCTGGATTGCCCTGTATACTGTCATCAGTATACAGAAAGAAAAAGGGTTCCAGAGCACCCTCCGTAGCAAGTTGTGTACTCTG
>DVFQ01000065.1 GCA_018713185.1 Candidatus Copromonas avistercoris (nom. illeg.) | reverse complement strand
GTCTTTATTCATCAGGTATCCAAAAACTCTGCTGGTGTCATAATCACCGGATTTTTTACGCTGGACTCTAAAAAGTCCTTATCTCCAGTTAGCAGTATATCGGCTTTCGCTTCAATAGCTGCCCGCAAAATGGGGCGATCATCGACATCTCTGATTTGTATTTCGGTCATATCTGACTCTGTCGGGACAGGAACCAATTCCAGAGTAAGCAATGCAATGGAAAGAAATTTGTCCAATGCCGCCAGCCGGTTCGGAAATTTCTTATTAAATATCCGCTTCATTTCATCCACATTCTGCTCACAGATCATGCCGTGATTAGGGTAAGAAGCTGCTTTTACATACGCCCGATAAGGCGTGCTGTTTGCACTCAGCGCAGCAGAAATGAGGACATTAGTATCAATCAGAACTCTCATGCCTTTTCGTCCTCACTCCTCAATTCCTTGACGAGTGCCATAACATCTTCTTCCGAAGTCAATCCGGTGCGTTCTGCTTCTCCAGTCATTTCCTGTTGAAGCACCTGCATCGCGTACACAGCTGAATTAACCATGCGGACTGTGTTTCCTTCAACGATAAAAGTGACCCTGTCACCATTTGATACACCCAACACGTCACGAACATCTTTCGGAATTGTAATTTGGCCCTTTGCCATCACTTTAGCATTATCTACAAACGCATTTGCAGCCATAATTTTGCACCACCTTTTCAAAAATATAAAAGTAGGGATTTCCCTACTTTTTATTATACGTAAAATAGGTAGAAAAATCAATGGCGGGACGGGAATGAATCTTAAAAAAATGCTCAAAAAACTCTCAATGTTATTGTATATGCAGCTTTTGTGTTCTACAATAACTATGCAGATATTTTGATTCTGCTATTTTTGAATGCAGACTTTTTTATCTCTGCCGTTTTACAAAGGAGGATCGTTATGAAAAAGAAGCATGTCTTGATCTGTACCATTGCCGCGCTGCTTTGTTTTTCCGGCACCGCATGGGCAGCTCCCGCAAACAGCCAGTCCGAACTCATTGCCAGCGGCTCAAACGCGCAAGCCCCTTCAGTGGAAGTCCGGACAGAAGATGAAATCCGGGAATTCTATGATTCCCATCCCTTCTCCTTTTCCGGTTCTTCCAAATGGGACGTCACTCCGTCTCTTTCTTCAGAAACTGCCGGAAAGCTGAGCGGCGATACGGTCACTCAGGCGCTGAACGCGCTGAATTTCATCCGGTTTATCGCCGGCATCCCCTCCGATGTCTCCAACAACGAAGACTACGAGGCAGTTGCTCAGGCCGGAACCACGCTGTTAACCGGAGTCGGCACTCTGAGTCATAATCCGCAAAAGCCAGCAGGAGTTTCCGATGAATTTTACGAACTGGCTTATGAGGGAACTTCATCTTCCAACTTGGCAATGGGATACCGCAATCTATCTCAAAATATCATCACCGGATGGATGGATGACGGCGATGCCGGAAATATCAGCAGGACCGGACACCGGCGCTGGTGCCTGGATCCCAATATGAAGGAAACCGGTTTCGGCCATTCCGGCTCCTACACAGCCATGTACGCATTCTACAGCGCTGATCACCGGGATGAGTGGGCTTATGACTACAACTACATTCCCTGGCCCGCGCAGACGATGCCAGTGGAATATTTCTACGGACCATGGTCGATCTCTTTCAGTGATAAAGAATACAGGCTAAGTTCCAGTGATCCGATCACGATTACCATGACCAGCCAAAAAACTGGAGACACCTACACGCTGGATAACAGCTGCAAGAGTCCCTCGGGAAAATACTTCAATATTGATACAGGAAACTACGGCTATGGAGACACTCTTGTTTTCCAGCCAGGCGTTGACTTCGCGGCAGGCGACGATGTTACGGTTACGGTAAAAGGCATCAAAAACCGCAGCGGAAAAGAAGTAACTCTTGAGTACAGTGTTCATTTCTTCTCCATGGAAGGTTCTTCCACAGAGGAGACAGAACCAGATGATACCCCGGATTCTGACGGCGGGTCCTCTTCCGGCGGCGGTTCTTCCTCCGGCAGCGGTTCTTCCTCTGGCGGCGGTTCCGGCGCGACTCCTTCCAGCCGCACCCCCGCCTCCTCCGAGGCATCAGCCGCTTCGCTTCCTTCTTATGTGGTACAGGGAAGCTGGATCTTAATGGAAAACGGAAACTGGGCGTTTGCCGACGGCACCGGCGTCCGATATACCAATCGCTGGGCGGCTGTTGCTAATCCATACGCGAATCTGTCCGCAGGACAATCCGCTTACGACTGGTTCCGTTTCGACGCGGACGGCAATATGGTTACCGGCTGGTTCTTAGACAGCGACGGAAGTTACTATTATCTCAATCCTTCCTCCGACGGCACAAAGGGACGCATGCTGACAGGCTGGGCCTGGATTGCCGGAGCGGACGGTGTTCAGAAGTGCTACTACTTCAATCCTGTTTCCGATGGCTACCGCGGCCGCATGGCTGCCAATACGGTTGTAGAGGGATATACCGTAAATGCCGACGGCGCATGGACAATCGACGGCGTTGTTCAGACCCGGTAATTCTTAACCCATTGGTTTGTGACTCAGGCTGGAAAAGCGGCGGCCGGATTCTTTCGGCTGCTGTTTTTCCGGCTTTTTTGCCGCTGTATTTTTCCCTTGCCTAACGCCAATCCCCCTGATAAAATAATCAAAGGCGGGCATGTCCGCTTAACTCGTTGCCCGCGGGAATGGAGAACCGCAAAATCAAATTTCCCCCGATTTTGCCCTCAAGCACGCAAAAAACGCCCCGTCTGCTGCACTCAGCCAACAAACGGGACGCTAAAAAGGGGAGGATAAGTATTAATCTTTCTCTTTTGTGATACTCCTATTATTACCCTTATTTCCGAAGTTATACAAAAATAGAAAAAATTTTTTCCAAGGAGGAACTTTATGAAAAATCTTGTGATCGGGCAGTCCGGCGGCCCCACGGCCGTGATCAACGCCAGCCTGTATGGAGCGATAAAAGCGTTTAACGAATATGGAACCGGCGGCCATGTGCTGGGAATGATCAATGGGATCGAAGGCTTTTTATCCGACGAGGTGATCGATCTAACAGAAACCCTTTCCGACGAGGATCTGGAGCTTTTAAAGCTGACGCCCGCCGCGTATCTGGGTTCCTGCCGCTATAAGCTCCCGGAGGATCTGACCAGCGAGGTGTACCCCGCTATTTTTGATAATTTCAAGAAAATGGACATCGGCTATTTTCTTTATATCGGCGGAAACGATTCCATGGATACGGTGGACAAGCTGTCCCGCTATGCGAAGAATACCGAAAGTCCCGTCCGCTTTATCGGGATCCCCAAAACCATCGACAACGACCTGGTGCTTACGGACCATACTCCCGGCTTTGGAAGCGCCGCCCGCTATGTGGCCGCCACCGTCCGGGAAATTGTTCTGGACGCCTCCGTTTATCAGCAGAAGTCTGTAACCATTGTGGAGATCATGGGACGCCACGCCGGATGGCTGACGGCCGCCTCCCGCCTGGCAAGGAAATTTGAAGGCGACAACCCCTTCCTCATCTATCTCCCGGAAGCGCCCTTCGAGCTGGAAGCCTTTTATCATGACCTGGAAGAGGCCTTCCAGAAAAGCCCCAACGTAGTGGTCTGCGTCTCCGAAGGAATCGCCGACGCCGGGGGAACCTTTATCTGCGAATATTCTGACGCCGCCAAGCTGGACTCCTTCGGCCACAAAATGCTCACCGGCTGCGGAGAAATCTTAGAAAGCTTCGTCCGCGACAAATTCGGCGTCAAGGTTCGTTCCATTGAGTTAAACGTCAATCAGCGCTGCAGCGGTATGCTGGCTTCCCTGACCGACATCGAGGAGGCTTCTATGGCTGGAAGCGAGGGCGTAAAGGCGGCTCTGTCCGGGGAAACTGGAAAAATGATCGCCTTCGCCCGGGAATCCAGCTCTCCCTACCGGATCTCCTGCCGGACCCAGGACGTGGGCCTGATCTGCAACCAGGAGAAGAAATTCCCGGCCCAGTGGATCACCGAAGACGGCCACGACATTTCCGACGGCTTCCTTGCCTACGCGCTGCCCTTGATCCAGGGAGAACCGAAACGGATCATGGAAGACGGCCTTCCAAAATATCTTTACCGGTAGCCGAAAAAAGCTTTTGCAGCATTCCGCTACAAAAGCTTTTTCTTTTTGAAGTACCAGATACAGAAGCCGATGATCCCGGCGCAGACCAGGATAACGACCGGATAGCCGTCCTCCAACTCCGGCATGTCCTTAAAATTCATTCCATACCAGCTGGTGATGAGCGTCAGAGGAAGGAAAATCGTAGAAATGATCGTCAACAGCTGCATACTCTTATTCTGCCTTGCGTCGGCGGCCGACTGATAGGCGTCCTTCACCTGCCCGGCATACTCCAAAAGCTGGGCAGTTTTATTCATCAGCCGGTCCGCCCGGTCCTCGATGGTATCAAAGAAGCGGACCTGGCGCTTTGTGAAATATCCATTCTCGTTTTCTTCCAGGTTCCTGGCAAAATCCGTCAGTTCATTGTAGTAGCTGCGCAGGATCAGAAGTTCCCTGCGGATCGGCGTCAGCTTTTCCAGGAAATTTCCGCCGTCGTCCCGTCCGGCCTTTTCCTCCATTTCCATCAGCCGCTGCTCCATGGTGTCCAGCATTTCATAATCCCGATCGATGATTTCCGCCAGATAATTGAATAAAAACCGGGCCTTGTTCTCCCCCTGGTGGATCCGCCTCTGACGGATCTTTGAAAAAATCCGGCTGCTCAGCTCCGAATCGTCTACGATCACAATATAGTCCCTGGTAATAAACAGGCAGACCCGGTACCGGCTTCCGGAAATGTCCAGAAGCTTCGGCACCGAGAGCGTCCCGTAAATATATTCCTGCTGGGCTTCAATTTTGCAGAACCGGATCTTTTGCAGGGCAATCTCGCCCTCCCAGTAAATCCCGATGGAATTTAACGCCTCCGGGCATTCCTTCGACGTAACCAGAAGCACCGCCTGTTTTCCGTCGGCGGCCGCCTGCTCCAAATTTGCCTCTACTAAAATTTCCTCCAGCTCATAAACCAACGCTTATCCCTCATTCCTGTATGTTCCGCGCTCCATGCGCCTCATACGCCATATCAAACAGAGCCTCCTGGGCGTTTAACGGCGTGTCCCCCGCGGGAACCCGGCGGTAAATCCCGTCCGGGCAAAGCTCCCTCGCCTTCACATTGTCGCTCGCCATGATCCCAAACAGCTCCTGCACCCGCGTCCGGATCTCCGGGTCATACAGCGGGATCGCCACTTCTACCCGCCGTTCCGTATTTCTTGTCATAAAATCGGCAGAGGAAAGATACAGATCCGCATGTTCCCCCGCGCCGAAGATATAGATCCGGGAATGCTCCAGATACCGTCCCACGATGCTGGTCACATGGATATTCTCCGTATAGCCTTCAATCCCCGGCTGCAGGCAGCAGATGCCCCGGATGATCATCTCCACCTTTGCGCCGGCCTGGGAGGCCTCGATCAATTTATCCATGATCTTCTTATCTGTCAGCGAATTGATCTTAATGCCGATATAAGCCTCTTTTCCTTCCTTCGCCCGCCCGATTTCCCGGTCGATAAACGAAAGGACGCGGCTCTGCAGGCAGTTGGGCGCCACCAGAAGGCACTTGGTCTGCTCGACGGTTTCTCCCATAGAAAGGGCCTTAAACACCTCCAAGGCGTCCAGCCCGATCTCCTGGTTCCTGGTGATCAGCGACAAGTCCGTATAAAGCCGGGAGGTCTTTTCATTATAATTTCCAGTCCCGACCTGCGTAATGTATTCGATCCCGTTTTCATCCTTTCGGGTAATCAAACACAGCTTAGAATGGACCTTATAGCCGTCCAGGCCGTAAATTACATGGCATCCGGCGTCCTCTAAGAGCCTGGACCAGGCGATGTTGTTTTCTTCGTCAAACCGCGCCTTCAATTCCACCAAAACGTCCACCTGCTTGCCGTTTTCCGCCGCTTCCACCAGGGCCTCCACCACCTTGGAATCCTTTGCCAGCCGGTATAAGGTCATCTTGATGGAAACCACCTTGGGATCCACAGCCGCCTCATGAAGCATATTTAAAAACGGCTTCATGCTCTCATAGGGATAGGACAAAAGGATATCATGCTCCAGCGCCTGATCCAGCATCCGCCGCTTGGGATCCACGGCCGCCGGCGGCTGGGGCGAGCGCTTTTTATAAAACAGCTCCGGACGGGAATGGAGCGCGTCCCGGATTCCCGACACAAAGGACAGATCCAGGGGCGAGCGGGATAAAAAGACCTGGTCCGGCTCCAGCTCGAGGATCTGGCAGAGCCGGTCGGTAATGGTCGTATCCAGGCTTCTCGTCATTTCCAGGCGAATCGGGCAAAGCCTTCTTCTCTGCTTAATCAGCTCCTCCATGTATTCTCTGTAATTAGAATCCTCATCATACATCCGGTCCGCGTCGATATCCGCGTTTCTGGTGACGCGGATAATGGACTTTTCCGTCACCTTATACTTGGAAAATACGCTGGGAAGATAGTGGAGGATCAGCTCCTCCGCCAGCATATAGCTTCCCGGGCGGGTCGGGACCGGGATCAGGCGCTCAAATACCCGGCTGCCGCAGGGGATGATCCCGATCTTCGCCTTCTCATTTTTCGTTTCCAGGACCGCCGCCGCATAGATCTCCTTATTCTGAAGGAAGGGGAACGGCTGCTTTTTCCCAACCACGATCGTGGAAAGAAGGGGCTGGATCTCCTGCTCAAAATACCGCTTCATATGCCCGCTCTCCACATCGGAAATGGAGTGGAAATCCACGATCTGGATTCCCTGCTCCACCACCTGGCTCATGACCTGCTCATATACCCAATCCTTCTTGGCTGTCAGCTCTCTTGCCGCCGCCAGGATGGCGTCGATCTGCTCCCCGGCCGTCATATTGGTCTTATTCTCGCGAACCGGTTTTGACAAGAGCTGCATGTCATGGATCGAACCCACCCGGACCATGAAAAATTCATCCAGATTCGACTGGAAAATCGACAGAAAAGACAATCTCTCGCAAAGAGGGATCGTCTCGTCCGCCGCTTCCTCCAATACCCGTTCATTAAACTTTAACCAGGAAAGCTCCCGGTTGATAAAACATTTTTGAATTTCTTTCTTCATTGCTTCCTGCTGCCTCCAAACTTTCTTTTCCTCCCCTGACCGTACCTCCGGCAGGAATTCTCTTATTGATCCGTCCCGCGTCCCATATTCGCACAGTCCCGATCATTCCTATTTTAAGAAAAGATTCCCGTCTTTCTCTACCAATCCAAGGAAAGATTTATGTAAAGTTTAGGTCAAAAAGCAAATCGTTAAAGCATCAGGACACGTCTCCGATATCCAGGATCTCGCAGCCCTGATAGAAGAAGCTTAAGATCTGGGCGCAGCTTTTTCCTTCCCGCGCCATGCCCTCCGCCGCGTTCTGGCTCATGCCCGCGCCGTGGCCGTAGCCTCCGCCGTAAATCGTAAAGCTGGTAACCTGCTCCTCGTCCGTACCGTTGTTTTCGATATAGATGAAGCTGCTGGGAAGGGTTTCCCAGCCTGTATAAGTGCTGCCGTCTTTCCGGTTATAGACAAGGGCCGTATTGCCAAGCACGCTGCGGATCTGGCTCTGCCCGGAGAAGATCTTCGACCCTTCCGTTCCCACTACCTTAAGTCCCTGGGCGATCCCGCCAGGCCCCCGCTTTGTGACCGTAAGTCCGGTAATCCGGCCTACTCCGCCGATCTTTTCGCTTAGGATCCGGCTGTCCGTAACCGTATTCCATCGGAACATGGCGAAATCCGCGTCGTAAGCGTCCACATCCAGATTCTTAATAAAGTCGGAAAAGGCTTCGTTGGAAGTCAGGTCCATCGTTTTTCCCGCGTCGTTGATGGAAACCGCTCTCAGGTAAGGAGTCGCCGACGCGTCCGCGCCCCAGACGCTTCCATCCGTCCCATGTCCGGCGGATGTCGAATAGTAAAAGGCTTCAATTGGCGTTCCTTTATAAGCCAAAAGCTGTCCGAAGGTTTCATTGACCGCCGCGTTGGTGGAATCATATGTCTCCGTATTATTATAAACCTGGAAATTGGTGCTGTCGTCCACATGGGCGCCGTACTCGGAATAGGCGCTTCCCTGGATCTGCCGCCAGGCGTAGGTTCTGGCGCAGACCGCCTGGGCCTTTAATGCCTCCAGCTCATAGGTAGACGGCATTTCGCTGGGTACCACCCGCTTTAAATACTCCTCCAGATCCACCTCATTCAATAAGAGCAGTCCGTCCTCCTCCAGCATGATCTCCATCTGGCCCGGATAGACCGGCGTTCCCTGGGCCCGTTCCAGGTTTTCCACGGTGATCATGCCGCCTTCATTGGCGGAGCGGAACACCAGACGCCCCTCTTTTAACCGTTCATCCCCCGGCGTGATCGTGATCGTCTCACCGGCCGCCACCGACTGGCTTTTTCGATCCCGTTCGTCGCCGTATTCCAAAACCGCCATGACGTCGCAGGACAGCCGGATTTCGGAATGAAATAAGGAGGTAAAATTAGTAGTCATCAAAAGCACGCGGATATTGTCGATCTCCGGCTTTTCCGTCGTCAAAGCCGCGCAGATCATCCCGTCCGCCACCACAAATTCCTGCATATGGTAGCCCACCAGGATATCCTCCTTTTGCTGCTCCCGCAGGACGCCGTATGTACGATAGATCTTAAAATTATCCGCCAGCGGGACATTTCCATAGCCCTCGATCTCAATCTCATGATCGCGGACCGCCAAAACCGTTCCCGTGATCCGTTCAGTTTTCAGCACCAGGCGAACCGGCTTCCCGGCTTCCAGATACAGATCCCCGATCTGTCCCGAAATTTCCGCCTCGTTTTTCAAAACGCCCCGGACCGGAAACTCCCTCTGGATATTTCCCACGAAAACCGTCACCGTATTTTGGGAGAATCCGGAAATCCAGGCGTTCTCATAGACAATCTCATCGGAAACGATCTCCTCCACCTTAAGGATATCCTGATCCCGCACAAGGAGACGGATCGTCCGGTCGATATAGCCATCCAGATAGAGGCCCTCAAACAGGAACCGTCCATCCTTTGTATAAGCCGTCCAGGCCGGAGCCGCGTCCACATTATCCGGCGTTCCGTAAAGATCCGTCGTAAGCTCTCGCACCATTCCCTCCGGATCCGCGGCCGCCCGAAACGCGTCATAAAATTCCCAGAAGTTTTCCCTGGAAACCGCCTGAGCCGGGTCCTTGGGCGCGGCATACCGCGAAAGCTCCGATTCCGCCGTCAAAGCTCCGTCCGTTCCCTGGGCGGACTCCAAAACGGCGTTGGCCCAGCCCGCCAGCTCCCCATAGGTCACATCCGCCAGCGCAGTCTCTTCCGCCGCCGGACACGACTCCAAGTCAAGATAGCCGTTCCCGTAAAGAAAATCCATATACTTCACATACCACTGATCCCGAAGTTCCTCTGGAAAACAGGATTCCGCCGGGGCCCCGTCTTCAATCTCCTCCTTGGAAGCGATGGTCAGCGCCACCGTCCTGGAAGCCGCGGCCCGCGACACGCCACCCTCCTTCGGCTCAAGAACAACGATCACGATCAAAAGGGCCGCGATCAATGTCGCAATTCCCGCCACCCAGTTGATCAATTTCCTGCTGTCGTCCATAACCCCTCTTTCTTTCCCGTACCCGTTAAACTCATAACATCACAAAACTAAAGCCATAAAAGCAAAATTCCAAGCAAACAAAGTCCTAAGAGACAAAGTCTTAAGCAAAAGAAAGCAGCGATTGCTCGCTGCTTTTATCTTTTGCAATCCCAAAATGCCGGTTCCTGGATAATTGACGCCTAGCAATGCTAGGTGGGCGACCGCACTTAAGCTTCTGCCTTCCACTCAAAGGAGGCCTGACATCCGCTTAAAAATATAGGAATCCCGTATGTCAAAATGTAGGTTCAAAATAAACAGGAGTGTCGAGCATTCCAGGAATTGCAACCCTTTTTGATATGAATTATTATAAACCATACCTATCAAATTTGCAAGCGGCAACCCCTAAATTTCTGTAAGCCCGCAAAAGCCTTAAATTTCTGTAAGCAGCGCGCCCAGTTCTTTTACCGTTCCCGCGATCCAGTCGGCGCCCGCCAGGGAAAGCTCTTCCCGGCTTCCATATCCATAAAGCACCCCGACTGCTTCAAGCCCCGCTTTGTGCGCTCCCAAAATATCATGCCTCCGGTCTCCCACCATAACGATTGACGGCCGGTCCGCTTCCGTAAGCTTGCAGCTTTCCATCACATAGCGGATCACATCGTCCTTATTCACCCGGAGACTGTCGCTGCTGGCTCCGCCGATAAAATGGAAATAATCCGCCAAATGGAAGTGCGTCAGCACCTGCTTCGCCATGGATTCCGGCTTGGAGGTCGCTACGATCAGCGTTTTCCCCGCGTCCCGAAGCATTTTTAGCATTTCCTCGATCCCGTCGTAAGGCCGGTTTTCCATCCATCCCTTTGCGTTATAGTATTCCCGAAAAACGAAAACCGCCTCATGGGAATCTTTCTCAGAAAAATGAAAATATTCCTGAAAGCTCTCATGGAGCGGCGGTCCCACAAAGGGCTGAAGCTCCTTTAAGTCCTCGACCGTAATCCCATAGTGTTTTAACGCGTACTGCACCGCCCGCGTGATCCCTAACATCGAATCCGTCAGCGTTCCGTCCAGATCAAAAAACAGTATTTCCTTCACCAAGCACCTCGTTATCCAAAAAAGATAGCTCCATTATCCCATTTCCCTATTTATATG
>DVFQ01000064.1 GCA_018713185.1 Candidatus Copromonas avistercoris (nom. illeg.) | reverse complement strand
AAAAAAGTATAAATTAGTGGTTGACTTTTTGAATGGAAAGGCATATAATTCAGTTGAAATTGATATTCGTTATCAATAAAGCAAGCGAGGTGATCCTATGGGAATTGCGGATCTTGTGGTTTTGGCTTTGGTGGCAGCCGCTGTGACTGCTGTCCTGATCTATATGAGAAAATTAAAGAAGGAAGGAAAAAGCTGCTGCGGCTGTGCCGGTTGCTCCGGATGCAGCGGTTCCTGCGGCTGTCATTCCGTTCCGGCTGGAAAAAAGGAGGGTGCATGATGCCGCTTACATTTTTGCGTCCGGGAGAGACCGGAGTTATTCGGAGGGTCGGCGGAGCCGATGATACAAAGCGTTTTCTTGCCAATCTTGGATTTGTGGACGGAAGCCGGGTTTCGGTTGTCTCGGAACTTTCCGGAAATATGATCGTAACAGTCAAAGACGCTAGAGTCGCCATTAATAAAGAAATGGCGAAGCATGTGATGCTGCAGTAGTCCGCGCCGGGCGTATGGCGCCGGATGGAGGACGCGGCAAAAGAAGAAAAGTTTAAGCGGTCTTAAGCCGCTTTGCTTTTTCCCAAATGGTTAGTTTTAAATAACTATAAAAGATCCAAATATGCGCGGGTCCGGAGGGGACGCGCGGGTATGGAAAGGAGAGGCTATGACATTGCGAGAGGTTCCGGTGAAAACGACGGTATCTGTTGTGAAGATCAACGGAGAAGGCGCGTTTCGCCGCAGGATCATGGATATGGGCATTACCAAGGGCAGCGAGATTTATGTCCGCAAGGTGGCGCCGTTAGGTGATCCGGTCGAGATTACCGTCCGGGGATACGAACTGTCCCTGAGAAAGAGCGATGCGGAAAGCATCGAAGTGGCAGTAAGATAACAGTCGGAAAGGCTGGCTGCAATGAAAATAGGAGGATGGATATGGCTTTGAAAATTGCATTGGCGGGAAACCCCAACTGTGGTAAGACGACAATGTTCAACGCCTTAACGGGCGCGAACCAGTACGTCGGAAACTGGCCAGGAGTAACCGTTGAAAAAAAGGAAGGAAAATTAAAAGCGTCTTCCAGCGGAGAGGAGATCATTATCACGGATCTTCCGGGAATTTATTCTCTGTCTCCCTACACCTTAGAGGAGGTTGTGAGCCGTGACTATTTGTTAAAAGAGCGGCCTCAGGCGATCATTAATCTGGTGGACGCCACCAATATCGAGCGCAACCTGTATCTGACGACCCAGGTGCTGGAGCTGGGAATCCCGGTGGTGATCGCCTTAAATATGGCGGATCTTCTGGCGAAGAGCGGCGACCGGATCGACACGAAAAAGCTGGGAGAGCTGTTCGGCTGCCAGGTAGTGGAAACCTCCGCTTTAAAAGGAACGGGATTAAAGGAAGTTGTGGATAAGGCCGTGGAAGCGGCGAAGAAAAACGCTTGGAGGGCGCCGGCCCATATTTTCTCGCTGGAGGTGGAAAATTCCATCAGCCGTGTGGAGGAAGCGCTGGGCTCCGCCGTGGATGAAAAGCAAAAACGCTGGTACGCGATCAAGCTTTTGGAGCGGGACGAAAAAGTGATGGAGCAGCTTAGGCTCCCGGCTTCCATTCTGTCCGCCGTCAGCGCGGAGGCGGCCCGTCTGGAAAAAGAGATGGATGACGATACGGAGAGTATTATCACCGACGCCCGGTATAATTACATAGGCGAAGTGATCGAGAAGGCGGTAAAGAAGGCGCCCCGTCAGATGACCACCTCCGATAAGATCGACCGGATCGTGACCAACCGGATTTTGGGACTTCCGATTTTTGCCGCGGTCATGTGGCTTGTTTACTATATTTCCGTAACGACCCTTGGAACCATGGGAACCGACTGGGCCAACGATACCTTCGGCGGCGCGATCATGGAGGCGGCCGGAAGTTTTCTTGGAAGCCTTGGAGCCAGCGATTTAATTACTGGCCTGGTGGTGGATGGAATCCTGGGCGGCTTAGTGGCTGTATTCGGCTTCCTTCCGCAGATGGCTCTTTTGTTCCTGCTCCTTTCCATTTTGGAGGATATCGGATACATGGTGCGGATCGCGTTCGTAATGGACCGTATTTTCCGCCACTTCGGACTTTCCGGAAAGAGCTTTATTCCGCTTTTGATCTCTTCCGGATGCGGGATCCCCGGAATTATGGCCTCCAGAACCATTGAAAATGATAACGACCGGCGTCTTACGATCATGACGGCCACCTTTGTTCCCTGCGGCGCGAAGCTGCCGGTCATCGCTCTTATGGGCGGCATTATGACCGGCTGGGTAACCGGCGATTATTCCTCCGCTGGAATCGTCGCTCCGCTTATGTACTTCATCGGCGTCGGCGCGGTTCTTGTTTCCGCGATCATGTTAAAGAAGACGAAACCCTTCTCCGGCGAGCCGGCTCCCTTCGTTATGGAGCTTCCGGCCTACCATATTCCGTCGGCGAAAACCGTATTGATGCATACCTGGGAACGGCTTTGGGGCTTTATTAAGAAAGCCGGTACGATTCTGTTCTTAGCCTGCGTGGTGATGTGGGTTTTATCTACCTTCGGAATGGAAAACGGTTCCTTCGGCGTTGTAGAGGATACCGCCAACAGCTTGATGGCTATGGTCGGCGGCCTGATCGCTCCGATCTTCGCGCCCCTTGGCTTCGGCAGCTGGCAGCCGGTTGCGGCTTCCATTTCCGGCTTCTCCGCCAAGGAAGCTATCGTTACCACCATGGGCGTTTTAGCCAATGTGGATGAAGAACTGGTAGAAGATACGATCGCCGTTGCGGCGGGCGTTAAGACCTGGTTCCCCAGCACGGCGGCGGCGTTCTCCTTCTTGCTGTTTAATATGCTGGATTCCCCGTGTCTGGCGGCTATCGCTACCATGGCCCAGCAGATGCAGTCCAGAAAGTGGTTCTGGTTTGCGATCATCTTCCAGAATGTATTTGCCTATGCCGTAAGCCTCTGCGTTTACCAGTTTGGCACGGTGCTTGCAGGCGGCCCGGTGGGCGTCGGAACCATCGCGGCGCTGGCGGTCCTGATCTTCATGCTTTACATGCTGTTCCGTCCGGATCCATATAAGCATACGAAGAAGGCGGCACGCCGTTCCGTTGCGGCGTAGTTTGAGCTGGGCGGATCGCTGCAAAGGCGTTTAGAAAGATACAGAGCAAAAACTCTGAGAAAGAAATGCTGGATTGGCAGCAGCGTGCATGATACAATGAAAGAGGGTGCTGTAAGATCTGTCCGGAGCATTCCGGTCTGGATCCTGCGGCGCCCTTTTTGCATTTGAAATTTTGCTTGTTGGATGAGAAGGTATGAAAATCAGCAGAAGGGAGTATGGGAAAACGATGGGAAATATACTGATTGGAATTATGATCCCCTTTGTGGGAACGACGGCGGGAGCCGGATGTGTGTATTTTCTGAAAAACGGGATTCGCAAGAACACGCAGAAAATGCTTTTGGGCTTTGCCTCAGGCGTCATGACGGCTGCGTCCGTATGGTCGCTTTTAATCCCGGCGATGGATATGTCGGCATCGATGGGAAAGCTGGCCTTTTTTCCGGCGGCCGTTGGCTTCCTTTTGGGAATCGCCTTCCTCTTGCTTTTGGACCGGACCGTTCCTCATCTGCATATGGACTGCGAGGAGCCGGAGGGACCGGCTTGCGCATTGCGGAAAACAACCATGCTGATTTTGGCGGTAACGCTCCATAATATCCCGGAAGGAATGGCTGTGGGGGTCATGTTTGCCGGGATGCTGGCGGAAAGCAGCGGGATTACCCTGGCGGCCGCCCTGGCCCTATCCATTGGCATCGCGATCCAAAACTTTCCTGAGGGCGCCATTATCTCCTTGCCATTAAAGAGCGAAGGACTGGGAAGCGGCCGGGCGTTTTTGATGGGAACGCTCTCCGGCGTTGTGGAGCCGATAGCCGCCGGGATCACAGTCCTTTTATACCGGCTGGTGGAGCCGGTGCTGCCTTATCTTCTGGCCTTCGCGGCCGGAGCCATGATTTATGTAGTGGTGGAGGAACTGATCCCGGAATCGGCGGAAGGGGAGCATTCCAACCTGGGAACCATCGGCTATGCCGCCGGGTTCGTGATCATGATGATCCTGGACGTGGCGCTGGGATAGGTGCGGCGCTGGGATAGATACGGCGCCGGGATCGGTGCGGCGCCGGGGCAGAAAAATCCCTAGAACCGCCTCCAGGTGTCCCGGTGGAATAAAAGCAGGAGCGGGAAGATCTCCAGTCTTCCGGCCAGCATATCAAAGGTAAGGACCAGCTTGGAAAAGGTGGAAAAATGACCGAAGTTCTGGGTCGGGCCCACCAGCTCCAGGCCGGGGCCGATGTTGTTTAAGGTGGCGGCCACCGCCGTAAAGTTGGTGGTCAGGTCATAATTGTCCACGGCGATCAAAAGCGTGGAAACGGCGAAAATAAAGGCGTAGGCGGCAAAGAAGATCATGACGGACCGAAGGGTCGTCCGCTCCATCACATGGCCTTCAAATTTAACCTTCTGGATCACGTTGGGATGGAGATTGCGGCGCATTTCCAAAAGCACCGATTTAAACAGGATCACGATCCGGGATACCTTGATCCCGCCGCCGGTGCTTCCAGCGCAGGCTCCGATGAGCATTAAGGTCACCAGGATCGTCCGCGGAACCGCCGGCCACAGATTGAAATCCACGGTGGCGAAGCCGGTGGTGGTGATGATGGTTCCCACCTGGAAGGCGGCGTGGTGGAAGGCCAGAGCCAGGTTTTCAAAGGAATCCCGGATAAAGAAGGTAATGATCAACGTAGAGGCCGCGATGATGGCCAGATACCATCTCGCCTCCTCGCAGCGGAAGGCCTCTTTGGGCTTTCGCATATAAAAGAGGAAATAGACGTTGAAGTTTACTCCGAACAGGATCATAAAGATCGTAGTGACAGCCTGCTGGTAGATGGTATAACTGCCCATGCTGTCATTTTTAATGGCAAAGCCTCCGGTACCCGCGCTGCCGAAGGTGATGCACAGAGCGTCAAAAAGGGGCATCCGTCCCAAAAGAAGGAGCCCTAGCTGCAGGAGCGTTAAGAAAATATAGAGCCCATAGAGCATCTTTGCCGTTTCCCGAACCTTTGGCACCAGCTTGCTGACAGCGGGGCCGGGGCTTTCCGCCCTCATTAAGTTCATGGAATATCCGCTTCCGGTGAGAGGAAGCAGGCAGAGGAGAAAGACCAAAACGCCCATGCCGCCGATCCAGTGGGTAAAGCTGCGCCAGAAAAGGATACAGTAGGGAAGCTCCTCCACGGAGGCGAGGATGCTGGAGCCGGTGGTGGTGAAGCCGGAGACGGTTTCAAACAGCGCGTCCACCGGATGAGGAATGGCGCCGCTTAAAACAAAGGGCACCGCGCCCATGATACTCATAATGATCCAGGAGGCGGCCACCGTTACGGAGCCTTCCTTCAGATAGAAAACACGGTTTTTCGGCGTGCGGCGGATCAAGGGAAGGCCAAGGGCCAGGCAGAGCGCGATCGTGGCGGCAAACACCCAGCCGACGGTTTCCCCGTAGATGACGGCGATGATGCCGGAGGGGACCATCAGGGCGGCTTCCACCGCCAGGATCCAGCCGATGATATAAACGATCATGGAGTAATTCATGAAAAAGACACTTCCTATTCTTTTAAGATATCCCGGATGTCGTGAAGGCCGCGCAGCGTCGTAACAACGATCACCGTATCGCCGACCTTGATTTTATTTTGGCCGCGTGGCGTTAAGATCAAGCCCTTGCGGTTGATGCAGCAGATCAGCAGGTTGTCCTTTAAATTCAGATCCATTAAGGGCACGTCCGTAACCGCGGAGGACTCGCGAATTGAAAACTCCAAAGCCTCCGCTCGGCCGTCCAGGATTTTATAAAGGGTTTCTACGTTGCTGCCGATGGAGTTCTGCCAGGCGCGGACATACTGAAGAATATAGTCGGCCGTCAGATATTTGGGGTAGATGACGCTTCCAATATCCAGGCTGTCGATAATGTCGTTAAAGGCGATGCGGTTGACTTTGGCGATGGCTTTTCCCTGGGAATGCTTTTTCGCGAATAAGGAGAGGAAGATATTTTCCTCGTCCATGCCGGTAAGAGCGACCACGGAATCGGCGGTGGCCAGCCCTTCCTCCAAAAGGAGGTTTTCGTTGCTGGCGTCGCCGTTTATGATGTCGGCGCCGGGAAGAATTTCGCTTAAATACTCGCAGCGGGCCGGATTTTGCTCGATGATCCGTACGCGGAAACCGATTTTTAAAAGATTCTGGGTCAGATAATGGGCGATGGTGCCGCCTCCGATGATCAGAGAATTTTTTACGGCCTTCGGCTTTAAGCCGATCTGCTCAAAAAATCTGGCTGTATTTTCCAGCGATCCTACAATGGAAAGGATATCGTTATCCTGGAGAATAAAGGAACCGTTGGGGATAAAGACGTCGCTTCCCCGCTCAACGGCACAGATCAGGATATCGGTTTTCAGACGGTTGACGACCTCCATGATGGACTTGCCGCCGAATCCGATCGACGGCTTCAGCCGAAACCGCAGCAGCTCGACTCGTCCTTTGGCAAAGGTGTCGATTTTAATGGCGGAAGGGAATTTTAAGAGTTTTAAGATTTCCTTGGCCGCCGTCAGCTCCGGATTGATAATCATGGAGATTCCCAATTGCTCTTTAATAAAGCGGATTTCCTGGTTGTACATGGGGTTCCGCACTCTCGCGATGGTCTGGCAGTGCCCGGATTTTTTCGCCATCAGGCAACAGAGGAGGTTTAGCTCGTCCGCCCCGGTAACGGCAATAAATAAGTCGGCTGTCTCAACGCCGGCCTCCTGCTGAATATTAAAGCTGGCCCCGTTTCCGACGACTCCCATGGCGTCGAAGCGGTTGGACAGCTCCTCTACCTTCTGCTGGTTTAGATCCACCAGCACCAGATTGTGATCCTCGGCGCTTAGCCGTTCCGCCAGGCTGGCGCCCACTTTTCCGCACCCTACGATGATAATGTTCATAATGCTTCCCTTTTCCTTTTTCCCATTTCGGATCGTTCCGTCCGGGATCGTCCCGACTGGGATTGCATCCGCGAAAAATGATATTTCGCGCGTTATCATCATTATACTATCTTAATGGAAAAAGTCCAATATTTGTTGGAAAAAGGCAAAAAATTAGCGGAATCCAAACAGTATGCCTGCGGATTCCGCGAAAAATTTCGGATGGATGTTCAAAGGGCCATGTTTAGTCGCCGGCTTCCCAGCGCCCCGCGGCGCCGCAGGGAAGTACAAGCCCGGAGGCGGTGACCGGAAGTCCGATTTCCTCGGAGCGGACGCTGCCGCCGAATCTCGTTTTTACGGCGATCCCCAGCATGTAGGTAAGGACCGCCGGAGCCAGCCCGGTGGTGTAGGAGTTGAGCAAGAAAAACAGGGGCCGGTCGGACAGAAGCTTTGCGCAAAGTTCCACCAGAGGGAACACTGAATCCTCGATCTTCCAGATCTCGCCCTTGGGACCGCGGCCATAGGAGGGCGGGTCCATAATGATCGCGTCGTAGTGATTGCCCCGCCGGATTTCCCGCTCAACAAATTTCACGCAGTCGTCCACAATCCATCGGATCGGCGCTTCGGAAAGGCCGCTGGCATGGGCGTTTTCCTTTGCCCAGCCCACCATGCCCTTGGAGGCGTCCACATGGGTAACGGCGGCGCCTGCCTTGGCGGCGGCCAGAGTCGCTCCGCCGGTGTAGGCAAAGAGATTTAAAACCTTGATGGGCCGTCCGGCTCGGCGGATTTTTTCACCGAACCAGTCCCAGTTTGCCGCCTGCTCCGGGAACAGGCCCGTATGCTTGAAGCTGAAGGGCTTTAGTTGAAAGGTCAGCTCTTTGTAATGGATGCTCCATTGCTCCGGAAGGCTGAAAAATTCCCATTCGCCGCCGCCTCGGGAGCTGCGGTGGTAATGGCCGTTGGGCCGCTTCCATCCGGCGGCTGTCCGCTCCGTATTCCAGATTACCTGGGGATCCGGCCGTATTAACAGATATTTGCCCCAGCGCTCCAGCTTTTCTCCCTGGGAACAGTCGATAACTTCATAATCCTTCCATCCGTCAGCGATCCACATGATCTGTCACCATCTCTTTCTATGTTCTCTATTTTCCCAGTTCAGTATAATCGATAGGAGAAGGTCTGTCAAATTGTAAGGGAATTGAAAGATTCTTTTTGTTGAATATTTGGAAATTTGCTGGTAAAATATACAAAGGCGTAGTATGGCCGTGCAAAAAGGCGGCATACGGGTTTAAGGAGATGGATTTTATGAGGAGAAAAGGGTTTGCGATCGCGGCGGCAGCGGCTGTGCTGACGTTCGGTATGATGATAAACGCCTACGCGGCGGAAGGCTGGGCCCGTTCGGAGTCCAATACCTGGATTTATCTGGACCGGAACGGGAACCGCGTGCGGAACGAATGGAAACGGGGAGCCGATAACCTCTGGCGCTGGCTGGATTCCAACGGCGAGATGGCGGTAAGCTCCTGGGTCGACGGCGACGATTATTATGTTGACAGCAATGGAATTATGCTGTCCGAGCAGTGGCTCCAGACGGAGGATCCCTACGGAAGGGACGGGGAGCTTTACTGGTACTATTTTAAGAGCAGCGGGAAAAAGGCTGTAGACGAATGGGAGACGGTGAAGGGCTATCAGTACCTGTTCGATACGGAGGGCCGGATGCAGACCGAATGGTCTGAAGACGGAATGTACTGGCTGGGAACGGACGGAGCCAGAAGAAGCGGATGGAAGTACCTGGCGCCGCCGGACGAGGACGGATACGACTTCTACGGCGAAGAGAGCATGGACGGAATGTACTGGTACTATTTCGGCAGCAATGGAAAGAAATATACGCCGGAGAATACCAATGAGGGAGGCGATTACCGGATCGCCAGAGTAAACGGAGAATATTTCTGCTTTGGCCCCGACGGCCGGATGATGACCGGATGGGTGTACCTTCAGGGAGATCCGGATTCCGCGCCAAGCGACAGCATTGAGGACTGGGCTTACTATGCGGAGGAGGGAATCCGCAACGTGACTCTTGGAGCCGCCGTACAGGGCTGGCTTTCCCTGGAGCCGCCGGAAATCCTTCAGAACAATATCGACGAGCCGGTGGTATGGTATTACTTTAATAAAGACGGCACGCCGAAGACCGGGCCGGGATATGAGGACGCGTCTACCAGCGACTTTACCAGGATCGACGGAAAAAATTATTTGTTTGATCATCGGGGCAATCCGGTGGACGGGCTGATCCAGGTTGAGATCGGCAGCACCGGCGAATATACCGCTTATTATTTCGACGAGGATTCCAAGACGGTGGTAAAAGGAAGAAAGACCATCGAAGAAGGGGATGGAACCAAGTCCACGTTCTACTTTAATGAGGGAACCAATTCTGGACGGGGCGTTACCGGTGTAAAGGATAATTACCTTTATTATATGGGAAAACGCCAGGAAGCGGACAGCGACAGCCGTTATACCCTTTACAGCATTCCTAATAACGACGGAACCTACGATACCTATGTCGTGAATACTTCGGGACGGATTTCCAAGAACCGGACCGTAAAGGATCGGGATGACAACGAGTACGAGGTAAACAGCAGCGGTATGGTTACTTCGATCAACGGAGAAGCGGTCAATAAGAATGAAAGCTACGGCGAGCCCATCGCGCCGGTGTTCTACGACTGGGACTATTAAAGAATAAGAGGATCAAAGGCCGGTTCAAAACGCAAGGTCCGGGAAGGAGCGATATCAGCTCTTTCCCGGATTTTTTATGTGTAAGGAAATTTCGCTTCGGTGGAATCAAAGATTTTCGCCGGAGCAGGCTATGCGCCGTCCCCTGGAAAATGCAGATAGATTTTACACAGTTTATATATGAGAGTGGTAGCGGCAGACGGCCGGTGCAGACTACAATAAAGAATAAAACCGGAAAAAAGTTTTTTAAACCCGTAAGGGAGAGAAAAGAGGTGCTTTATGAGAGGATTCCGATATGCGGCAGACAGGCTTCGGGCGGTTTTTGCGGCAGCAGTTCTTATGGCTTTCGCAGCCTTTGCTCTTACGGCTTGCAGCTTTGGCACAGAAGAACAGGAGGAGGCTTCGGGAAGCGGGGATGTTTCGGTCCTGGGAAGTGGGGATCAGACGCTTCGGATTGTTTCCGGGTCTGAAAATAAGGAGCTGGAGCCGATTCTTGAAGAGTATGCGGATGAGGAAGATATACGAATCGAGATGAGCTATAAGGGATCTCTGGATATTATGCGCCTGCTGGAGGAAGAAGATATTTCTTACGACGCGGTCTGGCCGGCCAGCAGCCTCTGGCTTACGGTTGGAGATACAGATCATCGGGTCAAGCACGCGGAATCCATTTCTATTACGCCGGTTGTTTTTGGAATTCGGAAGAGCTTGGCTGAGGAACTTGGTTTTGTGGGCCGGGAGGTTTCCGTCCGGGACATCCTTTCTGCTATTGAAGCAGGAAAGCTGAAATTCTGCATGACCAGCGCTACCCAGTCCAATTCCGGCGCCAGCGCTTACATCGGTTTTCTTTACGCGCTTTTAGGGAATCCGGAAATGATCACAATGGAGGATTTGCAGAGCGAGGAGTTAAAAATCCAGGTGCAGGAACTTCTTTACGGCGTGGATCGTTCCTCCGGAAGCTCTGACTGGCTGAAGGATATGTTCCTGGAGGGGGACTTTGACGCCATGGTAAATTATGAGTGCCTGATGATCCAGACGAATGAGGTTCTGGAAGATCGGGGAGAGGAGCCGCTGTATGTGGTTTATCCATATGACGGCCTTTCGCTCGCGGATTCGCCCCTTGGATATGTGGACCAGGGCGAGGAGGAAAAAGAGGAGCTGTTCTTAGGGCTGCAGGAGTATCTTTTGTCGGAAGAGACGCAGGACGCGATTCAGCGGACCGGCCGGCGCACCGGTTATACGGGAATCTCTGAACGGAATCGGGAAATTTTCCGGGAGGAATGGGGACTTCAGCCGGACCGGGTGCTGTCTCCGATCCGGATGCCGGAAACCGAAGTGTTGTTTGAGTGTTTAAATCTGTACCAGACCGAGCTTCGCAAGCCGTCGTTAAGCGTTTACTGTCTGGATTATTCCGGAAGCATGAGCGGACGGGGGAACCGTCAGCTGGTGGAGGCGATGGAACAGCTTTTAATTCAAGAAAATGCGGCAAAAAATTTCCTCCAGGCGTCGCAGGATGAGGTAAATATCCTGATTCCGTTTAACAGCGAGCCTATTGACGTTTTTATGGCGGCAGGCAACGGAAGCGAACTGGAAGGGCTTTATGAGCGGGTGGAAGAACAGACGCCGGGAGGCGGTACGAATATGTATTCCGCCATTGTGGAGGGTCTGGATCTTTTATACAGCTTTGATCTGTCGGATTATACGCCGGCGATCATCCTTCTGACTGACGGCCAGTCCGGAGGTTCGATCGACGATATTGAACCATATTATTCGGACCTTGGAGTTAGCATCCCTATTTTTTCCATTATGTTCGGCGATGCGGACGAGTCGCAGTTAGAGGAGCTGGCGGAATACAGCAATGCTCGGGTGTTCGACGGACGGGAGAACCTGACGGAGGCATTCCGGAGCGTAAAGGGATATAACTGATGAAAGGATATAGGATATAAGGAATGAATGAAACTGCGAGAATGATAACGGCCGCGCTGGCAGCCGCCGTCTCATTCCTACTTCTTTTCCTGGTTCTGCACTGGAACCTTCTGGTCTGCATCCTGTTAGCAGTCGGCGTTTATTTTGGGTTGTTTTTATTCTTAAAGCCCAGCAGAAAGATTGCGGGAATTGATGTGGAGACTATGGAGGGCGGAGAAGAACTGAAAAAACTTCTGGATGACGCGAAAATAGATCTTGCGGACATGGCGAGGGCAATTCGGGAGATTCAGGATCCGGCGGTGCAGAAGGATGCCGGAACCTTGCACCAGACGGGCCAGGGAATTTTGAATTATCTGCAGGAGAATCCGGATAAAATCAAGCTGGCGAGGCGTTTCTTTACATATTATCTGGATACGGCGGCCAGGCTTTTGAACCGATATGTGGAGTTCCAGAATACGGGGCTTCGTTCCGGCGAAGTGACGGAGATCCTCGTCAGGACGGGGGAAGCGCTTCCCGTTCTGAACCGCGCCTTTGAACGGCAGTTTACCAGGCTGATGGAAGGCGAGCTGATGGATGTGGAGGCGGATATCGAGCTTTTAAAAAGCACCTTGAAGATGGAGGGCGGACAATGAAGACAAAGCTGATGGGACTTGGGATTCTGGCGGCGGTCATTGTGGCGGCTGTCGTCTATGTATGGGTGTCGGACAGCCGGGAGGTGACCGAAATCAGCGGATACGTAGGCGGAGAAAAAATCGGGCTTCTGGAGGATGAGGAGGTACAGGAGATCCTGCGGGATCAGTATCGTCTGGAGATGGATTATGCCAAGGCTGGTTCCATTGAGATGGTAACGGCGGACGCGTCCGGAAGAGATTATCTGTTTCCTTCCAGTCAGACGGCGTTAGAGCTTTATGAGCGGCTGTTTGGAAGCCCGGTAAAGAGCGAGATCGTTTTCAATACGCCCATCGTCCTTTATACCAGGAGCGCGGTGGCTCAGGCACTTTTGGATTCCGGGATCGCATCGGAGCAGGACGGCATTTATTATGTGGATATGGCGCTGCTTACAGAGGCGGTGGAAAACGGGACCAGCTGGGCGGATCTTGGGCTTCCTCAGCTCTATGGAAACGTGACCGTGGGGACGACGGATCCGGTGAAATCCAATTCGGGAAATATGTTTGCGGGACTTCTGGCCAACACTCTCTGCAAAGGCGTGGCGGACGAAACAAATCTGGATTCCATTCTTCCCAGGCTGCAGGATATTTTTCAGAAGCTGGGCTACATGGAGAGCTCTTCGGCGGATCTGTTTGACCAGTTTTTAAAAACGGGAATGGGCGCCAAACCGCTGATTGCCGGATATGAAAGTCAGCTGCTGGAATTTGCCGCTGAAAATCCGGACACCTGGAGTCAGATTAAGGGGGATATTATTCTTTTGTATCCGACGCCCACAGTGTGGTCCTCCCATGTGTTTATCGCGCTGGATGAGACGGGGGCGGCCGGGATCGATGCGCTTTTGGATCCGGAGGTTCAGCGTCTGGCCTGGGAAAAGCACGGATTCCGGACGGGAGTTTATGATGTGCCGACGGATGCGGATCATTTCGGCGTATCCGGCATTGCGCCGGAGATCACCATGATCGCGCCGATGCCGGATTCGGAAACCATGGAGCGGATCATAGAGGCGCTGCAGTAATGAAAGAAACGTCCGGTATAGGAGCATGGAAGCTTCAGCAGAAAGGAAGGATTGGAAATGGCAAAGGAGATTACACTGGAGGCATTGGCCAAGGGAAAAGAGGAGGCTCCCCGGCAGGAGCTTCAAAAAATAGACGCGGAAAGTATTAAGGCACAGGTGGAGACGCTTTCGCCGGAGCAGAGGGCGAGGGTAGAGGAAATAAAGGACGGAATCGATCTGATGGATTCCCAGCAGCTGATCCAGTACGGCGTGGGCGCGCAGAAAAATATTTCCGGCTTTTCCGATCATATTTTAAGCCAGATCCGCAGCAAGGACAGCGGATACGTGGGAGAACTGATGACGGATCTGGTGGTAAAAGTCAAGGAAGCGGAAGTGGATTCGGGGGACGAGGGGTTCCTTGATAAGCTCCCCTTTCTTAAGAATGCTTCCCGGAATATAAAAAAGCTGCTCCAGCGGTATGAGAAGTTGGAGGTTCAGATCGATAAGATCGAGCAGCAGTTGGATCAGGCCAGAATGGCGATGCTTAAGGATATCACCATGTTCGACAGCCTGTATGAGAAGAATCTGGAGTATTTCCAGGAGCTGCAGATTTATATTGCGGCGGGGGAAGAAAAGATTAAGGAAATTCAGATGGAAACCCTTCCAAAACTCCGGGAGGAGGCTAAGGCCAAGGGGGATCCCATGAGCGCTCAGCTGGTTCGGGACTTTGAGGATACGGTGAGCCGGTTTGAGAAAAAGATTCATGATCTTAAGCTGAGCAAAACCATCGCCATCCAGACGGCGCCTCAGATCCGCCTGATTCAGAACAATGACAAGGCTCTCGTGGAGAAGATCCAGACGGCGGTTTTAAATACGATCCCGCTTTGGAAAAGCCAGATCGTGATCGCCTTGGGGCTGCACCGGCAGGAAAGCGTTCTGAAACTTCAGAAAAGCGTAACGGACGCCACAAACGAGCTGCTGACAAAGAACGCGGAGCTGTTAAAGCAGAGCAGCGTTGGCGTAGCCAAGGAGGCGGAACGGGGAATCGTAGATCTGGAGACATTAAAGAAGGTGAACGCGGATCTGATTTCGACCATCGAGGAAACTATCAAGATTCAGAAAGAAGGCCGGGCAGCCAGACAGAACGCGGAGGCCGAGCTGGCCGGAATCGAAGAGAAGTTAAAGCAGACGCTTCTCGCCGCGGCCGAGGGAAGGGAGAGCGTGGGCCAGTCCAGAGATTGAGACCCTATGACGAGGTCAGATTATATTCCCCGCAGGAGACAGGATATGTCTTCTGCGGGGATCTTTTTTTACAGCTCGATTTCGCTTCCGTTGATGAATACGTGGCGGACTTCGCCTTCTACGGTGAAGGGAGAGCCGTCAAGGATTACGACGTCAGCGTCCTTTCCAACCTCCAGGGAGCCGACCCGGTCGGCGATGCCGATATGCTCCGCCGGATTGATGGTGATGGCGCGGAGGGCGTCATATTCATCCATTCCAGCCTTGATCGCCATTCCGGCGCAAAGGGGCAGGTAGTGAAGCGGGATTACCGGAGCGTCGGTGATAATGGAGACGTGGCAGCCGGCCTTTGCCAGGATTCCCGGGGTCTCCCAGGTCTTATTCTGAAGCTCGAACTTGGAGGCATGTCCAAGGGTCGGCCCTACGGCTAAGGGTACGTTCTCTTTTGCCAGCTCTTCCACGATCAGGTGTCCCTCGGTTACATGCTCAAGGGTCACATCCAGGTCGTACTCCTTCGCGATCCGCAGAGCGGTGCAGATATCGTTGGCCTGATGAGCATGGGCCTTTAAGGGGATTTCCTTGTTGATCAAAGGCAGCAGAGCCTGGGATTTCTGGTCGTAGGCGGGAAGCTTGGAGGCGTCGTCACCGGCGGCCTTGATCTTGGCCTGATATAATTTCGCCTTGTCAAGAGCCTCGCGGATCATGGCGGCGTTGGTCATACGGCTGGAGATTCCCTTGGTGCGGTAGCAGCGTTTGGGGTTCTCGCCGAAGGCGCATTTCATAGCGATCGGGTATTTGACGATCATGTTGTCAACCCGTTTGCCAACCGGTTTGATGGCAGCAAAGGTGCCGCCGATGGCGTTGGAGCTGCCTGGGCCAGTCGCGAAGCTGGTGATACCAGCCTTCGCCGCCATAGACAGGCAGGGATCGAAGGGGTTGATTCCGTCGATGGCGCGAACCTGCGGCGTAACCGGATCGTTTAACTCGTTGTAATCCTGGCCTTCATAGCCGATGCCGTAGCCGTCAAGGCCGATATGGCAGTGCGCTTCTACAAAGCCCGGATATACGTTGAGGCCGGCGGCGTCGATGACTTCGGCTCCGGCTTCGTTGATATTCTCCGCGATGCGGACGATCTTGCCGTTGTCGATGAGAAGGTCGGCTTTGATGGGCTCTCTGGATACCGCGGTATGCAGAGTGCCGTTTTTAATACAGATCATAGGTAATTCCTCCTTATATCCTCCGGTTGAAAACCGGGAACTTCACAGTTTGATCAGGATTCCAGTTTGATCAGGATTCCAGCTTGGCTGGGATCACGGTTTGACTGGGCCTCCGGTTACGCGGATACCACGTTTACCGGCTTTTTATCCTCCCAGGCTTTGATATTGCCAGCCAGGATGGATACCAGGCGCTTTCTTGTTTCCAGGCCCTTCCAGCCCATATGGGGCGTTAAGAGGACGTTGGACATTGTATAGAGCGGATTGTCCTCCGCCGGCGGCTCCACCTCCTGTACGTCCAGGCCGGCTCCGGCAATGACGCCGTTTTGAAGGGCCTCGATCAGGGCGGGCTCGTCGATCAGGGCGCCCCGGGAGGTATTGATCAAGAATGCTTCCGGCTTCATCATAGCCAGGGTATCCTTGTTGATCATATGGCGGGTCTGGGGCGTCAGCGGGCAGTGGAGGGAAACGTAATCGCTGTTTCTTAACAGGGTTTCCAGATCCACATAGCGGATGCCGTCGCCGTCCTCCTTGGGCGTTCTGGTATAAACCAGGATCTTCATATCCATGGCTTTCGCGATCCGGATAACTTCGCGGCCGATATGGCCCGCTCCGATAATTCCCAGGGTCTTGTCGTTTACCTCTACGTGGGGAACCTGCAGGTTTTTCGTGAAGTTGTCATGATTGCCTTTGGCAAGCATTGCCATCTGGACCTGCATGGCGGAGCTTAAGTTTAAGATCAGCATGATCGCGGTCTGGGCGACTCTCTGGGTGCTGTAGGCCGGGATATTGCAGACCATGATGCCCTTTTCCTTGGCGGCGGCCAGATCCAGATTGTTGTAGCCGGTGCCAGCCTCGCAGATCAATTTTACGGAGTCCGGGAACTGCCGGATCAGCTCTCCGCTCACGGGCATTTCCTTGGTCACGATCACATCTGCGTCCTGGATCCGCTCCAAAAGCTCTTCCGGCGCGGTATCGTCATAGACCGTAACCTGGGAGGAGAGGATGGAGAAGTCCAGTTTTCCGTCGAAATTCATTTTTTTCGCGTTTAGTACAACGGTTTTGGTGTTCATAGGAGACTCCTTTACAGATTTTTTTACCCTTCTTCTATCATACAGTTAAATAAATAAAAAAACAAGTATTGACAGAAAAATTAGGCGGACGAAACGGAAAATTAAGCTGGCGGAACAGAAAAATAGAGCCGCCGCGGCAGCTCTATTTTTACGGCCGTTTCAGGCCGGATCTTATACGGGCCGATCCCTTTCATCCCGCTTATTCTTTTTTGTGATCCTCCGTCATGAACTTGGAGTAGTTGGGATCGATATTGTATTTCTTCAAGTAGTATTTGTGCAGGATGATCTGCAGGAAATACAGGGAGACGAGGCCGATCGCTAAAAGGATAAAGGGCGACATCTCGGTAAAGCCGAAGATCACGTACAGGACGCCGATCACGCCGATGACCGTCAGCGCGTAGGGCAGCTGGGTCTTTACGTGGTCCAAAAGGTCGGCGCCGGAGAAAATGGAGGCCATGATCGTAACGTCGGAAACAGGCGAGCACTGATCCCCGAAGATGGCTCCGGAAAGAACCGCGCCGGTCATACCCGTTGCGAACAGGATATCGCCGGTTACGGAGTAGCCTAACTGGATGGCAAGAGGAGTCATGATGGCCATGGTTCCCCAGGAGGTTCCGGTTGCGAAGGCAGCCAGACAGGAGCAGATCAGTACCAGAAGCGGAAGCAGTCCGGTGGGAACATTGCCGCCGATATAGGTGGAAACGAAGTCGCCGAAGCCTAATTCCTGGGTGATGGAGCCTAAGCACCATGCCATTACCAGGATCGCGCCGGTCATTGCCATTAACTTAAAGCCGTCTACGATGGTGTTCATGGTTTCTTCAAAGGTCATGATCTTGGTGGTCAGCGCCAGGACGATGCCGGTGGCGGCCATGCCGAAGGAACCCCAGTAAAGGGCGAGGGTGGCGTCGCAGGCGTTTAAGATGGACATGATGTCGTTTCCTGCAAGGGCCGGGTTGGTAAGGCCGGTGTAGAAGATTCCGGCGATGATGATGACAAAGGCAACCAGGATCGGGAGAACGAAGCAGCGGACCAGAGGCCTCGTCATTTTTGCTTCGCCCAGCTCGTTATTCAAATCCATCATGGCCTTTGCTTCGGGACGGATATACTGACCGGTCTGCAAAGCTCTGGCCTCGGCCTTTAACATGGGGCCGTAGTCTCTTCCGGTGTACATCAACAACCCGCAGAAAAGCAGGGTGAAGATGGAGTACATATTAAAGGGCAGACCGCTGATATAGGCGGCGACCGGCGTGATGCTGGTGATTCCGGCGGCGGCCAGTCCCTGCCCGATCATGCTGATCTGGTAAGCGATCCAGTCGGAGATAAAGAGGGCGGCGGAGGGAGCGCCGGTGGCGTCCAGCACGTAAGCGAATTTTTCCGAGGAGATCCGGTATTCCTTGCAGATATCGCGGAATACGTTTCCGTCTACCGCCGATACCAGGCAGTCGTTGACGGAGCAGCACATTCCCAGTCCCCAGGCGCCCAAGCAGACGGAACGTCTCTTTTTAAACCGGCGCTTGGCGGCGTTGGCGAGGGCGAAACTGCCGCCCAGACGCCAGATAAACGCGATGCCGACGCCCATAAACAGGGTGAACAGCAGCAGGATGATATTTTCCGTCATGTTGGCGGCGATGGAATCCAGCGAATACGCCACCGCGCTTAAGGGGTTATAGTTGCAGATGATCAGCGCGCCGACAAATAAACCGGCGAACATGGAGATGAGCGCCTGCTGAGTCGCGAAGCAAAGGATGATCGCGACTAACGGCGGGATGACAGATAAGATCCCATAATTGACTTCCATACAAATCCTCCTTTATTTGGAACCGTTTTTTCGTGGAACCGTTTCATTGGAACCATTTCGTGGAACCGTTTTCTAACGGCTGCCGTTTTTTCGCGGCGCCGAAGGGATGCGGCGCGCGGGACGCGGATGCCAGGATATCCAGCGGCAGGACGGCCAACGGTTTTGCCCTCTTTAAAGCAACATCCGTGCCAGGATGGCGAAAAGGAGAAAAAAGCAAGGAAAAATGGGAAAAAACGGAGGATGAGAGAAAAGACGAAGGAGAAAAATCCGGGCGGATAGAAGAAAAAGGGAGGAAAAGTTGACAAATTTGACGGTCAAACAGTACAAATAGACTTGCAAATCAATAAAAAATATAAAATAGTCAGATAAAGATTGCGCAAAAAACAAAAAATGCGCCGCTAAATCACTTAGCGGCGCGCGATAAATTCGTTTGTTAGAAGGAACGTCAGCCTATGCTCTCTGATGGTCCTCCGTCATGAATTTCGTGTAGTTGGGATCGATATCGTATTTCTTCATAAAGTATTTATGAAGGACGATCTGTAAGAAATACAGGGCAACGATACCGATGGGCAGCAGGATAAAGGGCGAGATTTCAGTAAAACCGAAGATCAGGTACAGGACTCCGATCACGGAAATAACCGTAAGGGAGTAGGGCACCTGCGTCGCCACATGATCCAGATGGTCGGCTCCGGAGAAAATGGAGGCCATAACCGTCGTATCGGAAACAGGCGAGCAGTGATCTCCGAAGATGGCTCCGGAAAGAACCGCGCCGGTCATACCGGTGGAGAACAGGATGTCTCCGGTTACGGAGTAGCCCAGCTGGATGGCAAGAGGAGTCATGATGGCCATGGTTCCCCAGGAGGTACCGGTTGCGAAGGCAACCAGGCAGGCGCAGATCAAAACTAACAGCGGAAGCAGTCCGGTGGGGATATTTCCGCCGACATAGGTAGCGACGAAATCGCCCAGTCCCAGGCTCTGGGTAACGGAGGCCAGAGACCATGCCATTACTAAGATCGCTCCGGTGGTAGCCATTAATTTGAAACCGTCGATCACGGTATTCATGGTTTCCTCAAAGGTCAGGATCTTTGTTCCAAGAGCCAGCACGATGCCGGTGATGGCCATTGCGAAGGAACCCCAGTAAAGAGCCAGAGTCGCGTCGCAGGCGTCCAGAATGGACATAATGTCGGAGCCGGTTCTGGCCGGATTGGAAATACCGGTATAAAGGATACCGAAAATGATGACGCCAAAGGCGATGGCGATGGGAAGAACGAAGCTGCGGATCATGGGTTTCGTGGTCTTTGCTTCGCCCAGCTCGCTTCCTACGTCTAACATCGGCTTCGCGCCGGGTTTGGTGAACTGGCCGGTCTTTAAGGCGCGGACCTCAGCCTTTAACATGGGGCCGTAGTCTCTTCCGGTGTACATTAACAGTCCGACGAAGATCAAGGTGAAGATGGAATACATATTAAAGGGAAGGCCGTTGATGTAGGCGGATACGGGGGTGATCTCCGTGATTCCGGCCGCGTCCAGTCCCTGTCCGATCATGCTGATCTGGTAGGCGATCCAGTCGGAAATGAACAGGGCCGCCGAAGGAGCCGCCGTAGCGTCCAGCACGTAGGAAAACTTCTCCGAGGAGATCCGGTATTCCTTACAGATATCGCGGAATACGTTTCCGTCTACCGCCGATACCAGGCAGTCGTTGACGGAGCAGGCCATTCCAAGGCCCCAGGTTCCTAAGCAGACGGAACGTCTCTTTTTAAACTTTCTCATGGCGGCGCTTGCCAGCGCGTGGCTGCCGCCCAGACGCCAGATAAACGCGATGCCGACGCCCATGAACATGGTGAACATGAACAGAATAATGTTTTCCTGCAGGTTTACTGCCAGCGCGTTTAAGGAATAAGCCGCCGCGCCGAAGGGATTGAAGTTGCTGATGATTAACGCGCCGGCGAATAATCCGGCGAACATGGACACCAGAACCTGCTTTGTCGCGAAACACAAGGTGATGGCAACGATTGGGGGAATGATCGATAAGATCCCATAGTTGACTTCCATACAAATCCTCCTATTCAGGCCGTCCATAATGGTAGGGGCCAGGAAAACCTGCCAGCCGGGCGGCGTTATACTCTATATCTTAGCAACATCTATGCCACAAAAAAACAAAAGTTTGCTAAAAATGCCGAAAACCCTTGGAAATATGCTGAAAAAAACAAATTGGAAACATTTTTATCTGCTTCTTAGCGGCCGGAAAAATAAAAGAAAGTTGCCAGACTTGACGGCATTATGCCAGTTGACACTGTGCAGAATAGACATATCAGGCGAGAAAAACGAGAAAGAGTTATTCA